>NZ_JBEXYP010000004.1:0-429365 GCF_040630995.1 Micromonospora sp. NPDC005710 | reverse complement strand
TAGTGTGACGGGAGTTGAGTGGTGGGGTCTTCGGCTCGGTGGGGGGGTGGGGGTTAGCGGAGGGCTAGGCGGGCGGCTCTCGCGTCGCGCTTCTCCTCGAAGCGGCTCGCGGCGCGGTCCAGGCTCTCCAAATGGGCGGCGAGCTCCTCGCGGGCGGCTTCGCCGTCGGCGTTGAGGCCCGTCACGTTGAAGACGTCCCACTGGCGCAGGACCGGCTGCAACACCTCGTCGCGGTGCTGACGGAGGTCGTAGATGCCGGCCAGGGCGATCGCCACCGACTTGCGGGCGAAGCCCTCGATGCCGCTGCCCGGCATCTGGAAGTCGGCCACCACGTCGGCGACGGCCCGCATGGCCTGGCTCGGGGCCAGCTCGAACGAGGCCGCGAGCAGGTTGCGGTAGAAGACCATGTGCAGGTTCTCGTCGGCGGCCACCCGGGCCAGCAGCGCCTCGCAGGTGGGGTCGCCGGTGGCCTTGCCGGTGTTGCGGTGCGAGATCCGGGTGGCCAGCTCCTGGAACGAGACGTACGCCAGGGAGTGCAGCACCTCGTCGCCGTGGGCGTTCGTGTAGCCCTCCGACATGTGCGTCATCCGGGCCCGCTCCAACGCGACCGGGTCGACGGCCCGGCTGACGGTCAGGTAGTCACGGATCGCGACGCCGTGCCGACCCTCCTCGGCGGTCCACCGGTGCACCCAGGTGCCCCATGCGCCGTCGCGACCGAACAGGGTCGCGATCTCGTGGTGGTACGAGGGCAGGTTGTCCTCGGTCAGGAGGTTGACGATCAGCGCGGTGCGGGCCACGTCCGGGATGGTGGAGTCGGTCGGTGACCACGCCTCGCCGCCGAGCGGCCCGTCGAAGGTCCGCCCCTCGCTCCACGGCACGTACTCGTGCGGGAACCACTCCTTGGCGAGCGAGAGGTGGCGGTCGAGGTTGCGCGCGACGACCGGCTCCAACTCGACGAGCAGGGCGGTCTGGCTCACTGTGGTGCTGACGGTCACGAGAAACTCCCTACGGTGGCGTAACTTACGCTACCGTAGGTCCCCGCGGCCGTCAGCGCCAGTGGGGACACTCAACCGACAGTGGGCTTGAGGTCCGCCAGGGGTGGCATCCACTCCTGGGCACCGGCGGTGACCTGCTCACCGGAGCGGATGTCCTTCACCTCGTCCGGCGCTCCCTCGGCACCGGGGAACCAGACGTACGGGATGCCGCGCCGCTCGGCGTAACGGATCTGCTTGCCGAACTTCGCCGCACTCGGCGACACCTCGGTCGGCACCCCGCGCCGCCGCAGCGCCTCGGCCACCCGGTTGCTGGCCGTACGCTGCTCCTCGCTCGTCACCGCGACGAGCACGGCCGTCGGCACCTCCCGCGAGACCGACAGCTCGCCCGCGCCGAAGAGCAGCCCGAGCAGTCGGGTCACGCCGATCGAGATTCCTACGCCCGGGTACGAGACGGCGCCGGCGCTGGCCAGGTTGTCGTACCGGCCGCCGGAGCAGATCGAGCCGAAGCGCTCGTAGCCGCGCAGCTGGGTCTCGTAGACGGTGCCCGTGTAGTAATCCAGGCCACGGGCGATGCGCAGGTCCGCCACGCAGAGGCCGGGCGAGTGGGCGGCGGCGGTGTCCACCACCCGGACCAACTCCTCGATGCCCTCGTCGAGCAGCGGGTCGCTCACCCCGAGGGCCCGGACGGCGTCGGCGAACGAGGCGTCCGGGGCGGAGATCTCGGCCAGCGCCAGGCACGCCTTGGCCTGCGCCTCGCTCGCCCCGGCAGTCTCGGCCAGCAGCTCGGCCACCTTCGCCGGACCGATCTTGTCGAGCTTGTCCACTGCCCGCAGCGCCGCCTCCGGGTCGGTCAGCCCGATGCCCCGGTAGAAACCCTCGCAGATCTTGCGGTTGTTGACCTGGATCGTCACCGGCGGGATCGGCAACGAACGCAGTGCGTCCCCGATCACCAGCGGCATCTCCGCCTCGTGGTGCGCGGCCAGGGTGTCCCGGTCGACGATGTCGATGTCGGCCTGGACGAACTCCCGGTAGCGGCCCTCCTGCGGCCGCTCACCCCGCCACACCTTCTGGATCTGGTAGCGGCGGAACGGGAAGCTGAGCTTGCCGGCGTTCTCCAGCACGTACCTGGCGAACGGCACAGTCAGGTCGAAGTGCAGGCCGAGCTGGTCGTCGCCAGCGGCACCCTCGGCGTCGGCGTGCAGCCGACGGATCACGTAGACCTCCTTCGAGGTCTCGCCCTTGCGCAGCAGCTGGTCGAGCGGTTCCACGGCGCGGGTCTCCAGCGGCGCGAAACCGTACAGCTCGAAGGTGGCCCGGATCTTGTCGAGCACGAACTGCTCGATCATCCGCTGGCCGGGGGTCCACTCCGGGAAGCCGGAGATGGGCGTGGGCTTGCTCATCGGCGTACTCCTTGCGGTTCCGCGCCCGCGGCGCGGTGGTGTCGTGGGTCCGCGCGCGGCGCGGACGGAAGATCTAGAGGCCCCGGGTGGGAGCGGCCGGCGACGTGCCGGCCACCTCGATGAGGTACGGGTTGCTGGCGCGCTCGCGGCCGATGGTGGTGGCGGGGCCGTGGCCGGGCAGCACGACAGTGTCGTCGGCCAGCGGAAGGATCTTGTCGCGCAGGCTGCTGAGCATGGCCGGCATGCTCCCGCCCGGCAGGTCGGTGCGGCCGATCGACCCGGCGAAGAGGACGTCGCCGGAGAGGCACAGCTCGTCAGCCTCGAAGCTCGACCCCGCTCCCGGCAGCCGGAACAGCACCGACCCGCCGGTATGGCCCGGGGCGTGGTCGACGGCGATCTCCAGGCCGGCGAGGGTGAGGGTGGCACCGTCGGTCAGCTCGGCCACGTCCTCCGGCTCGGTGTAGCTCAGCCGGCCCCCGAAGAGCGACGTCAGGTCGGTCGAGAGGCCCTTCGCCGGGTCGGCAAGCATCTCCCGGTCGCCGGGGTGAACGTACGCGGTGATGCCACGCGCGCCGCAGACCGGCGCGACCGAGAAGGTGTGGTCGAGGTGGCCGTGGGTGAGCAGCACGGCGGCCGGATGCAGGCGGTGCTCGGCGAGCAACGCGTCGAGCTGGCCGAGCACCCCGATGCCGGGGTCGACCACCACGCACTGCTCCCCCGGCGCGGCGGCAACCACGTAGCAGTTGGTGCCGAAGGCGTCCGCGGGAAAGCCGGCCACGAGCACTGGCGCTGTCCTTTCCGTCGAGCAGCTGTCGTCCTGTACCGCAGCCTATCGGGCGCGCCGAGCGAGTTTGCCGCGTCCGTCCCACGCGCCCCCTACGGCACAGTGACGATCTCCGATAAGCGCTGCTCGGGACGGGGTGGACCTCGTACACCACATTCTCAGTCACTAGCCGTACACTCTGGCGGGCGTGTGGCGCGGCACACGTCACGCCTGGACGGGCCGGGGTGCCCGGCCGCCGGCGACGACCAGGTAGCGGAAAGGGGAGCACCTGTGGCTTCCAGCAGGGACCGGCAGCGCAAGATGGCGCGGGCCAAGCTCGACCGGCAGATGGCTCGCCGGGCGGCGTCCACGCGGCGCCGTCGGCAGATCCAGGCCGGAGTTGGGGCCGCGCTGATCCTCGTGCTGGTCGTGGCGGGCTCGGCCTGGGCGCTCGGAGCGTTCGACTCCGACCCGAAGCAGAACACCGCCGCGGCGGAGGACACCTGCCTCTGGACGCCGCAGGACGCGACGGCCAACACCAACCTCAAGGACGTCGGTACGCCGGCCACCAAGGACCTGCCCACCGAGGGCACCCGGGCGATGACGGTGACCACCAACAAGGGCGCGCCGATCACCGCCGAGCTGAACCTGACCAACTCCCCGTGCGCGGCGGCGAGCATCGCCCACCTGGCGAGCCGGTCGTTCTACGACAACACCACGTGCCACGAGATCACCGCCGAGGGCGCGCTGCGGTGCGGCGACCCCAGCGGCACGGGTCTCGGTGGGCCGATCTACTCGTTCTACGACGAGGAACTGCCCACCGTGCCGTCGGCGTCTCCGTCGGCCAGTCCCGCCCCCGGCCAGCCGCCGACGTACCCGAAGGGCACGGTGGCGATGATCTCCAACCCGCCGGGCAGCAACGGCAGCCAGTTCCTGATCTTCTTCAAGGACTTCACCACCGCCGACCCGAAGTTCCCGGTCATCGGCCGGGTGACCGGCGGGCTGGACGTGGTGGAGAAGATCGGTGCCCTCCCGACCGTGGACAATGGGACCGGGGCGAAGGTCAAGCCCAGCACCGATGTGACGATCCAGAGCCTCACGGTCGGTGAGCCGGTCACCGGTGCGGCACCGGCACCGTCGGCCTCCGGCACCCCGGCCAGCAGCCCCAGCGCCAGCTGACCGGGCGCCACCACCTACCCAAGCGGCACCCAGCAGCAGACAGCCAGGAGGATCCAGGCGTGACGTCCACCAGAGAGCGGCAGCGCGCGGCGGCACGCGCCCGGCTCGAGAAGGAGATGGCCGAGCGCGCGGCCAAGGCCCGCAAGCGCCGGCAGACGACGGCGATCGTCAGCGCGGGTGCCGCGCTGGTGCTCGTGGTCGCCGGCACCGTGTGGCTGGCGGTGAGCCTCGGCGGTGACGACGACAAGCCCGGCACCACGACCGCGGCGGCCGGCGCGTCCGAGTGCGTGTACAACGCGCTGCCCACCGAGCAGCGGCCCCCGCAGATCAAGGACGTGGGGGTGCCGAGCAACCAGCAGTCCGCCAAGGGCGTCCAGACCATGACGATCGACACCAACCTGGGCCCGATCACGGCCAAGGTCGACAGGTCGCTGGTCCCCTGCACGGCGGGCAGCTTCAGCCTCCTCGCGGAGAAGAACTTCTTCGACAACACCAAGTGCCACCGCCTCGTGACCGAGGGCATCAAGGTGTTGCAGTGCGGTGACCCCAGCGCCACCGGCAACGGCTGGCGGGACACCGACGGCCAGGGCGGCCCGAGCTACCGCCTGCCCGAGGAGAACCTGCCCACCGACAAGCGCCCGCCGTACCCGGAGGGTGTCATCGCGATGGCCAACTCCGGCCAGCCGGGCAGCACCGGCAGCCAGTTCTTCATCGTCTACGGTGACTCCCCGCTGGACCCGGCGTACACGGTGCTGGGCACCGTCACCGGCGGCCTGGACCTCGTCAAGGACGTGGCCAAGGCCGGCGACGACGGGGCGTTCGCCCAGCAGGCCGGCGGTGGCCACCCGAAGAAGGAGGTCATCATCAAGGACCTCACCATGAGCAACCCGCAGGGCTGACCCCCGCACGCACGACGAAGCGCCCGCCGGCTGAGCCGGCGGGCGCTCTCGTGTTCCCGGGGTACGGGCGGTCAGGCCCCCGAGGTGACCCGGTAGGCGTCGAAGACACCGTCGACCTTGCGGACGGTGGCCAGCAGGTGGCCCAGGTGCTTCGGGTCGGCCATCTCGAAGCTGAACCGGCTCACCGCCACCCGGTCGCGGGTGGTGGTGACGGTGGCGGAGAGGATGTTGACCCGCTCCTCGGACAGCACCCGGGTGACGTCGGCCAGCAGCTTGTGCCGGTCCAGGGCCTCGACCTGGATGGCGACCAGGAACGTCGAGGCGGAGGTCAGCTTCCAACTCACCTCGACGACCCGCTCGGCCTGCGCGCGCAGGTCCTCGGCGTTGGCGCAGTCGTCGCGGTGCACGCTCACCCCGCCGGAGCGGGTGACGAAGCCGAACACCGAGTCCGGTGGGACCGGGGTGCAGCAACGGGCCAGCTTGATCCAGACGTCGCTGACGCCGCGGACCACCACACCGGGGTCGTTGCTGCTCTGCCGACTGCGCGGCGGCCTGGTGGCGACGGCGGTCTCGGCGATGTCCTCCGCCGCGCCCTCCTCGCCGCCGTACGCGGCCATCAGCTTCTGCACCACCGACTGCGCGGACACCTGACTGTCGCCGACCGCCGCGTAGAGCGAGGCCACGTCGGCCAGGTGCAGGTCCCGGGCGATCGACATGAGCGCGTCGGAGGTGAGCATCCGCTGCAGGGGCATGCCCTGCTTGCGCATCGCCTTGACGATCGCGTCCTTGCCGGCCTCGATCGCCTCCTCGCGCCGCTCCTTGTTGAAGTACTGCCGGATCTTCGTGCGGGCGCGCGGGCTCTTGACGAAGCCCAGCCAGTCCTGAGTCGGGCCGGCCGTCTCGGACTTCGACGTGAAGATCTCGATCACGTCGCCGTTGGAGAGCGTCGACTCCAGCGGCACCAACTTGCCGTTGACCCGCGCCCCGATGCACTTGTGCCCGACAACGGTGTGCACCGCGTACGCGAAGTCGACAGGCGTCGACCCGGTCGGCAGCGGGATGACGTCACCCTTCGGGGTGAAGACGTACACCTCCTGGCTGGACAGGTCGAAGCGCAGCGCGTCGAGGAACTCGCTCGGGTCGGCCGCCTCGCGCTGCCAGTCGAGCAGCTGCCGCAGCCAGGTCATCTCGTCGATGTGCGCGGGCGGGCCGACGATCTGGGTGCCCTTGTGCTCCTTGTACTTCCAGTGCGCGGCGATGCCGAACTCGGCGGTGCGGTGCATCGCGTACGTGCGGATCTGCATCTCCACCGGCTTGCCGGTGGGCCCGATGACAGTCGTGTGCAACGACTGGTACATGTTGAACTTGGGCATGGCGATGTAGTCCTTGAACCGGCCCGGCACCGGCTGCCAGTTGGCGTGGATGACTCCCAGCGCCGCGTAGCAGTCGCGAACCGTGTCGACCAGGATCCGCACACCCACCAGGTCGTAGATGTCGTTGAAGTCGCGACCCCGCACGATCATCTTCTGGTAGATCGAGTAGAGGTGCTTCGGCCGACCGGTGGTCTCCGCCTTGATCTTGGCGGCCTTCAGGTCGGTGCCGACCTTCTGGGTCACCTGCCGCAGCAGCGTCTCCCGCTGCGGCTGGTGCTCCCCGATCAGCCGGTTGATCTCCTCGTAGCGCTTCGGGAACAGCGTGCCGAAGGACAGATCCTCCAGCTCCCACTTGATCGTGTTCATGCCGAGCCGGTGCGCCAGCGGCGCCAGGATCTCCAGCGTCTCCTTGGCCTTCTGCTCCTGCTTGGGGCGGGGCAGGAAGGTCAGGGTGCGCATGTTGTGCAGCCGGTCGGCCAGCTTGATCACCAGGACCCGCGGGTCCTTCGCCATGGCCACTACCATCTTGCGGATCGTCTCGGCCTTGGCGGCGTCGCCCAGCTTGACCTTGTCGAGCTTGGTGACGCCGTCGACGAGCAAAGCGACCTCGCCGCCGAAGTCGGCGCGCATCTGGTCGAGGGTGTACTCGGTGTCCTCGATGGTGTCGTGCAGCAGCGCCGCGACGAGCGTGGTGGTGTCCATCCCCAGGTTGCCGAGGATCGTCGCCACCGCGAGGGGGTGGGTGATGTAGGGGTCGCCGGACTTGCGGTACTGCCCGGAGTGCCACCGCGCGGCAGTGTCGAAGGCGCGCTGGAGCAG
This sequence comes from Micromonospora sp. NPDC005710, assembly GCF_040630995.1. Lineage (NCBI taxonomy): Bacteria > Bacillati > Actinomycetota > Actinomycetes > Micromonosporales > Micromonosporaceae > Micromonospora > Micromonospora sp. NPDC005710. The sequence continues at coordinate 421,937 of NZ_JBEXYP010000004.1, read as the reverse complement.
CCGGGCGTCCGCCTTGGGGTGGTTGTCCCGGTGGCTGGCGATGAGCGGCTCCAGCACCTCGCTGACCTGGGAGGTCTGCCAGGGCGCGTTGAACCGGGCCAGCCGGGCCCGGACCCGCCGACCGGTGGGCGCGTTCGACAACGCGAAGCCACCGCTGGGCGACGGGTCGACGTCGACGTCGGTCGGGAACGGCACCACGACGCCGTCGGCGCCCGGGGACGCCTCGACGCTCGGCGGGCCGCTCGTCGGACGCACCGCGCTATCGCTGGAAGCCCTGCCGGAGCCGTTGCCGGTGCCCGTCACCCGGGCCGGTTCGTCGCCAGCCCGCTCGGTCACCGAGCCGTCGGCGTCGCCTGTCGGGTGCACCGTGTCCTCCGCCGGAGGGACGACATCGTGGGACACCGGCCTCCTCACCGCTCGCCGGAAACACGCCGGCCGAAGATCGGCCAGCCTGGTCTCGCCCGCCGGACGGGGTACCGCCCGGCGTCAGCAAAGGGCAATGCTACCCGCCCGGACGGCCCCCTGCCGCTCCGCCGGACGGTCGTCGTCGGCTGCATCCGAGAGGGCCGGGATCAAACGGGCAGCAGGAACCGACCGGCTCAAACGGTCAACAGGGCGTGCACGGGACGCGGCGCCAGTCGCTTCCGCCCACCGAGGAAGCCGAGCTCCAGCAACACCGTGAAGCCGGTGACGGTGCCGCCGGCCCGCTCGACCAGGTCCAGCGTCGCCTCGGCGGTGCCACCGGTGGCCAGCACGTCGTCGACCACCAGCACCCGGTGCCCGGCGGTGAAGGCGTCCTCGTGCACCTCGAGGGTGGCCTCGCCGTACTCCAACTCGTAGGAGACCGAGTGCGCCGGCCGGGGCAGCTTGCCGGCCTTGCGCACCGGCACCACGCCCACCCCCGTCGCGTACGCGATGGCCGCCGCGACGACGAACCCGCGTGCCTCGATGCCGACCACCACGTCGAAGGCGTCCCGCCCGTGGTACGCGACGATCCCGTCGATCACCTCACGGAAGACGGTGCCGTCGGCGAACAGCGGCATCAGGTCCTTGAACATCACGCCGGGCTTCGGGAAGTCGGGCACGTCCAGCACCCGGCTGGCGACCAGTCGGGCGACCTCCGGGCCACTGTCCCCGCGTGCTGCGGTGCTGTGGGTCTCCGTCACGGCTGTTTCGCTCCCCTTCGACGACGAACGGCGTCCGGCAACAGCATGCCGGACGCCGTTCGGGTGTTTCCTGTCGGGTCAGCGCCGCTTGGCGCCACCCGGCCGACTGCCGCCACCGCCCGGGCGACCGCCCCGCGCGCCGGTGGGCCGCTTGCCCGCCGGCCGAGCGCCCACCTTGGGGGCGGCACCGGCCAGCGCGGCGGCGTCCTGGTCGTCGACCGGCTCGTCGGTCGCGTCGGCCTGGCCCACCGGGCTCGCGGCACCCTTACCGGGAACCTCGCCACGGCTGAGCGCGCCCCGCCGGGTCAGGACCCGCTTGTTGTGCGCCTGGATCCGCGGGTCGTAGTTCTTCAGCAGCGCCAGCAGCGGGGTGGCCACCAGGATGGAGGTCAGGAACGCCACCGCCATACCGACGAACAGCACCAGACCGAGGTCCTTCAGAGTGCCGGCGCCGAGCAGGCCGGCACCGATGAAGAGCAGACCGCCGACCGGCAGCAGCGCGACCACCGAGGTGTTCAACGACCGCATCAGGCTCTGGTTGACAGCGAGGTTGGACGCCTCGCCGTACGTCTGGTTGTTGTTGGCGGTGATGCCCCGCGTGTTCTCCTGGACCTTGTCGAAGACCACCACCACGTCGTAGAGCGCGAAGCCCAGGATGGTGAGGAAACCGATGATCGTCGACGGGGTGACCTCGAACCCGACGAGCGAGTAGATGCCGGCGGTGAGGAGCAGGTTCGTGATCAGCGAGGCGACCGCGGCGACGGCCATGCGCCACTCGAAGCGCAGGATCAGGTAGACCATCACCAGCGCGATGAAGATGACCAGACCGAGCACTGCCCGCTCGGTCACCTGGCTGCCCCAGGCCTCACTGACCTGGTTGCCGCTGATCTGGTCGACGTTGATGCCGAGGTCCTCGGCGATCTGGGCCTTGACCGCGGTGGCCTGCTCGACGCTGAGCTGCGGCGTGCGCAGCTCGTAGGAGTCGCCGCCCGGGCCGCCGACCTTCTGCGTGGTGGCCACCTTGACGCCGGTGTTCTCCGCGGCGAGGGCCGAGTTGACCTCCCGCTCGGCGTCGTCCAGGGTGCCGACGCTGGCCGGCACCTGGAACGAGTTGCCGCCGGCGAACTCGATGCCCAGGCTGAAGCCGCGGATCGAGAAGCTGAGGATCGCGATCAGGACCAGGACCCCGGCGACGCCGAACCAGAGCTTGCGCCGGCCGACGATGTTGAGACCGGCCTCGCCGTTGTAAAGGCGGCTCGCCAGACCGTTTTCAGCCATTTCAGGCCTCCTTGGCGCGCGGGTTGCGGGGTTGCTGAGTCGGCTGGTTGCGAGCCGGCAGTGCCCGGCCCAGACCGCTGACCCGCGGGGACAGGAACGCCTGGGTCCGGGCGAACATCGTCATGATCGGGTGCCGGAAGAGGAACACCACCACGAGGTCCAGCACGGTGGCCAGGCCGAGCGCGAACGCGAAGCCCTTGACAGTGCCGACCGAGACCACGTAGAGCACCACGGCGGAGAGCAGGGTGATCGCGTTGGCCGAGATGATCGTCCGACGGGCCCGGATCCAGGCACGGGGCACCGCGCTACGCGGGCTGCGCCCCTCCCGGATCTCGTCTTTCAGTCGTTCGAAGTAGATGACGAACGAGTCCGCCGCCACACCGAGCGAGACGATCATGCCGGCGATGCCGGCGAGGGTGAGCGTGAAGCCGATCTGCCGGCCGAGCACCACGAGCGCGCCGAAGACCAGCAGCGCGGAGAGGATGAGGCTCAGGAAGATCACCGAGCCGAGCAGCCGGTAGTAGAAGAACGCGTAGATGATGACCAGCAGCATGCCGATGCCGGCCGCGAGCAGACCGGCGCGCAGGTGACTGGCACCCAGCGTGGCCGTGACGTTCTGCGCTTCCTGCTGCTCGAAGGTCACCGGCAGCGCGCCGTAGCGGAGCTGGCCGGCGAGGGTGCTGGCGTCCTTCTGGGTGAAGGTGCCGGTGATCTGGGAGTTGCCGGTCAGCACGGCCTGGATCTCCGGGGAGGACACGATCTTGTTGTCCAGCACGACTGCCACCCGGCACTTGCCGTCCTGGCCCAACGCGGTCGCGTCGCAGGCCTGACCCTCGTTGGTGAACGCCTCACGGGTCAGCGAGGTCCACTTGCCCTGGCCGTCGCCGGTGAAGTCCAGGCTGACCACCCAGGAGTTGGTCTGGTCGAGCACCGCGTCGGCGTCGGACACGTCGGTGCCCAGCACCTTGGCCTTGTCGAGCAGGTACTTCGACGCGCCGTCCTCGCAGGAGACCACCTGCTGGTTCGCGTCGGAGATCGACGCCGGGGGACGCTCGTCGAGCTGCTTGCAGCCGATCGTCGGCACGTTGAACTGCATCTGCGCCGGCAGCACCGCTACCTCCTGCGCAGACAGCGTGCCGAACGGCTTGAGCTTCTCGGCCAGCGACGGGTCGGCGCTCAGGTCGGCCGGGGCCTGCAACCCGTTGGCGGCCTGCCACGTGGCGGCGCCGACCTTCTGCTCGACGGCCTTGCGCTGCTGCTCGATGCTGGCCGGGACCGGCTCGGCACTGGCGGTCGGCGCGGCGGCGCTCGGCGAGGCCGTGGCGGACGCGGCGGGGGTCGGCGTGGCGCTCGGCGACGCCGGGGCCATTCCGCCCTGACCGCCGCTCGGCGACGAGGTCACCTTCGGCGCGGCGCTGCCCGACGGGGTCGGGGCACCGGACGGGGTCGCGCTGCCGGTCGGGGCGGCACTGCCGGACGGGGCCGGCGTGGCGGCGGGCGGCGCCTCGGCCACCCCGCTACCGGAGGCGCCCTTGAGCACCTTGCGGAAGCGCAGCTCGGCCGCGCTGCCCACATCGGTGAGGTCCCGGTTCTCACCGGGCAGGGAGATGACGATGTTGCGGTTGCCCTCGGTGACCACCTCGGCCTCGGCCACGCCGAACGCGTTGACCCGGCTCTCGATGATCTCGCGGGCCTCTTCGAGGTTCTCCGCCGTCGGGGGCTTGCCGTCGACGCTGTTGGTCGCCTCCAGTGTCACCCGCGTGCCGCCGATGAGGTCCAGGCCGAGCTTGGGCTCGAGCCGGTCCTTCCAGCTGCCGCTGGCGCCGGCGAAGAACACCAAAAGATAGAGGACCACGAAGATGAACCCGAGCACGGCGAGCTGCCGCCCGGGGCGCATCTGTCCCTGAGGTGGTGCCACGGCTGTCCTGTCTCCCTGTACGGTCGCGCCGCTGTCGCAGCGGCGGCGGGTGTCGGGCCGGGGGTTCCGCCCGACGGGTCTGCCTTGAGCCGACGAGATGCCGACACGAGGACCCGACCTTCCGGCGCGGAACGCCGACGGTCACGGGAACGTGCCGACGACCGGCGTCGACCCAACTATCCAGTTTTCACGTCTCGTCCGCTGCCCCGTCGGGCGCGGCGACCCGGAAACCGGCCGACCGGCCGTACGCCGGATTCGCGGCTCCCGGAGGGAGGGTCAGTCCTTTGCGGTGTCCGCGTCCTCGGTGACCGTCTCGCTCGGCAGCTCCGCGCGGGTGGTCACCCGCGCGATGGCGGCGCGGGCGTAGCGGGTCTGCACACCCGGGGCGACCTCGATCAGGACGGTGTCGTCCTCGATGCCGGTGACAGTGCCGTAGAGCCCGCCGATGGTGACGACCTCGTCGCCGGGGCCGAGCCCGGACTGCATCGCCTCCGACTCACGGCGACGCTTCTGCTGGGGTCGGATCATCATGAAATACATGACACCGAAGAGCAGGGCGATCATCAGGATCGGCGTGATACCGCCGGCCCCGCCACCCGCTGCTGCGTAATGCACGGTTACTGACCTTCCCATTGGCCACCTCCCCGGCACCGTGGGTGCCGGAGCGGAGGCGGATTCTCACGTCCTGTACAGACCGCGGCGAAGTCTAAACCCTGCACCTGAGAACGCCGAATGCGGCACAGATCACGTTCACATCACGGCTGATCGACATCCAAGGAGAACAAGTCGGGCACAGGTGGACTATCCACACCAAATATACCATTCGGTGGTGTCCGCCCCAGATGCCTCCAGGCCGCCTCGGTCGCCACCCGCCCCCTGGGCGTACGCGCCAACAGCCCGGCGCGCACCAGGAACGGCTCGCACACCTCCTCGACGGTGTCCGGCTGCTCCCCCACCGCCACGGCGAGGGTCGACAGCCCCACCGGGCCGCCCCGGAACGAGTCGACCAGAGCGGTCAACACCGCGCGGTCCAGCCGGTCCAGGCCCAGCGCGTCCACGTCGTACACGATCAGGGCCGCACGGGCGGTGACGAGATCGACCACCCCGTCCCCCCGGACCTCGGCGTAGTCACGGACCCGGCGCAACAGCCGGTTGGCGATCCGCGGCGTACCCCGGGACCGACCGGCGATCTCCGTCGCGCCCTCGGGGGTGATCGGCACCCCGAGGATCCGCGCCGACCGGTGCAACAACGTCTCCAGATCCGCCGCGGCGTAGAAGTCCAGGTGCGCGACGAAGCCGAACCGGTCCCGCATCGGCCCGGTCAACAGACCCGACCGGGTGGTCGCGCCGACCAGGGTGAACGGCTCGACGTCCAGCGGGATCGCCGTCGCCCCCGGACCCTTGCCCACCACGACGTCGACCCGGAAGTCCTCCATCGCGCTGTACAGCAACTCCTCGGCCGGGCGCGCGATCCGATGGATCTCGTCGATGAAGAGCACGTCGCCCTCGGCGAGGCTGGTCAGGATCGCCGCCAGATCACCGGAACGCTCGATCGCCGGGCCGCTCGTCACCCGGATGCCCGCGCCCAACTCGGCGGCGACGATGTTCGCCAGGCTCGTCTTACCCAACCCGGGTGGGCCGGAGAGCAGGATGTGGTCCGGCGGCGACCCCCTCCGCATGGCGCCCTGCAACAACAGGTCGAGCTGGTCGCGGACCCGGTCCTGGGCGATGAACTCGGCCAGCCGCTTCGGCCGTACGGTGGCCTCCGCGTCCCGGTCGGCGTCGTTGACGTACGCCGAGACGAGCCCTTCGGTCTCGCTCATCGGGCCGCCTTCATTCGCGACTGCGGGGCTCGCAAACCCGGCTCACTCCTCACGCTCATCGGGCCGCCTTCATTCGCGACTGCGGGGCTCGCAAACCCGGCTCACTCCTCACGCTCATCGTGCCGCCGCCCGTCGCGGCCGGGCGGTCATCGGGTGCGACCGAGCAGTCGGATGGCCTGCTTGAGCAGCACCGGCACCGGCGGGGTCTCCCCCTCGATCGACTCCGCCACCGCGGCCACCGCCTGATCGGCCTGACCGGCCGTCCAGCCCAGCCCCACGAGCGCCTGGCGGACCTGGTCGGGCCAGCTGCCGCGGGTCACCCCGGTCACCCCGTCGGCGCCGATCGGCACCGGGCCGATCCGGTCGCGCAGCTCCAGCACCAGACGTTCCGCGCCCTTCTTGCCAATCCCGGGTACGCGGGTCAGGGCGGCCGTGTCAGCGTTGGCGATCGCCTTGCGGACCGCGTCCGGGCTGTGCACCGCCAGCACCGCCTGGGCCAGTCGCGGGCCGACCCCACTGGCGGTCTGGAGCAGCTCGAACAGCGACTTGGCGTCGTCGTCGGCGAAGCCGTAGAGGGTGAGCGAGTCCTCCCGCACGATCAGGCTGGTGGCCAGCCGGGCGACCTGGCCGACCCGCAGCTCCGCGAGGGTCCCCGGGGCGCAGTGCACGGCGAGCCCGACCCCGCCGACCTCGATCACGGCCTGGTCCGGACCCGTCGCGGTCACCGTGCCGCGCACGCTGGCGATCATCGCGCTCCTCCTCGTCGTGCCCGGTCGGCCGCGGCGGCCAGCTTGGAGCGGGTCCCGCCGCGCCACACGTGGCAGATGGCCAGGGCCAGCGCGTCGGCGGCGTCCGCCGGCTTCGGCGGCTCGTCCAGCCGCAACAGCCGGGTCACCATCGCTGTCATCTGCGCCTTGTCGGCCTGACCGGACCCGGTCACCGCCGCCTTCACCTCACTCGGGGTGTACGTCTGCACCGGCAGCCCGGCCCGCGCCCCGGCCAGCACGGCGATGCCACTGGCCTGCGCGGTGCCCATCACGGTACGAACGTTGTGCTGACTGAACACCCGCTCGACGGCGACGCTCTCCGGCTGATGCTCGGCGACCAGCTTGTTCAGCGACCGGTCCAGGTGCAACAGCCGCAGCGCCAGGTCGTCGGCCGGGTCGGTGTAGACCACGTAGTAGGCGACGAGCGTGCAGGGTCGGCCGGGCACACCCTCGACCACGCCCACCCCACACCGGGTCAACCCCGGGTCCACACCGAGCACGCGCACGCCGCCCCCTCCCCAGCCGTCAGCAGTACGTGTGTTCGACACCCTAACCGGCGCCCTTCCCACCAGCCCCACGGGACACGCCCCGAGCGCCAGCCCCACCCAGCCCCGGGCCCCACGCCCCGGGCCGCACGCCCCACGCCAAGATCTGGGCAACTTCCCTGATGGTGCTGCCTCCGACGCGCCGGAGGCAGCACCATCCCCGATGCTGCGCGAATCTTGGCGGACCCACACCCCGACCGACCCGCAGGTGCGTGGTTCGAACACCCACAGCCGCCACGATCGTGCTCGAACCAGGATCGAGTGGTCGCACACCACCGGGACGTCACCAGATCCTGGTTCGTGCGCGATCTTGCGGGCGTGGCACGGCACAAGGCAGGACGGCGCGGCACAAGGCGCGACGGCACGGGGCGGGTGAGTGGGTGGCGGGGGCGGGTGGGCCACACAGCTTTGGTGCGGAGTATGTGTCGCCGGCCCATGTGCCGGGGAGCACACAGCTCGTAACTTCTTGCGCCATGACGGCAGAACCCGTGGTGGTCCCCCATGTCGTGCAGGTCGACCTCTCCGGTCGGACCGCCCTGGTCACCGGGGGCGGGAGCGGCATCGGGCGGGCGTGTGCCCTGCGACTGGGCGCGGCCGGCGCCACGGTGATCGTGGTGGACCGCAACCTGGAGGCGGCCAAGGCGGTGGCCGCCGAGGCCGGTGGCCGGGCCGAGGGTGTGGACCTGTCCGACCCGGCGGCGGTGGATTCCCTCGACGTGGACGTGGACATCGTGGTGAACAACGCCGGGCTCCAGCACGTCGCGCCGTTGCAGGACTTTCCCGTCGAGCGCTTCGAGTACATCCAGCGGGTGATGGTGGAGGCGCCGTTCCGGCTGATCCGACGGGCGCTGCCGCACATGTACGCCGAGGGCTGGGGACGCATCGTCAACATTTCCTCGGTGCACGGGCTGCGCGCCTCGCCGTACAAGGCGGCGTACGTCTCGGCCAAGCACGCCCTGGAAGGGCTGTCGAAGGTGGTCGCGTTGGAGGGCGCCGCGCACGGGGTCACCGCCAACTGCATCAACCCGGCGTACGTGCGTACCGCGCTGGTGGAGAGCCAGATCGCCGACCAGGCGGCCAGTCACGGCATCGACGAGGCCGAGGTGATCGAGAAGATCATGCTGGCCCGGGCGGCGATCAAGCGGTTGATCGAGCCGGAGGAGGTGGCCGAACTGCTGGCGTACCTCTGCTCGCCGCCGGCGGGGTTCATCACCGGCGCGTCGATCGCCCTCGACGGGGGCTGGACGGCCAACTAGTGGGGTTGAGCACAATGTCGACCATGTCTTCGCCGGTGGAGTTCCTGGAGCTGCTCGCCCGAGAGGCCGCGGCGGTCGAGTTCGAGGGACCGTTGGTGGCCGCGCGGGCCGCCGGGCTGCCGCCGGACCGGCTGGCCGAGCTGGAGCAGGCCAAGTCGGTGGCGTTGCGGGTCCGCGCGCTGCTGGAGCGTCGCCGCCGCCGGGAGAGCGAGCTGTCCGGCCTGTACGACACGGTCAGCGACCTGGCCGGGCTGCGCGACCTGGACGACGTGTTGCGGGCGATCGTGCACCGGGCCCGGCACCTGCTCGGCGCGGACGTGGCGTACATGACGCTCAACGACGACGAACACGGCGACACCTACATGCGGGTGACCGACGGGTCGGTCTCGGCCCGGTTCCAGCGGCTGCGGCTGCCGATGGGTGCCGGGCTCGGTGGCCTGGTGGCCCAGTCCGGCGCCCCGTACGTCACCGCCAACTACGGCGAGGACGCGCGCTTCCACCACACCGGCGAGATCGACGCCGGGGTGGGCGAGGAGGGTCTGGTGGCGATCCTGGGGGTGCCGCTGCGGCTCGGTTCGACCTCGATCGGGGTGCTCTACGCGGCCAACCGTTCGGCCCGGCCGTTCGTCCGGGAGGAGGTGGCGCTGCTGGTGTCGCTGGCCGCGCACGCCGCGGTGGCCATCGACACCGCCCGGCTGTTGACCGAGACCCAGTCGGCGCTGGCCGAGTTGTCGGCGGCGAACACCACCATCCGGGCGCACAGCAGCTCGGTGGAGCGGGCCGCGGCGGCCCACGACCGGATGACCGCGCTGGTGTTGCGTGGCGGCGGGGTGGAGGACGTCGCCGCCGCGGTGACCGAGGTGCTGGGCGGCGCGCTGCTGGCGCTGGACGCCGAGGGCCGCCTGCTGGCCCGGGTGGGTGAGATCGAGGAGCCGGACCGCGCGGACATCGTCGAGGCGGTGGCCGCGTCCCGGACCGAGGGGCGCAGCGTCCGCCGCGGCCCACTCTGGTACGCGGCGGTGGTGGCCGGCACGGAGAACCTGGGCGCGCTGGTGCTGCGCCCGGACGACGAGTTGGTCGACGCCGACCAGCGCATCCTGGAACGGGCCGCGTTGGTGACAGCGTTGCTGCTGCTGTTCCGCCGGACGGTAGCGGAGGCGGAGGGGCGGGTGCGTGGCGAGTTGCTGGACGACCTGATCGCCCGCCCGCTGCGCGACACTGACGCGCTGCGCAGCCGGGCCCGGCGGCTCGGGGTGGATCTGGACGCGCCGCACGTGCTGGTGGCGGTGGGCGACGACGCGATAGCCGCCACCGGTTCGGCTCGGCAGCGGGTGCTCTCGTGGGCCACCACGTACGCCTCGGCGCGCGGCGGCCTGGCCGCGGCGCGGGACGGCCGGGTGGTGCTGATGCTGCCGGGGTTGGACGCCGGTGGCAGCGCCCGCGCGGTGGCCCGGGACCTGTCCCGGGTGACCGGTCGACCGGTGACCGCCGGGGCGAGTGGCCCGTCGAACACTCCGTCGGCGCTGGCCGGGACGTTCCAGGAGGCGGACCGGTGCCTGACGGCGCTGGGCGCGTTGGGCCGTGCCGGGCAGGGCGCGAGCACAGTGGAGTTGGGCTTCGTCGGGTTGTTGTTGGGCACCGTCGGTGACCGGGGCGAGAAGGACGTGACCGATTTCCTCACCGCCACCGTCGGGCCGGTGCTCGACTACGACGCCCGGCGCGGTACGGCGTTGGTGAAGACGCTTGAGGCGTACTTCGGGGTGGGTGGCAGCCTGGCCCGCGCTGCCGAGCAACTGCACGTGCACGTCAACACGGTGACCCAGCGGTTGGAGCGGGTCGGGCAGTTGCTCGGCGTCGACTGGCAGCGGCCCGAGCGGGCGCTCGAGGTGCAGCTCGCGCTGCGGCTGCACCGGCTGCGGGCACCGGCCGGCTGACCGGCCGTCCGACGTCGGCGGGCATCTGACAACCGCCGACCGGACGCCCGGCGTCAGCGGGCCCTGATGCCCTCCAGCACGGCGTCGACGACCCGCTCGGGCAGGGACTGCTCGTCCAGATCCGGGTTCCACTGGAGCACCCGTTGGATCAGCATCGGCCCGGTGAGCAGCGCCATCGTCACCTCGACGTCGATGTCGGCGCGGAACATCCCCTCGTCGATGCCACGCCGCAGCACCTCGCGCATCAGCTGCCGCCGTGGCGAGATGATGTTCTGGTAGAGCTGGAACTGGTCGGCGCTGCGGTTCACGGCGGGCACCAGGCAGGGCATGATCTTGGCCGCTCGCGGGTCGACGTTCTTGCCGATCGCGCCGACGAGCAGCACCAGGTCGTCGCGGACGGAGTGACCCGCCGGCTGGGCCATGACGCCCTTGAGGCGGCGCAGCGCGTCCAGCAGCAACGCGTCCTTGCCGGCCCAGCGGCGGTAGATGGTGGCCTTGCCGACCCCGGCGCGGGTGGCGATCGCCTCGATCGAGAGCGCCTCGATGGTGCTGCCCTCGGCGAGAAGATCGAGGGTGGCCTCGATGATCGCCTCGTCGGCGCGGATGCTCCGTGGTCGCCCGGGCGACCGCGGAGCATCGGCAGTGGACGTCATGTCCGCCATTCTCGCCGAACCTACGCCGTGCCGGCCAGCTCAGGCTCGGCGACCGGAGCCGCCGGAGCGACGCTCGTGTCCTCCTTGCCCGGCATCCAGCGCAGCACCACGATGATCCCGAGTGCGGCGATCACCGCGGACAGCCCGGCCGCCCAGTGCATGGCGGTCACGAAGGCGTCGTTGGCCGCCGAGATCAGCCCCGGCGCCGCCGGGCCGAGCTGGCCCGCCGCCGCGTACGCCCCGGAGATCGACTCGTTGGCCGCGTCCTGGGCCTGCGTGGGCAGACCGGTGAGGGCGTCACCGATGTCGCTGCGGTAGACCGCGGACAGCACCGAGCCGAGGACTGCCACGCCGAGCGCGCCGGCCACCTGGCGGATGGTGTTGCTGACCGCGGAACCGACACCGGCCTTCTCCCGGGGCAGCGCCGACATGATCGACTCAGTGGCCGGCGGCATGATGTTCGCCATTCCGGCGCCCTGGATCAGGAAGACCAGCAGCACGATCCAGATCGGGGTGGAGGCGCCGATGAAGACGAACGCGCCGAGGGACACCACTGTCAGCAGCAGACCGACGGCGGCGACCGCCTTACCGCCGTAGCGGCGGACCATCGCGGCGCTGCGCGGCGCGAAGATCAGTTGAGCGCCGGCGAACGGCAGGAAGAGCAGACCGGTCTGCAGGGGGCTGTAGTCCCGCACGAGTTGCAGGTAGAACGAGCCGAAGAACATCGAGCCCATCGCGGCGAAGAACACCAGGCCGACGATGACGACCGGCGCGGCAAACCGGGGCACCTTGAACAGCCGGACGTCGAGCGACGGGTGGTCGCTGCGCCGCTCGTGCTGCACGAACCAGGCCAGCACCACGACGCCGGCCAGGATCGACCCCCAGGCCACCGGGCGGTCGAAGCCGTGCTCGCCGCCGTCGATGATGCCGTAGGAGAGGGCGACCAGGCCGACCACGGAGAGCAGCACGCCGAGCACGTCGATCCGGCCGGGCCGCGGGTCACGCGACTCGGGGACCAGCAGCGCCACCAGCACCACGCCGGCGGCGACCACCGGCACGTTGATCAGGAAGACCGAGCCCCACCAGAAGTGCTCCAGCAGCGCGCCGCCGAGGATCGGGCCGATCGCCACGGCGAGACCGACGGCGCCGGCCCAGACACCGATGGCCCGACCACGCTCGCGCGGGTCGAAGACGTTGGAGATGATCGACAGTGTCACCGGCATGATGGCCGCGCCGCCGACCCCCATCAGGGCGCGGGCACCGATGAGCTGTCCGGGGCTGTGGGCGTACGCGGAGAGCAGTGACGCCAGGCCGAACAGCACCAGGCCGATCATCAGGAAGCGTTTGCGGCCGGCGCGGTCGCCGAGCACCCCGAAGGTGAACAGCAGCCCGGCGAAGACGAGCGTGTAGGAGTTGATGGACCACTCCAGCTCGCCCTGGCTGGCGCCGAGGCCGTGCACCGGGTCGGCCAGGGTGCGGAGGGCGACGTTGAGGATCGTGTTGTCGAGGACGACCACGAGGAGGCTGATCACCAGCACCCCCAGGATCGCCCACCGCCTCGGGTGTCCGGTGTTGTTGTGCAGCTCCATGCCTTGCTTTCCCCCCACGCTGATCACCCGTGACGAAATACGATACGGGTCAGACTCGTAACGTGGGTCAGCCTACGACCCGCATTAACGATACGGCACCGATCCGTATCGTATGTGGTGGGCATCACGCCCGGGCACCGCCGCCAGGCAGGCGTGGACGGCCTCCGTCAACGTGCCGAGACGGATCGCCGGACGGCCCAGCGGCTCGATCCAGCCCGGCCCCGCCCCGTACACCCGAAGGAGCGGGAAGTCCCGGGCGAAGCGCACCAGGCGGTACGCGCGGCCGGTCAGCGGCGTCTGCGACCAGAGCACGACGGTGCGCGGGCGGGCCCGGTACACCGCGCTGGTGAGCGCGGACCAGGGCAGCACCGGGCCGAGATTCAGACAGCCGCGACCCTGCTCCCGCAGCGCGGCGGCGAGCGCCAGCAGACCCAGACTGTGCGCCTCCTTCTCGACGCCGGCCAGCAGCACCCCACCGGTGGGCAGCGACCGGCCCGGCTCCCGGCGGTACGCGTCCAACCCGACCCGGACGCCCTCGAAGAGGGCGTGCTCGACGACGATCTCGGCGGGGGTACGCCCCGACAGCCGGGCCAGCAGCGGACGGCAGACCTGCTCCCAGAGCGCCGGCACGCCCCACGCCTCGACCAACTCCAGCAGCACCGAGGCGACGCCGTTGGCGTCCAGGTCCTCGGCCGCGAGCGCCACCTGTTTGTGCGCGATCTCCACGACCTCGGCCGGCATCGGATCGGTCAACACCAGACGTACCCCCGGGTAGACGTTCTCTACCCGGGGTTTCGCTCGCAGGGCGCGCCGCGGATGCGCCCTCGCGGAATTTCCGCGACTTGACCGGACCCCCTAGGTTGATGATCCACACAGCCCATCGGAAGGTCCCCATCCCATGCCCGTCGGCTTCACCATGGCGATCGTCCTCGCCGTCGCCCTGGCGGTCAGCGCCGTCGTCGCTCTCCTCGCCCCCGCCCGACCGTTCAAGCGGATGGCCGCCCTCGCGGCGCTCGGCTTCCTCGCCCTCACGCTCGTGGTGGGCATCGCCTCCAGCGCCCACTCGGTGCCCATCCGCTCGGTCGGCATCGTCACCAGCTTCGGCAAACCCACCGGCAAGGTGACCGGCTCCGGCCTGAAATGGGTGGCGCCCTGGCAGAAGGTCGGCGAGTGGGACGCGGGCCGGCAGAAGTACGACCACATCGGCGGCGACAACTGCGTACGGGTGCGGACCGGCACCCTCGCCGACGCCTGCGTCGAGGTGCTCGTCGAATGGCAGGTCAAGCCGGAGAACGCGCCCAAGCAGTTCATGGACTACAAGGGCGACTTCGTCAGCTTCCGGGGTCAGCGGGTGGGTGTGCAGCTCGACAGTGCGGTCAACGACGCGTTCGCCGCGTACAACCCGCTGGAGAAGATCGACGCCCGGACCGGTGACCTCAACGTGGACCTGAAGCCGTTCGCCGCGAACATCAAGACGAGCGCGGAGACCCGCCTCGCCACGGACGTGGACATCCTCTCGGTGACCATCACCCGGGTGAACCACGACGACAAGACCGAGGGCAACATCAAGGCGTTCCAGGACAAGCTGGCGCAGACCCGCAACCTGGAGCAGGACCGCAAGAACGCCGAGATCTCCAAGCAGATCAGCGAGACCAACGCCACTGTCGACAAGGTGACCCGCTGCCTGGAGATCGCGGAGAAGAACGGCGCCAACCCGGGGCTCTGCATCAACCCGGGCATCGTCACCGGCAAGTGACACGCAGTCAGGTGGACTGACGGGGGTGGCCAGAAGGGTTACCGTCGGCCGGGAGGAAGTGGAGCAGCAACCCGACAGAATTGCCGCCACGGGCAACTGTGGTGCCCGGATTCGGCTTCGTCCGGGTTAGCCTTGACGCATATGGCTACCTTTCGCAGCGCCTCAGTGCTCCTTTCCTCAGACGGCACCAGGACCCCCGGCACCGCCGCGCTCTTCGCCGAGCCGGCCCGTCGGGGCGGGCCCGCTCCGTGGGCTGGTGACTTCCGCCCCGCCAACAGCGCCGGCAACGGCCCCAAGAACGCGGTTGGAAAGACCTTTACCCTGGAGTTGCCCGACGGCAGCACCGGCAAGGTCGTGGTCCAGGGCCTCAAGAGCGGCAAGGGCGGCGTCGTCCTGGCGCTGATGGGCGAGGACGCCCCGCCCTTCTGACCAGTCGCACGGCTCGCGTCACCCGGGACGCCCAGGTCGACCCCGCTCGGGGTCAGCCCGGGCGCCCGGCGGACGACGCCGTGACCGACCGCGCGGCGTACCCCCGGCGGGCCGCCAGCTCAGTCCAGGGTGACCACCCAGCGGGCACCCTCGCCCCGGGCCAACCGGTCGAACGCGGCCGGCGCCTCCTCCAGGCTCACCACCCCGCTGACCAGCGGGGTCAGGCCCAGCGTGCCGTCGAGCGCGGCCTCGGCCAGCACCGGCACCTCCCGGTCCGGGTCGGACGAGCCGTACACCGAGGAGCGCAGGGTGCGCGCGGAGTGGAAGATGTCCAGCGCGCCGAGGCTGACCATGTCGTCCTTCGCGCCCATCCCGACCACTGTCACCGCTCCCCCGCGCCGGGTGAGGCGCCAGGCGGCCCGGATGGTGGCGGCGCGACCGACACACTCGAAGGCGTGGTCGACGCCGCGACTCTCGGTGCGCGCCCGCACCTCCTTCGAGAGCCGGTCGTCGGAGAGCAGGAAGTCGGTCGCCCCGGCCGCGAGCGCCAGGTCCCGCTTCGCCTCGGAAACGTCGATGGCCAGGATCGTCGTGGCACCGGCCCGGCGGGCCGCGCTGAGTACGGCGAGCCCGACCCCACCGAGCCCGACGACAGCCACCGACTCGCCGGGGGCCACCCGTGCGGTGTTCCGGACCGCGCCGACACCGGTGAGCACCGCGCAACCGAGCAGTGCGGCCTGCTCGGGCGGCAACCCGGCGGGGATCGGGATGACGGCACGTTCGGGTACGACCACCGCCTCGGCGAGCGCGCCGAGGCCCAGGGTCAGATGCAGCGGAACCCCGTCGTCGGTCTCGCCGCGCGGCACCGTCGGGGCCGTGGTGTCGGCGCAGAGCCACGGCTCGCCGCGCCGACACCACCAGCAGGTTCGGCAGGCCGGCGCCCAGTTGAGTACGACCGGGGTGCCGACCGTCAGGTGGCTGCCCGGCCCGACCTCGGCCACCAATCCGGTCGCCTCGTGCCCGAGCACCAGCGGGAACCTCGCGGCGAGGGTGCCGTTGACCATGGACAGGTCGGAGTGGCAGACCCCGGCCGCCCTGATCGTCACCCGCACCTCGCCGGGGCCGGGCGCGGGCAGGCGTACCCGCTCGACCCGAAGCTCGGCGCCGGACCCACGCGCGACCAGCGCACGAACGATGACCGGCGCGGACGCCGGCGCGGCCGGGGACAGTTCGGGGTCGGTCATCGCTGGATCGCCTTCAGCTCGCAGAACTCGGCCAGACCGTGCACGCCCAACTCCCGGCCCAGGCCGGACTGCTTGTAACCACCGAACGGGGCGAGCGGGTTGAACGGGGCGCCGTTGATGTCGACGGCACCGGTGCGGAGCCGTCGGGCCACCGCGAGCGCCGCGTCGGTGTCGGCGGACCAGACCGCGCCGGCCAGCCCGTACTTCGAGTTGTTGGCGATGGCGACCGCCTCGTCGGTGTCGTCGAACGGGATGACGGCGAGCACCGGGCCGAAGACCTCCTCCTGGGCGAGCGCGCTGTCGGGGTGCACGTCGGCGAAGACGGTCGGCGCGACGAAGTGCCCCCGGGCCGGCACCGGTGCGTCGGGCCCACCGACGACCAGCCGTGCGCCGTCGGCGAGGGCCCTGTCGATGTGGCCGCGCACCCGCTCGGCCTGGGCGGCGGAGACCAGCGGGCCGAGGCGGGTCGTCGGGTCGAACGGGTCGCCGAGTCGGTAGCCGGCCACCGCCGCGGTGATCAGGTGCAGGGCTTCGTCGTACCGGTCGCGGTGCACCAGCATGCGCGTCCACGCCGTGCAGGTCTGCCCGGAGTTGAGCAGGGCATTTCCGACGCCCACCTTGACGGCGGTGGCCAGGTCGGCGTCGGGAAGGATCACGTTCGCGGACTTGCCGCCCAACTCCAAAGCGACCCGGGCGATCCGGTCGGCGGCGAGCCGCATGATGCGCGCGCCGGTGGCGGTGGAGCCGGTGAACGAGACCAGGTCGACGTCGGGGTGCCCGGCGAGGGCCTCGCCGACCACCGGCCCGGTGCCCGGAACCAGGTTGAGCACCCCCGGCGGCAGTCCGGCCTCGCTGACGGCGTCGAAGAGCAGGTACGCGGTCAACGGGGTCAGCTCGCTGGGCTTGAGCACGACGGTGCAGCCGGCGGCCACAGCGGGTGCCAGCTTCGCCATCACCTGGTGCAGTGGGTAGTTCCACGGGGTGATCGCGGCGACCACGCCGATCGGCTCGCGGACGACGAGCGAGTTGCCGATGCTCTCCTCGACCGGTGCGTCAGCGGCGAGCGCGACGTGGTCGCGCAGCACTGTCAGCGGGAGCCCGACCTGCACCCGGGTGGCGAGCTTGAGCGGCGCGCCCAGCTCAACGGCGATAGTGCGGGCGAGGTCGTCGGCGCGGGCGGTGAGCGCCGTGTGCAGCCGGTCGAGGTGGGCGGAGCGCTCGGCGGGGGTGGTGGCCGACCAGGCGGGGAATGCGGCCCGGGCCGCAGCCACGGCGCGGTCCACGTCGGCCGCGGTGCCGGCCGGCACCTGCCCGACCCGCTCCCCGGTGCTCGGGTTCTCCACGTCGATCAGGTCGGCGTCGGCGGGCGACGTCCACTGCCCTCCGATGTGCAGGTGACGCCGGAGGCGCAGGGAGTCGGGCAGCTGCGACGGCGGGGCGGCGAGGTCCATGTCGTCCCTTCGGGGGTGGGCGATGGCGACGGGCGATGAAACTAGCGCTGGGAGTTTGGACGCTACCCGTTGGGCCGGGCGGACTCCACCGTGCCGACGGTGCCGGCGTAATCGGCGGCCAGACCGTGCAGCAGGGCGTCCAGGCCGAGGGCGAAGGCACCCTCGTCCACGCTCTGCTGGTGCTCGGCGAGCCGGTGCGCCTGACGCAGGTGCGGGTAGTGCGCCGCGTACAACTCCGGGTCCTCGACGAACCCGCGGGCGAACGAGCCGAGCGCCGACCCGGCCACGAAGTAGCGCAGCGCGGCGCCGATGTGAGTGGCGCGGGCCGGCGGCCACCCGGCCCGGACCAGGCCGCCGTAGACCGCGTCGGCCATGGCGAGGGCCGCCGGGCGACGGCCCGGCCCCTGCGCCAGGTAGGGCACGATATTCGGGTGCGCGGTGAGCGCCCGCCGGTACGACCAGGCCCAGTCGCGCAGTGCGACGACCCAGTCCCGGCTGGCGAAGCCACTGGTGTCGACGGCCCCGGTGACCGTGTCGGCGACCGCGTCGAGGATGTCGTCCTTGGTGGCGAAGTGGTTGTAGAGCGAGGGGCCCTGCACGCCGAGCGCGGCGGCGAGCCGGCGGGTGGAGAGCGCCCCGAGCCCGTCGGCGTCGATGAGCGCGAGTGCCGTCTCGACGATCAGGTCACGGGTGAGCAGCGGCCGTCGAGGTCGGGGCACGTCGGACCTCCTCGGTGTGCGGTGTCCCTACCCGTCGGAACCACCTGTTCACGCACCCTATCGGGGGCCGTGTGCGGGCAGGTGTCGGCACGAGGGGTCTGGACGGATGAAAACTTACACCGCTAGTTTAGAGATGACCGCTGCGGTACGCAGCGGCACACCACCACGCCGACCGAGGGGGAACCGTGGACTTCGCACTGTCCGACGAGGAACGCGCCGTCCGAGACACGGTGCGCGCGTTCATCACCCGCGAGGTGATGCCCCTGGAAGCGGAGGTGCTCCGCCGCGAACGGGCGCACCAGCCGGGCCTCGACCACTCCGAGGTGCGCGAACTGCAACTCAAGGCGCGCAAGTTCGGCTTCTGGGGCCTGGCCACCCCGGAGGAGTACGGCGGGATGAACCTGCCGGCCGTACTCCAGTCGTTGATCTGGACCGAGCTGGGCCGCACGTTCGTGCCGTTCCGCTTCGGCGGCGAGGCGGACAACATCCTGTTCCACGCCACCGAGGAGCAGAAGCGGGAGTTCCTCATCCCGACCATCGAGGGTGAGCGGCGCTCCTGCTTCGCGATCACCGAACCGGGCGCCGGGTCGGACGCGGCGAACATCCGGTTGTCCGCCCGCCGCGACGGCGACGACTGGGTCCTCGACGGCGAGAAGACCTTCATCACCGGCGGTCACGACGCGGACTTCGCCATCGTGGTCGCGGTGACCGACCGGGAGAAGGGCGCCCGCAACGGCGGCGCCACCGCGTTCCTGGTGGACCGGTCGATGGGTTGGCGTTCCGAGTTCATCCAGACGATGGGCGAGGGCGGGCCGGCGTCGCTCATCTTCGACGGCGTACGCGTGCCGCACCGCAACATCCTCGGCGAGATCGGGCAGGGCTTCACGCTCGGCATGGAGTGGATCGGCAAGGGCCGCTACACCATCCCGTCGCACGCCATCGGCATTGCCGAGCGGGTGTTGCAGATGGCCATCGAGTACGCCAACACCCGGGAGACCTTCGGCGCGAAGATCGGCACCAACCAGGCCATCCAGTGGATGATCGCCGACTCCGAGACGGAACTGGAGGCGGCCCGCTGGCTGGTGCTGCGCTCGGCGTGGACTGTCGACGCGGGCCTGGACCCCCGGCACGCCTCGTCGATGGGCAAGCTCTACGGCGCCGGCATGGTCAACCGGGTCGTCGACCGGGTGCTCCAGATCCACGGCGGCATGGGCTACACCCGGGAACTGCCGATCGAACGCTGGTACCGGCAGGTCCGGCTCTACCGGATCTTCGAGGGCACCGACGAGATGCAGCGGCTGATCATCTCTCGGGATCTGCTGCGCGGCTACACGAAGATCGGTGGCCACCTGGCCTGAGCCGGCTGATGGGTGCGGCCCGAGGACGGCCGGCTGCGCGGCCGGCCGTCCTCCGCGCCAGGTTCAGCCGGTCAACGCCGTCAGCGCGGCGTCCACGTCGGCCTCCGTCGAGTAGACGTGGAACGAGGCCCGGACCCGTCCGGCGCGCACCGCCGCCCGGATGCCGGCCGCCGCGAGGCGCCGCTCCGCGTCGGGCACGTCCACGCTGACGATGGCGCTGTCCCGCGGCGGCCGACCCAGCCCGGTCAGGAACCGGTTGGCAAGCGCCACGTTGTGCGCCCCGATCGCCGACACCCCGATCTCGGCGACCACCTCCAGGGCGGGCGCCGCCCCGACCCAGCTGAACCAGGCCGGCGAGATGTCGAACCGGCGGGCGTCGTCGGCCAGCCGCAGCGGCGGGCCGTAGTAGGAGGCGTGCGGGTCGCGGCCCGCGTACCAGCCGGCCGCGTCGGGGCGCAGCCGCTCACGCAACGCCGGAGCCAGATAGGCGTACCCGGTCCCGCGCGGATTCATCAGCCACTTGTAGCCGCCCACCGCCACCACGTCGGCCCGCCCGCCGTCGAACGGCAGCCAGCCGCACGCCTGGGTCGCGTCCACCGCCACCAGCGCGTCGTGCGCGCGGGCCGCGGCCACGATCTCGTCGTACGCCGCGACCGCCCCGTCGGCCGACTGCACCAGGCTGAACGCGACCAGGTCGGTGTCGGAGTCGATGGCGTCGACGAGAGAATCCAGCGGCACCGTGCGGACCGTGACGCCCCGCTCCCCCTGGACCAGCCACGGGAACAGATTCGAGGTGAACTCGACGTCGGGGACCACCACCGTGGCCCCGGCCGGCAGTGCCGCCGCGACCGGCGCGAGGAGCTGGGACACCGCCGCGCCGACGGCCACGTCACCGACCGGCACCCCGATGAGGCCGGCGAAGGCGACCCGGGCCCGGTGCGTCGACTCGCCCCAGCCCTCCCACGACGTACTACCGACCCGCCAGGCGGCGAGGGCGTCCTGCACCGCCGCCCACGCCGGCTCCGGCGGCAGCCCGTAGCTGGCGGTGTTCAACCAGCCCGGCTCCGGCTGCCACAGCTTCTGCGCCTGCTCGATCTCCATACCGTCGACGCTAGGCGGCGTGGCCACGAACGGGCACGACCAATCGGCGACCTGTGGCGCGCTCCCGAGGCTCCGAGCTGC
Source organism: Micromonospora sp. NPDC005710 (assembly GCF_040630995.1). Taxonomy (NCBI): domain Bacteria; kingdom Bacillati; phylum Actinomycetota; class Actinomycetes; order Micromonosporales; family Micromonosporaceae; genus Micromonospora; species Micromonospora sp. NPDC005710. The sequence continues at coordinate 400,869 of NZ_JBEXYP010000004.1, read as the reverse complement.
GTCAGCAGGGCGTCAGTCCCTGAAGAGCGTGATGACTGTGAGGCATCACAATGACTCACAGTCATCACGCTCACGAGCACCCTGCCGGGCCGGGTGCGGTTGCTCAGTGAGCAGGGGCAGCTCACAGTCCGTCGATGGTCAGCCCGAGGACGGTCACCGTGACCTTGATCCAAGAGCGGCGAGCGGCGAGCGGCGACGACACGGCTCGTCAGTGCTTGCCGTGGTCGCCGGTCGGCCCGCCGACAGCGGGCAGGGGGATCCGGGCGAGACTGTCGGCGAGGCCGGTGAGCCACCTGTCGACCTCGATCAGGTGCCGGACCGGCTGACGTTCGGCCTCACCGAGGAGCGGACGGATCCGGTCCAGCTGGTCGAGGCAGGTGCTCGAGACCGGTGTCCGGGGCGACGTCCGGCCGTGGCCGACCTCGTCGGCCAGGGCGTCGTACGCCGATCGCAGGCGCCCGGCGGAGTCCCGCAGCAGGGCCGCCGCCTCGGGCCAACCGGCGAGGCAGCCGGGCGGGTTGCGGCGCAGCAGCGACTCCGCGCCCGGGACGACATGGTGCCCGGTGCTCAGGACGGCATCCCAGTTCACCCGCTGGCGGTGCGGATCGTGCCGCTCCGCGTGGTACTGGCAGTACGACGAGTCGATCAGGACCATCCGCCGACGGACCCGGCGGAGGGCTCCCTCGGGAGCCGGGGCGTCGCCGAGCACCGCCTGGATCGTCTGTTCGACAGCGTCCGCGCTGGCCGTGAGGTAGCGGGTGGCGTTGTGCCGCAGGTCGTGGTCCGCGCCGCGGGGCCACATGGCCACCCCGGCGAGTACGCCGATCACCGCGCCGAGCAGCACGTCGACGAGGCGAGCCTCGGCGAGCCGCCACCCGGCCGGGCTGAGCTGGGCGAAGACGACGGTCAGCAGCAGCGTGAACAGTGCCTGCTGCCACACCGGACCGAGGAGGCGACCGACGCCGAACGCCAGCAGCAGGGTGACCGGCAGGACGACTGCGTACACGATCGGCTCGTCGACGACGAGCATCACCCCGCCGCTGACCACCGCGCCGACGATGGTGCCCAGCACGGCCGGCCGCAGTGCCATGCGGGTGTCGGCGGCCGAGGTGCGCAGAACCGTGAGGGTGGCCAGCAGCACCCAGAAGCCGTGGGTCAGCTGCAGCAGCCCGGCGGCGACCCGGGCGATGGAGAGCGCCACGGCCAGCCGCAGTGAGCTGTGCAGGTGCGCCGAGCGCGGCGCCAGGTGTGAGCGGAACTGCCACCAGTACAGCGTCCACGGGCTGCGGCGGGTGTACTCGAACAGCTCCGACGAGGCGTCGGCGCCGTCGAGCGGCGCCCCGGTGGCCACCCGGCAACCGACGGCGAGGACCCGCACCCGGTCCGCGAGGGCCAGCGCCGTCGCGTCCCGACACAACCGGGGTACGTCCGGCGCGTCGCGGCCCTCGCCCACGGGGTACGCCGACTCGGCTCGTCCGACCGCGACGTCCAGGTCGGCGGGCACCACCGCCGGGGCTCCCGGCGACAGGCTCCGGCCGGCTGCGCGGGTGGTGTCCGCGCAGCAGCGCAGCAGACGCGCCGCCGCCAGATCAGCAATGGGCTCCGGTGGGGCGTCCGCCACCAACCGGTCGGCCTCGGCGAGCACCTCCCGTAACGCGGCCGCGCTGATCCGCAACGCCCGGTCCTGGGCGCCCGCCGCGGTGGGCGCCAGCGCCGGAGGGCTGCGGTTCAACTCGATCGCCGCCACCAGGTCGTACGCCCGCTCGCGCCGGGCGTCCCGATCACCCGCGGCGGCGGGCGGGGCGGTCAACCTCCCGGCGGCGGCGTCGAGGAAGGAGGCGACGCCGTCAGCCGCCTCGGCGAGGCGCTGCCGGTACGAGACCGGCACCGGGTCGGGCCAGAGGAACACCTCGGCCACGGCGAGCAGCACGACGGCGAGCGTCACCCCACCGAGTCGTGCCGGCAGGGCGTCCGGCTGGTACGGCGGGAACGACGCCAGGATGTAGAAGAGTTGGAACGCGCTGGCCAACCCCACCAGGCGCGGGTTGCCGACCCCGGCGAACGCCACCACGAACCCGACGACAAGCATCCCACCGGCGGCCGCCCACGTGCTCCACGCCAACAGTGAGCCCACCGCGATCAGCGCCCACACCGCCGGCAGCGACACCACGAGGATCCGTGCCCGTTGCGGCGCCGGACCGGGCAACTGGGCGAACGACCCGGCGGCGATCGTGCCGAACAGCCCGTAGGTGGCGAGTGTCGAGCTGCCCACTCCGTACCGGCAGCCGTAGAAGACGACTGACGCGACGAGCGTCAGTCGGGCCGCGCGTCGCAGGATGGCGTCGCCGGGGTCACGGCGGCGAAGCCGGCCCAGGAGGCTGGTTCCGAGCACTACCGCTCCCCCGGTTCGTCGCAGCGCCCCTCCCCGGCCCACCATTTTCCACGGCGCCCCGGCGGGAACGGCGGGTTCGGCGACGAATCACCCCCGAAAACGCCCAGCAGACCACCCGCAACGGGCGGTCCGCCGCAGGGCCTCCCCAACCAGCCCCGACCCGATTGATCAAGGGCTTTGCGTCACCGTATCGGCGTGTCGTGACCGAAACCTCTTGATCAACCAGGTGGGGGGTGGGGTGGGGGTGGTGGGGAGCTTTGGGGGGTGGACTTGGGTGTCTACTGTCTACAGCGCCTGCGTACCCGGGGGCCCCGGTGCACGCCCTGGACGTTCCGTCGAGAGGTCAACGCCATGCTGACGGCCGTGGATCTTCCCCCGTTTCAGCGCGCCGTGTCCGACGAGTCGCAGCGCGGCCAGCGCGTCTACGCGACAGTGATCGCACTGCGGCTGTCCCTGCTCCTGGTCGCCGCGGTGGCGGGAGTCGCCACCTGGAAACTCGACGACTTCAGTCTGGGCCCGGCGCTCGCCGCGGGCGCGTTCGCCGCCACCTCGATAGTCGAGGTCTTCCTACTCACCAGTCGTCCCGACGAACGGTGGTACGTCGGCAGGGCGCTCTCCGAATCCGTCAAGTCGCTCACCTGGCGGTTCACCATCGCTGCGGATCCTTTTCCCCGGTCGCAGAGCGACTCGGAAAGCATCGAGGAATTCAGCAGCCGACTGTTGGGCCTGACCCGAGACATGTCGGCCGCTGGGTTGATGGCCCCGGCGATGGCCGGTCACCAGATCACCGAAGGAATGCGGGCACTACGGGCGACCTCCCTCGAGGAGCGCCGCGCCGCGTACGTGACCGGCCGCCTGGAGGCACAGCGAGCCTGGTACGCCGAACGATCGCTGTCGAACCGGACGCGGGCGACCCGGTGGTCGGTCACCATGCTCGTGCTGGAGATCGTCGGGGTGACCCTCGCCGTGTCGAGGGCCGCCGGGCTGACCGACCTCGATCTGCTCGGAGTGGCCGCCGCAGCGGTAGCGGCCGGCGCGGCCTGGACGCAGACGCGGCAACACAGCGCGGTGGCGACCGCCTACGCCCTGGCAAGTCAGGAGCTTGCCGCCATCGGGTCGCTGACCACCCGGATCACGTCGGAGGCGGAGCTGTCCCGGTTCGTGAATGACACCGAGACGGCGATCTCCAGGGAACACACCATGTGGCGGGCCCGCCGCCGCTGACACCTGGACACACCGGCCACCGCCCCTGATCAACTCGATTTTCATAAAGTCGCAGTGTGCGGGCGGCTCGGATGCCCCGATTTTCGGGAAGCGGAGTGGATCACTGCGTGGACCGGGTTCGTGGCGGCCGAGGCGCGCCACGAACCCGGTCCACGCAGTGAATCAGGCCGGGGCTCCGGCCGGCGCGGACTCTTTCTCGTCGGCGCGGGGCTCCGCCTCGTCGTCGTGCTCGTCGAGCATCGTCGCCTCGTCGAACGGGTCGTTGCCGCTCAGCACCGCTGCCGCCTGCTCCCGGTCGAACTCCCCGGTCCACGTTCCCACGAGAACGGTCGCCACCGCGTTGCCGGCGAAGTTGGTGAGCGCCCGGGCCTCCGACATGAACCTGTCGATGCCGACGATCAGCCCGACCCCGTCGACGAGGTCCGGCCGGTGTGACTGGAGGCCCCCGGCCAGCGTGGCGAGCCCCGCGCCGGTGACACCGGCAGCACCCTTCGACGCAATGATCATGAACAGCAGCAGCGAGATCTGCTCGCCGATGGCCAACGGCTTGCCCAGCGCGTCGGCGATGAACAGCGACGCCATGGTCAGGTAGATCGCCGTACCGTCCAGGTTGAACGAGTAACCGGTCGGCACCGTGATGCCGACGACCGGCTTGCTCACGCCGAAGTGCTCCATCTTGGCGATCAACCGCGGCAGCGCCGACTCCGACGACGAGGTGGACAGGATCAGCAGGAACTCCCGGCCCAGGTAACGCAGCAGCGAGAAGATCGAGACCCGGGCCACGAACCACAGCAGCGCGCCCAGGAAGACCAGCACGAAGATCAGGCAGGTGGCGTAGAAGCCCACCATGATCTGCGCGAGGCTCTTGAGGGCGTCCACGCCGGTCGCGCCGACCACTGCTGCCATCGCGCCGAACGCGCCGATCGGCGCCAGCCACATGATCATGGCGAGGACCTTGAAGACGACCCGCTGGATGACGGTGATGGCGCTGAGCACCGGCTCACCCCGCCGGCCCATGGCCTGCACGGCGAAGCCGACCAGCAGGGCGACGAGCAGCGTCTGGAGCACCTTGCCCTCGGTGAGTGAGGAGAGCAGCGTCGTCGGGATGATCCCGAGCAGGAACTCCGCCGTACCGCCGGCCTCGTCACCGGCGGCGGCCTTGCCGGAGCCGGCGAGGTCCGCGCCGAGGTTCAGGCCGGAGCCGGGGTGGATGAGGTTGCCGACGACCAGGCCGATGGCGAGCGCGACAGTCGACATGGTCAGGAAGTAGCCGAGGGCCAGGCCGCCGACCTTGCCGACCTTCGCGGCCTGCCGGACGGAGCCGACGCCGAGCACGATGGTGCAGAAGATGACCGGGCTGATCATCATCTTGATCAGGTTGACGAAGCCGGTGCCGATCGGCTTGAGTTCCTTGCCGAAATCGGGTGCGACCAGGCCGACCACGATGCCGGCGAACACGGCCACGATGACGGCCAGATACAGGTAACGGGTACGGTCCCGGCGGACCGCCGGGGCCGGGGTGGTGGCGGATGCGGTGGTGTCCATGTCGACAATGTGAAACGCGTCTCACCCGTTGACAGCCTTGCGGTCATTCTGTTCACCGCGAACGCGCGACGAGGAGGTGGTGGTGGAGGTGGCCCGACGCCAGTGGAGCATCGCCGGGCAGCTCTTCGCCCTCCAGGCGATGGTGGTGACGCTCCTCGTGCTGGCCGGCGCGGCGGGGGCCGTCTGGCTGGCCCGCAGCGACGCCCGCCAGGCCGCGCAGGAGGAGGTGCTCGCGGTGGCGCAGACAGTGGCCGGCTCCCCCGACGTCCGCGCGGCCCTCACCACCACCGACCCCGCGAGCATCCTCCAGCCGTACGCCGAATCGACCCGGCAGGCCACCGGCATCGACTTCGTGGTGGTGATGGCCCCCGACCGCACCCGCTTCTCGCACCCCACCAGGGAACGGATCGGCGAGCCGTTCGTCGGCGAGATCGGGCCCGCCCTGGCGGGCCACCCGTTCACCACCACGAACGTCGGGACGCTCGGCGAGTCGGTGCGCGCTGTCGTTCCCGTGTACGACGAGCAGCGACACCTCATCGGTCTGGTCTCGGTGGGCATCACCACCCGGGCGATCGACCGGAAGCTGCTCAGCCAGCTGCCTGTGCTCTTCGGGGTGGTCACGCCGGCTCTGGCGCTCGCCGCGACGGGATCGTGGCTGCTCAGCCGCCGGCTTCGTCGCCAGACGCACGGTCTGGGGCCGGCACAGATGACCAGGATGTACGAGTACTACGACGCCGTTCTGCACTCGGTGCGCGAGGGTCTCGTCGTGCTGACCACCGATCGTCGGGTGGCGCTGGTCAACGACGAGGGCCGCCGGCTGTTGGGGCTCGACGCGGACGCACCGGTGATCGACCAGCCGGTGGCCGGTATCGCTCTGCCCCCCGCCGCGGCCGAACTGCTCGACTCCGGGCGCGACGCCCGCGACGAGCCGATCCTCGCCGGTGACCGGGTGCTCGTCGCCAACCAGCTGACCACCCGCTTCGAGGGCGCTGTGCTCGGCACCGTGCTGACCCTGCGCGACCAGACCGAGCTGCGCACGCTGGCCAGCGAGCTGGATTCGGTGCGCGCGCTGACCGAGGCGTTGCAGGCGCAGACCCACGAGTCGGCGAACCGGCTGCACACAGTGCTGACCCTGGTGGAGCTGGGCCGCGCCGACGAGGCGGTCCGGCTCGGCACCAGGGACCTGGTCCTCGCCCAACAACTGACTGACCGGGTGGTCGGCGCGGTGACCGAACCGGCGTTGGCGGCTCTGCTGCTGGGCAAGTCCGCGCAGGCCGGCGAGCGTGGGGTGGACCTGGTCATCGAGCCCGACTGCCACCTCGACGACAGTCCCCTGCCGACCGGCGACCTGCTCACCGTGGTCGGCAACCTGGTCGACAACGCGCTGGAGGCGGTGGCCGGCACGCCGGCCCCACGCCGGGTGCGGGTCTTCGTCGGTACGACAGACGACGAGCTGGTGGTCCGGGTCGCCGACAGCGGCCCCGGGCTGGCGCCCGAGCGGGTGGCCGACGCGTTCCGGCGCGGGTGGTCCACCAAGAGCACCGGCCGTGGCCTCGGCCTGGCGCTCGTCGGGCAGGTGGTACGCCGGCACGGCGGCAGCGCCGAGGTGGGTCGCTCGGAGGACGGCGGCAGCCTGTTCACCGTCCGACTGCCGGGCAGGATCGAGCCGTCATGACCGACATCCGCGTGCTGGTCGTCGAGGACGAACCGCTGCTGGCCGAGGCGCACAGCGCGTACGCCGAACGGGTTCCCGGTTTCGTGGTGGTCGGGGTGGCGCACACCGCACGGGCGGCGATGGCGGCCCTGCGCGCCAATGACGGCGGCGACGTGGACCTCGTACTCCTTGATTTTCGGCTGCCCGACCTGCACGGCCTGGACGTCTGCCGGGCGCTGCGCGCGGCCGGCAGCAGCGTCGACGTGCTCGCGGTGACCTCCGCGCGGGACCTGGCGGTGGTGCGCACCGCCGTGTCCCTCGGGGTGACGCACTACCTGCTCAAACCGTTCACGTTCGCCGCGTTCCGCGACAAGCTGGAGCGGTACGCCGACTACCGCGCCCAGGCGCTCGCCGACGGCGAGGTCGCCGCCCAGCACGAGGTGGACCAGATGTTCGCCACCCTGCGCGGCACCGCCGGGCACAGCCTGCCCAAGGGGCTCGACGCGCAGACCCTCGATCGGGTACGCGCCGCACTCACCGACGGCACCCGCGTGGAGGCCGGGCTGTCCGCGACCGAGGTGAGCGCGCTGACCGGCATGTCCCGGGTGACCGCCCGCCGCTACCTGGAGTATCTGGTGACCGTCGACCGGGCCGCCCGGTCCTCCCGCTACGGGACCCCCGGCCGCCCCGAGGTCGAGTACCGACCCCGCTGAGCCCCGCGCCAACCTCGCCGATCTTGCACTTTCTGTCGAGACTACTGACCACAAGAACGACATTTCGTCAGCAGTAATTGCAAGATCGCCGGGGTGGCCGGAAACTCGGTGGCGGGGTGAAGATCCGTTGTTAGACTCGGCGGAGTTGGGTTAACGGTACGACCAGGGAGACCAGACATGGCGGGTGACGACGACATCTCCGGGTGAGACCGGACATGTTCGGCCATCGGTGCGGCGCGCGTAGACGCAGCCGCCGTGGCCGTGACGTCGTTTCACCGGTTCCCGTTGTCGTCGGGCGGCTCCGGCACGCCCGCCCCACCCTTTGAGGTCACTCGCATGTCTGATGCGTTCATTGTCTGCTCGAATCTGTCCTTCTCCTGGCCGGACGACACCCCGGTCTTCGCGGAGCTGTCCTTCACCGTGCCGGGCGGGCGCACCGGCCTGGTCGCGCCCAACGGCGCCGGTAAGAGCACCCTGCTGCGACTGATCGCCGGGGAGCTGCGGCCCAGCGGCGGCAGCGTCACCGTCGACGGTGTGCTCGGCTACCTCCCGCAGACGTTGCCGCTGGTCGGCGACCTGACCGTGGCGCAGGTGCTGGGCGTGGCCGAACGGATCGGAGCGCTGCACGCCATCGAGGCCGGCGATGCCGGCGAGGAGCACTTCGCCACCATCGGCGACGACTGGGACATCGAGGAACGCACCCGTGCCGAGCTGGACCGGCTCGGCCTTGGTGAGCTGGAACTCGACAGGCGGCTGCACACCCTCAGCGGGGGCCAGGTGGTCTCCCTCGGTCTGGCGGCCCAACTGCTGCGCCGCCCGGACGTGCTGCTGCTCGACGAGCCGACCAACAACCTGGACGTGGTGACCCGGCACAAGCTGTACGACGTGCTGACCGAATGGTCCGGGTGCCTGCTGCTGGTCAGCCACGACCGGGAACTGCTGGACCGGATGGACCGCATCGCCGAGCTGGACCAGGGCGAGATCCGCTGGTACGGGGGCAACTTCACCGCGTACACCGAGGCGGTGCAGGCGGCGCGGGAGGTGGCCGAGAGCAACCTGCGCAACGCCGAGCAGGAGGTCAAGCGGGAGAAACGGGAGATGCAGCAGGCCCGGGAGCGGGCCGACCGCCGGGCCAGCAACGCCTCGAAGAACCTGAAGAACGCCGGCCTGGCCCGGATCGTCGCCGGTGGGCTCAAGCGGAGCGCACAGGAGTCGGCGGGCAGGGCGCAGGAGACCCACTCGTCCCGGCTCGGTCAGGCCAAGGCGCGGCTCGACGAAGCCGGCCGGGCGGTACGCGACGAGGACCGGATCGTCGTGGATCTTCCGGACACCACAGTCCCCGGCGGGCGCACCGTCTTCTCCGGCCACGGGATGCGGGCCCGCTTCGACGACCGGGAGCTGTTCGGCGGCGACGGTGCCGAACTGGTGATCCGGGGGCCGGAACGGATCGCGCTCACCGGGGCGAACGGCGTCGGCAAGTCCACACTGCTGCGGCTGGTGCAGGGTGACCTGGAACCGTCCGGCGGTGAGTTGAAGCGCGGCGACGGGCGGATCGCGTACCTGTCGCAGCGGCTGGACCTGCTGGACCTCGACCGCACGGTGGCGGAGAACTTCGCCGCGTACGCACCGAACCTGCCGGACGCCAAGCGGATGAACCTGCTCGCCCGGTTCCTGTTCCGGGGCGCCCGGGTGAACCTGCCCGTCGGGGTGCTGTCCGGGGGCGAGCGGCTGCGCGCCACCCTCGCCTGTGTGCTGTGCGCCGAACCGGCGCCGCAACTGCTGCTGCTCGACGAGCCGACGAACAACCTGGACCTGGTCAGCGTCGGTCAGTTGGAGAGCGCGCTGTCGGCGTACCAGGGGGCGTTCGTCGTGGTCAGCCACGACGAGCGGTTCCTCGCCGAGATCGGCGTGCAGCGGTGGTTGCGGCTGGCCGACGGCCAGTTGCGGGAGATCAGCGCCCCCGAGCGGGGCTGAGCCCGGCGGTCCGGCCGGCGCACGCCGGCCGGACCGAGGCTCGGCTCAGCTCACGTTGGCCGGGCCGAGGACGCTCTTCAGGTCACCCATCAGCGCGGTCGTCGCCGCCACCCGGAACGGGCCCAGCCGCAGGGTGGTGGTGCGCCCGCCGTTCTGGAGTTTGACGTGCACCTCGGTGTCGCCCGGGTGCAGCACGAGGGTTTCCTTGAGTTTCTCCATGAGTGGCGGTGTGCAGCGGTGCACCGGGATGGTGAGGGTGACCGGCTTGTTGGTGGCGCTGGTGCTGACGTCCGGCATGGACATGTCCATCGCCATGATCCGTGGGGTGTCGTCGCGGCGGTCCACCCGACCCTTGACCACCACGATGGCGTCCTCGGCGATGTACTGCCCGATCACCTCGTAGGTGTTGGGGAAGAACAGCGTCTCCACCCCACCGGCCAGGTCCTCGAGGGTGGCCGACGCCCAGGCCCGGCCCTGCTTGGTGACCCGGCGTTGCACCCCGGAGAGGATGCCGGCGAGGGTGACGATCGCCCCGTCGGGCACCGCGCCCTCCTCGGCCAGGGACGCGATGGTGGTGTCGGCCGCCGCGTTGAGGATGTGCTCCAGGCCGAACAGCGGGTGGTCGGAGACGTACAGGCCGAGCATCTCCCGCTCGAAGGCCAACTTGTCGCGCTTGTCCCACTCGCTGTCGCCGATCGTCGGCATCACAGTGGTGCTGCCGGTGTCGGCGTCACCGAAGCCGGCGCCGAACAGGTCGTACTGGCCGACTGCCTCCTTGCGCTTGACGTCGGCGTACGCGTCGATGGCGTCCGCGTGCACCGCGAGCAGGCCCTTGCGGGGGTGGTCGAGGGAGTCGAACGCGCCCGCCTTGATCAACGATTCGATCGTCTTCTTGTTGCAGACCACAGCGTCCACCTTGGACAGGAAGTCGTAGAAGTCGGTGTACTCGCCCTTGTCATTGCGGCAGCGCATGATCGAGGCGACCACGTTCGCCCCGACGTTGCGGACGGCGGCGAGGCCGAAGCGGATGTCCTTGCCGACCGGGGTGAACGGCCCGGCCGAGGTGTTCACGTCCGGCGGCAGCACCTGGATGCGCATCCGGCGACACTCGGCCAGGTACAGCGCCATCTTGTCCTTGTCGTCGCCGACCGAGGTCAGCAGCCCGGCCATGTACTCGGCCGGGTAGTGCGCCTTCAGGTACGCGGTCCAGTAGGAGACCAGGCCGTACGCGGCGGAGTGCGCCTTGTTGAAGGCGTACCCGGCGAACGGCACCAGGACGTCCCACACCGCCTGGATCGCCTCGTCGGAGTAGCCGCGCTCCCGGCAGCCGTCCCGGAACGGGATGAACTCCTTGTCCAGGATCTCCTTCTTCTTCTTACCCATGGCCCGGCGCAGCAGGTCCGCCTGACCGAGGGTGTAGCCGGCGAGGATCTGCGCGGCGCGCTGCACCTGCTCCTGGTAGACGATCAGGCCGTGGGTGGGTGCCAGGATCTCCCGCAGTGGCTCCTCCAGCTGCGGATGGATCGGCGTGATCTCCTGGAGGTTGTTCTTGCGCAACGCGTAGTTGGTGTGCGAGTCGACACCCATCGGCCCGGGCCGGTACAGGGCCAGGACGGCGGAGATGTCCTCGAAGTTGTCCGGTTTCATCAACCGCAGCAGGGACCGCATCGGCCCGCCGTCGAGCTGGAACACGCCGAGGGTGTCACCGCGGGCCAGCAGCTCGTAGGCGGGCTTGTCGTCGAGCGGCAGGGCCAGCAGGTCGAGCTTGCGGCCGTGGTTCAGCTCGATGTTCTTGACCGCGTCGTCGATGATCGTCAGGTTGCGCAGGCCGAGGAAGTCCATCTTCAGCAGCCCGAGCGACTCGCACGTCGGATAGTCGAACTGCGTGATGATCGCCCCGTCGGCGTCGCGGCGCGTCAACGGGATGTGCTCGATGATCGGCTCGGCGGACATGATGACGCCCGCGGCGTGCACACCTGTCTGCCGGATCAGCCCCTCGATGCCCTTGGCGGTGTCGATCACCTTGCGGACGTCCGGGTCGGAGTCGTACAGGCCACGGATCTCGCCCGCCTCGGCGTAGCGGGGGTGCTTGTTGTCGAAGATGCCGGTGAGCGGGATGTCCTTGCCCATCACCGCCGGTGGCATCGCCTTGGTGATCCGGTCACCGACCGCGTACGGGAAACCGAGCACCCGGGCCGAGTCCTTGATCGCGGCCTTCGCCTTGATCGTGCCGAAGGTGGCGATCTGGGCGACCTTGTCCTCACCCCACTTGTCGGTGACGTACTTGATCACCTCGCCGCGCCGACGCTCGTCGAAGTCGATGTCGACATCCGGCATCGAGACCCGCTCGGGGTTCAGGAACCGCTCGAAGATCAGGCCGTGCTGGATCGGGTCCAGGTCGGTGATGCCCAGCGCGTACGCGACGAGCGACCCGGCGGCCGAACCACGGCCCGGACCCACGGCGATGCCCTGGCTCTTCGCCCACTGGATGAAGTCGGCGACCACGAGGAAGTACGACGGGAAGCCCATCTGGTTGATGACGCCCAGCTCGTACTCCGCCTGGACGACGTGCCCCTCCGGGATGCCGTTCGGGTAACGGCGACCCAGGCCGGCGAAGGTCTCCTTGCGGAACCAGGACTCCTCGGTCTCGCCCTCGGGCACCGGAAAGCGCGGCATCAGGTTGTGGAACTCGAACATGCCCTTCGGGTCGACCTTCTCGGCGACCAGCAGGGTGTTGCGGCAGCCCTCCTGCCACAGCTCGGACGAGTCCACGGCGCGCATCTGGTCGGCGCTCTTGATGAAGTAGCCACCGCCCTCGAACCGGAACCGGTTGGGGTCGTCGATGTTGCTGCCGGTCTGCACGCAGAGCAGCACGTCGTGGGCGGTGGCCTGCGCCTCGTGGGTGTAGTGGGAGTCGTTGGTGACCACCGGCGGGATGTCCAGCTTGCGGGCGATCTCGGTGAGGCCCTCGCGGACCCGGCTCTCGATGGAGAGGCCGTGGTCCATGATCTCCAGGAAGTAGTTGTCCTTGCCGAAGATGTCCTGGTAGCTGGCGGCGACCTTGAGGGCCTCGTCGAACTGGCCCAGCCGCAGCCGGGTCTGCACCGCGCCGGACGGGCAGCCGGTGGTCGCCATGATGCCCTCGGCGTGCTGGGCGATCAGCTCCATGTCCATCCGGGGCCACTTGACGTAGTGACCCTCCATGGAGGCGCGTGAGTTGAGGGTGAAGAGGTTCTTCAGGCCCTGCGCGTTCTTCGCCCACATGGTCTTGTGGGTGATCGCGCCGTTACCGGAGATGTCGTCGCTCTTCTGCTCCGGGCGACCCCACTTGACCCGCGCCTTGTGATAGCGCGACTCCGGCGCCACGTACGCCTCGACGCCGAGGATCGGGGTGATCCCGGCGGCCATCGCCTGGTTGTAGAAGTCGTTCGCGCCGTGCATGTTGCCGTGGTCGGTGATCGCCACGGCGGACATGCCCAGCCGCTTGGCCTCGGCGAACAGGTCCTTCAGCCGGGCCGCTCCGTCGAGCATCGAGTACTCGGTGTGCACGTGCAGATGCGCGAACGAGTCGGCCATGCGTGGCGCCCCCCGGCGGTGTGGATCTTGTTGGTCGGAGCCGACCGGGACCTACCCTACCGAGGCGATCTCGGCGGCTCCACCGTCCGCGCCGAGGGTGTCCCTCGTCTCCTGATCGCCCCGGAGAGGGCCTAGGCTCTTCAGGATGGCGAGGTACTACGACGTGCACCCCGACAACCCACAGCCCCGGGTCATCGGGCAGGTCGCGGACCTGATCCGCGGTGGTGGGCTGGTCGCCTACCCCACCGACTCCTGCTATGCGCTCGGCATCCAGTTGGGCAACCAGGACGGGCTGGACCGCATTCGCCAGATCCGGCATCTCGACGATCGGCACCACTTCACGCTCATCTGCCGGGACTTCGCACAGCTCGGCCAGTTCGTCCGGATCAGCAACGCCGTCTTCCGCCTGGTGAAGGCGTCCACCCCGGGCAGCTACACCTTCATCCTCCCGGCCACCCGGGAGGTGCCGCGCCGGATGCTGCACCCGAAGAAGCGCACCGTCGGTGTCCGTGTCCCCCGGCACACTGTCACCCAGGCGCTGCTGGCCGAGCTGGGCGAGCCGCTGGTGTCGAGCACCCTGGTCCTGCCCGGCGACGACGAGCCGATGACGCAGGGCTGGGAGATCAAGGAACGGCTCGACCACCAGCTCGACGCCGTGCTCGACGCCGGCGAGTGCGGCAGGGAACCGACGACCGTGATCGACCTGTCCGGGCCCGAGCCGGAGATCCTGCGCCGGGGTGCCGGCGACGTGTCCCGCTTCGAGTGACGCGGCGGTCCGGGTCGGGTGCCGGACGGTAAGGGGTCGTCGCGACGTCGCCGGTCGTACGCTCGGGATCGGCACCGGCGAGCATTGGACACCCGCTATGCCCGACGCGGACGACATCGACGCCCTGGCCCGTTCCGCCGCACACGGCGACCCGGCGGCGGTGGACGCCCTGCTGCTCGCGGTGCGCCCGGAGGTGCTGCGGCTGTGCGCCCGGTTCCTGCCCAACCGGGAGGACGCCGAGGAGGCTTGCCAGGACACGTTGCTGGCCCTGGCCAACGGCATCACCCGGTTCGAGGGACGCTCCTCGTTCCGCACCTGGCTGCACCGGCTGGCCGCCAACCGGGCCCGCTCCACGTACCGCACGCTGCGCCGCCGCTGCCGACTGGAGGCCGGCGGCGTGCCGGTGCCCGACCGGGCCGACCCCCGCCGGACCAGTGTGGTCGCGGGCACCCGTCTCGACCTGCTCGACGCCTTCGACGCGGTCCACCCCGACCTCGCCGAGGTGGTGGCCCTGCGCGACGTCCTCGGGCTGAGCTATCCCGAGATCGCCGCCCTGCTCGACGTGCCGGTGGGCACCGTGAAGTCCCGGTTGCACCTGGCCCGCCGGCAGGTCCGACAGCGGCTCGACGCCGGATCGGGCTGAGTCCGCACCGGCGGTGACATTCACGATCCGGGAAGGGGGTCGGGTGGTTCCGCTTCGCCGGGCCGTCGGCCGTGTCGTCACCGCCCTCGCGGCGGCCGCGTCGGTCGCCGCCTGCGGCAGCGACGCGGTCTCGCCACTGCCCGTACAGCCGCCCGGGCCGTCGGCGTCGGCGTCGGCGCTGCCGTCACCGCCGCCCACTCCGTCGGTGACGGCGGGCACCAGCCGGTCGCCAACCCGGCCGCCGTCGGCCGCCGGACGGCCCGTGCCGGTGCCGCCCGCACCGACCAGGACCCGGGGTACGCCCCAACGGCCGACCTCGCCACCTCCGACGCCGACGAGCAGTTGTCAGGGTGCGGTCCGCTACGACCTGCCGGTGGCCGACACCGAACTGGAACTGCTGCGCTCGCTCTGCTTCGCCACCGGCGCGGTGCTGCGGATCCAGGGCATCGGGCCCGGTCTGGTCACCGTCGACCGGCCGGATCTGGTATCGCAGCACTACGAGGCAGGGGTGGTGGACATCCGCTTCGTCCGACCCGGCACCGTCGCGGTCACCATCCCCAAGGATGACCGCGCGCACACCATCGACGTGGTGGTCCGCTGACCGTCGGCTCTGGTGGATGCCGGCGTCAGGGGGTCACCGACGCCGGGGTGGGTCGGCGTCTCCTGCAGACCAGTTCGCCGAGCGCCACACCGGACAGCACCAGGGCGGCCGCCACGCCCATTACCAGCCCGGGCAGGTGCGCGGCGAGCGGCGCGAGGACGACGGTGGCGGCCACGCCGAGGACGTGGGACAGCGCCACCCGCCCGTAGACCTCGTGCTCCAGGAACGCCCGACCGCAGAGGAACAGCCCGGTGCCGCCCAGGATGAGCGCCGTCATCACACTGCCAGGGCGTTCACCGGGCTCCGCGACGACCCGCTCGACGCCGGCCGCCGTGCTCACCACACCGGCCAGCATCAACCAGTGGGCGTACGGGTTGGTCTGCACCAGCCGGGCCCGGTGCGGTGACGCCTCGATGGCGGTACTCAGGGTCGCCCCCGCTCCTCCCGCGTAGCTCCACCACAGCACCACGGCCGTCAGGAACGCCGTGCCGAAGGCGGCTGTCCGGTCCGGCGTGAAGGGCGCGTGGCTCAGGCTGAGGACGGTGACCAGGACGAGTTCGCCCAGGGTGAGGGTGTAGATCTGCTGGTAACGCTCGGCGAGGTGCTCCGGCGCCACCTCGTACTGCGGCAGGGCGGCCCGTCCGGGGACGGGGAAGCGGAACCCGAAACCCACGTAGTCGACGGCCAGCGCGGCGAGCCAGACACCGAGCCGCCAGCCGGGGTCGGCCAGCACACCGCCCACCAGCCAGAGGGCCCCCGCGCTGAGGGACCAGACGAGGGCACGGAGGGAGCGCTCCCGTCCCTGCCCACCGTGCTGTGACCGGACGAGCACCAGCCCCCGGCCCAGGTTTATCGCGGCCCAGGCCCCGCCGAAGACCAGACCGTGGTCGCTGAAGGCCGTCGGCAGTGCGGCGGACATCAGCATGACGCCGAACATGATGCCGAGGATCAGGTAGGGAATCGGCCGCCTGCGCGGGCTGTAGGTGTCGGTGATCAGCGTCGTGGTCACCCACACCGCCCAGAGCGTCGACAGCAGGAGCAGCGCCTGACCGAGGCCGGTCCAGCTCTGCTCGGCGGCCATCTTCTGCGAGACCAGGGTCAGGCTCGCGACGAAGGCGATGTCGAAGAAGAGTTCCAGCAGGTCCGCACGCTGCGGCCCGCCCTTCACCCGGGTCAGCGGCCGACGCGGGTCGTCCGTCACGCTGACAGCCTCACACCGGGAGACACCCGGTCGGGGCCTTTTCCCGCAGCGGGCGGTCAGCGCACCCGCACTCCGGCGAGCAGGGTGTCCACGAACGCGCTGTCGGTGTCTGGCGGTGGCGTGATCTGCACGTACACCAGTGCGGCCGAGCCGGGGTGCAGGGCGGCCGACTCGACGATGCGCGGCCGGCCCTGGTCGCAGCGGTACGCCACCACCGTCCACTCAACGCCCGCCTGGCGGGTCGTGCGGGTCGGCGCGGGTGTGCAGTTCCCGTGCGTCCGCTCGGCCAGGAATCCGGCCGGTGAGGTGCGGGCCGCCGTGGCGGCGGAGAGACCGACGAACGCGCCGGGCAGGCGTGGGTCGGCGGCCCACCGGCGGGGTTGCGGCGACAGCACCAGGGCCGGCTCGGGTTCGCCGTCGGTGCCGTACTGACCGGCCCAGGTGGCGCCCGCCGCCGACCAGCCGGGCGGCAGCGCCACTGTTAGCGGCCCGGTCGTGTACGTGTCGCCGCCCGACCGGGCCGACCCGGTGCCGCCCGGCTCGACGCCCACCGCCCCCACCGCGGCGAGGGCCACCACCGCCGCGGTGGCCCGCCGCCACCGGTGACGGCGGCGTGCCGCTGCCCGGGGGCCCGGTGGTCGCCGCGCATCGGCCGGCGCAGCCCGCCCCGACGGGCCGGCCGACGCGACAGGGCCACTCACGCGGATCAGCGCGGAGTGCAGGGTCGCGGCGTCGGGGTAGCGGTCGGCCGGTCGGTGCGCGGTGGCCCGGGCAAGCACCGCCGCGACCGCCGGAGGCACGCCGTCGCGAAGGAGAAGCCCCGCTGGCTGCCGACCCGGGTCGCGCCGCGTCGGGTTCGGGCGCGACGGCTCGGCGGCCAGCAGTCGGATGCCGAGCCGGCCGAGCCCGTACACGTCGGCGCGGGTGTCAACCACCGCGCCCGGATGGTCCTGCTCGGGGGCCATGTAGCCGGGAGTGCCGGCCCGGGCGGTCAGCCCGGACGCGGCGGCGAGCGCCTTGGCGAGGCCGAGGTCGGCGATCAGCACCTGTTCGCCGCCGGGGCCGCCGGAGCGGAACAGGATGTTGCCGGGCGTGAGGTCGCGGTGCACGACGCCGTGGCGGTGCAGCACGGCGACCCCGGCGCAGATCTCGCCGAGCAGCCGCAACGCCGTGGGCGCGGGGATCTCGCCGGCAGCCAGGCGGTCCCGCAGGCTGCCCCCGTCCGCCCAGGCCAGGACCGCGTACGGGCGGCCGTCGGGTAACTCACCGACGGTGTGCACCCGGATCAACCGCTCGTGCTCCAACCGGCGCAGCAACCGGGCCTCGTCGAGGAAGCGTTCCCGTACCCGCAGGTCATGGCTCCAGTTCTCGGCCAACACCTTGATTGCCACGTACGCGTCGAGCGCAGGGTCGTAGCCCAGCCAGACCATCGCGAACGAACCGACGCCGAGCAGGCGTTCGACGGCGTAGGGCCCGATCCGCAGCGGAGCCGTCACCGTGTCACCTCCGGCGGGCGTCTCCCTGCACGGTAGACCGGGCCAGGCGTGAAACCCACGAACCGTCGGCCCCGGCGCGGTGACTAACAGGGCAGGAGTCCCATCACCGAAGGAGCCACCATGAACCGTCCCGCGACCCTCCTCACCACCGCCGCGCTGGCGCTCGGCACACTCGTCCCGACGACAGTGGCCGGTCCGGCGGCGGCGTCGCCGCTGGCCGACGCTGCCGCGTCCGTAACGGCGCGCGGCCCGCTGCTCGCCGTCGGGCACGGCCACCCGCAGGTGCTCAGCGTCGCCGGCGCCGGGGTGTACCGGATCGGCGCCAGCCTGGCGGCGCTCACCACGAACGGGCACATCGACTGGACCACCCCGGGGTGCGGCGGGGTGGTGAACGCCGGCGCGACCGGCGCCTGGGCGGGTGTGCTCCTGCTGGCCTTCCGCGACGGTCGGCTGGTGGAGGTCGGTACGGCCACCGCGCCGCCGCAGTCCCCCGCCGGCGCCACCGTCGGCATGTCCTTCGCCGAGGTGGCGGCGATCTACGGCGGGCGGGGGTCGCTGATCCGCAACGACGCGGGGGACGCCGAGGCGTACCTGGTCCGGGTCGGGTCGCGGGTGGAGCTGTTCACCGGGCACCCGATCCGGCCGGGGGTGGGCTACTTCCAGGTCGGTCCGGCCAGTTTCGTCGAGCGCAACTTCCGGCAGGGCCCGTCCTGCTGACCGTTTTCCCAGGTACGGGGCGTCCGGTGTCGACCGGGCGCCCCGTTCGTCGTAGCACCGGTGGAGGGTGGGCGGACACGATGATGTCGCGCTAGACAACAGTGTGTGGCACACAGTATGGTGTGACACATGGTTAGCGAGGACGTTCTACGGACGCACCTACAGGAATTGCGTCGAGGCACCGTCGTGGTGGCCAGCCTGGTCGCGCTGCGCCGACCGGACTACGGCTACGCACTGCTGCAACGGCTCAGCGACCACGGCTTCCCGGTCGACGCCAACACCCTCTATCCGCTGCTGCGCCGCCTGGAGGACCAGGGGCTGCTGACCAGCGAGTGGAACACCGAAGAGAGCCGACCGCGCAAGTTCTACCGGACCAGCGACGAGGGCGAGTCGATGCTGAACCGGCTCCTCGACGACCTCGCCGCCGTGCAGACCTCCATCACCAGCCTGATCCAAGGAGTGGACCGATGAACACCCTGACCAACCGCTACCTCGCCGCTACCCTGCGCTCGGTGCCCACCCAACGCCGCGACGAGCTCGCCACCGAGCTGCGCGCCTCCATCGAGGACATGATCGAGGACCGCACCAGCGGTGGCGCGGACCCGACAGCGGCCGAGCGGGAGGTGCTCACCGAGCTGGGCAACCCGGACGAGCTGGCCGCCCGGTACGCCGACCGCCGGTTGCAGCTCATCGGCCCGACCTACTACCTGATCTGGTTGCGACTGCTGAAGCTGCTGCTCAGCTTCATCCCGGCGCTCGCCGGCACCGTCGTCACCATCGTCAAGGTCGCCGAGGGCGGCGGTTTCGGGGCCATCGGGCCAGGCATCGTCGTGGCCATGCAGGTGGCCGTGCAGATCACCTTCTGGCTCACGGTGGTCTTCGCCATCATCGAGCGCACCCAGACGGCAGTGGACCTGCCGACGTGGACCGTCGACCAACTGCCCGACGCACCTGCGCAACGACGCATTCCCCTCGCCGACACCATCGCCTCCGTCATCATGCTGGCGGTCACCATCGCGTACCTGCCGTTCCAGCACTTCCAGTCCTGGGTGGACGGCGCCGACGGCGAGAACATCCCGATCCTCGACCCGGCTCTGTGGTCGTTCTGGCTGCCGGCGCTCATCGTCGTCCTGGCCGCCGGCGCGGTGGTCGAGATCGTCAAGTACCGGATCGGGCGCTGGACCTGGACGCTCTTCGGCATCCGAGCGGTGCTCAACCTGGCGTTCGCGGTGCCGCTGATGTGGCTGGCGCTCTCCGACCGGCTCCTCAACCCGGCCCTGGCCGAGCGACTCAGCTGGCTGGCGGAACCGGACAACCGCAACGTCCTCGGGGCGACCATCGCGGCTGGCGCGGCAGTGGTCGCGATCTGGGACCTGATCGACACCGCCCTGAAGACCCGGCGGCAGCCCGTGTGAGTGGTCCCCGACCCGACGGCCCGGCGCGTACCCCGCGCCGGGCCGTCGCCCGTCGTGGTGACCACGGCGGCGCGCCCGGTTGGAGGGCCCGGTGCGCGGCGTGGCATCGTTCCCGGATGACAGTGGCACCTCGACCGCAATGGCGTCGTCCGGGTCCGACGGCAGAGCAACGCCGTAACGACCTGTGGATCGGGCTGGCGGTGACGGGGTTGGCGCTGGTCAGCCTCACCCTGGCCCGCAGCGCGGGGGCGTTCCTGCTGGGACCACCGCCGTCCGGGCCGGAGCAGGTGTTCTGGACCGTCGCGGTGACGCTGCCGCTGGTGTGGCGGCGGCGTTGGCCGGTTGCCACCCTGCTCGTCGTCGCGGTGGTGTTCGTCGCCGCGCAGGTCCGCTCGGCGCCGGAAACCCAGTTCTCCGCCTGGGCGCTGTTCTGCGTGCTCTACACCTCCGGCGCCTGGGGCAGGGACCACCAGATGGCAAGCCGTGTACGGCTCGGCGTGATCGCCACGATGTTCGCCTGGCTGGGGATCTACTACGCCGTGATGATCGACCACATCCCTCCCGGCGCGTTCGACGAGGCGGTCGGTCCGGTGCCGCCAGTGCTCGCCGCGATGGTCACCGGTGTGCTTGTCAACCTGCTGACGCTCGGTTTCGCGTACTTCTTCGGCGAGACCGCGTGGGTGGCCGCGCGCCGCGAGCACGAGTTGCGCGCCCAGGCCGAGGACCTGCGCCGGTCACAGGCCGAGGCCCGGGAACGCGCGGTGCTCGGCGAACGGGTCCGGATCGCCCGGGAGTTGCACGACGTGGTCGCCCACCACGTCTCCGTGATGGGTGTGCAGGCGTCCGCCTGCCGCCGGGTGTTCGACCGCGACCCGGGCAAGGCCCGCACCGCGCTGACCGCCATCGAGCAGAGCGCCCGCACCGCCGTCGACGAGCTTCGTCGGATGCTCGGCGTGCTGCGGACCTCCGGCGGCGCCGACCCCGAGCCGCCGGCGGCCGGCGGTGTCGAACGCATCGACGAGCTTGTCGAGCGGGCCCGGGCCGCCGGGCTGACAGCCACCCTCGGGGTGTACGGCGAGCCGGTCGCGTTGCCCGAATCGGTGTCCCAGACGGCCTACCGGGTGACCCAGGAGGCGGTGACCAACACCCTGAAGCACGCCGAGGCGGCCCTGCTCGACGTGCGCGTCAGGTATCTGGCCCGGGAGGTGGAGGTCGACGTGACCGACGACGGGCGGGGCGGCGGCCCGGCCGACGCCGTCGGCCTGGGGTTGATCGGGATGCGCGAACGGGTCACCGCACACGACGGTGACCTGGAGGTCGGGCCGAGGGCCGGCGGCGGCTGGCGGGTCCGCGCCCGCTTCCCCCTCGCGCTGTCGGCGGACCCTCCGGTCGGCTGGCAACGGGAGCCGAGCGACGGGCAGCAGGCGGCGGCCGCGGAGCCGACGGCATGAGCGCGGCAGACCCCCACGCGCCCGGGACCGGCCCGACGGTCCGGGTGCTGCTCGCCGACGACCAGCACCTCGTCCGTACCGGCTTCCGGGTCATCCTGGAGGTGGAGGACGACATCACTGTGGTCGGTGAGGCCGCCGACGGCGAACGGGCCGTCAGCATGACCCGGGCCACCCGCCCCGACGTCGTACTCATGGATGTGGAGATGCCCGGGATGGACGGCCTGGAGGCCACCCGGCAGATCGTCGCCGGCGGGCCCGGGGCGCCCGCGGTGCTGATCCTCACCACCTTCGACCGCGACGACTACCTGTTCGCCGCGTTGCGGGCCGGGGCCAGCGGCTTCCTGCTCAAGAACGGCACACCGGAGGAACTGGTCGAGGCGATCCGGGTGCTGGCCAGGGGCGACGGCCTGCTCGCCCCGGAGATCACCCGCCGGGTGATCTCCACATTCGCCCGACCCGGCGACCCGACGGGCACCGCCCACCGGGGCCCGGACGCCGAGGCCGCGCTGGCGGAGCTGACCCCGCGCGAACGGGAGGTCCTGATGCTGCTCGCCGCCGGGTCGAGCAACGCGGAGATCGCCGCGACCATCCACCTCGGCGAGGCGACGGTGAAGACGCACGTGAGTCGGGTCCTGGCCAAACTCGGCCTGCGCGACCGGGTCCAGGCGGTGGTGTTCGCGTACGAGAACGGGGTGGTCCGGCCCGGCGGGTGACATCTGTCCGCCGCGAGGTGGACCCGTCGGCTCACCCGCCGGGCGGACGGCGCGACGGCGTCCGCGATCTAGCGTGAGTACGTGACCAGAACGCTTCGCCTCGACGGCGTCGACCGCAGCTTCGGCGACCGTCAGGTGCTCAGGAACGTGTCCTTCGAGGTGTCCGCCGGCAGGATGACCGGTTTCGTGGGCGCCAACGGCGCCGGCAAGACCACCACCATGCGGATCATCCTGGGTGTCCTCGCCCCCGACGCCGGAGAGGTGAGCTGGGGCGGCACCACACTGACCCGGCAGGACCGGCGGCGCTTCGGCTACATGCCGGAGGAGCGGGGCCTCTACCCCAAGATGACCACCCGCGAGCAGGTGACCTACCTGGGCCGGCTGCACGGGTTGGACGCCGCGGCGGCCCGGCGTTCCACCGACGCGCTGCTGGACCGGGTCGGGCTCGGTGAGCGCGGCGACGACCTGCTGGAGACGCTGTCGCTGGGCAACCAGCAGCGCGCCCAGATCGCCGCCGCGCTGGTGCACGATCCCGAGGTGCTGGTGCTCGACGAACCCTTCTCGGGCCTCGACCCGCTGGCGGTGGAGACCGTCGTGACGGTGCTGCGGGAACGGGCCTCGGCCGGGGCGCCGGTGCTCTTCTCCAGCCACCAGCTCGACGTCGTGGAACGCCTCTGCGACGACCTGGTGATCATCGGGGACGGCGTCATCCGGGCCGCCGGCAGTCGGCAGCAGCTGCGCGACTCGTACACGGTGCCCCGGTTCGAACTCGTCGTCGAGCACGACGCCGGCTGGGTACGCGACCACCCCGCAGTGACAGTGGTCGAGCTGGACGGCGCGCGGGTGGTCTTCGACCTGCCGGCCGGCACCGACGAACAGCCAGTGCTGCGGGCGGCCCTGGCGCGCGGCCCGGTCCGCGCCTTCCGCCCGGTCAGCCCCTCGCTCACCGAGATCTTCCGAGAGGTCACCCAGTGAACGTCACCCAGGCCACCCGGCTGGTCGCCGAACGCGAGATCAGGGTCAAGCTCCGCGACCGTACCTTCCTGTTCGGCACGCTGTTCTTCCTGCTGATCGCCGCGGCGGGCACCATCCTGCCCCCGCTGTTCTCCGGCGGACCGTCGACTGTGGCGGTGACCGAGAGCCTTGCCGCGCCGCTGCGCGCCGCCGGCCTGGAGGTCCGGGTCGTCCCCGACGACCGGGCCGCCGAGCAGGCCGTCCGCGACGACGACGTGGACGCCGCGGTGGTCACCGGACCGGCCGTCCTGGCCATGGACGAGGCCCCCGACGACGTGGTGAAGGCCCTGAGCAGCCAGCCGACCGTACGCCTGCTCGACCCGGACGCCGTCGACCCGGTGGTGGCGTTCCTGGTGCCGTTCGTCTTCGCGTTCGTCTTCTTCCTCACCTCGCAGACGTTCGGCGTGCAGATCGCGCAGAGCGTCATCGAGGAGAAGCAGACCCGCATCGTGGAGATCCTGGTCGCCGCCGTGCCGGTCCGGGCCCTGCTGGCCGGGAAGGTGGTGGCGGGGGCCATCCTGGCGTTCGCCCAGATCGCCCTGATCGCCGTGGTGGCGGTGATCGGGCTGCAGATCGGCGACAGCGGAGGTCTGCTCACCCTGCTCGCCCCGGCGATCGGCTGGTTCGTGCCGTTCTTCCTGGTCGGCTTCGTGCTGCTCGCCGCCATGTGGGCGGCGGCCGGCGCACTGGCCAACAGGCAGGAGGACATCGCCGCCGTCTCGACTCCTGTGCAGCTCGCCGTCATGCTGCCGTTCTTCGCGGTGATCTTCCTGAACGACAACGCCACAGCGATGCGGGTGCTGTCCTACCTGCCGTTCTCGTCGCCCACTGCCATGCCACTGCGACTGTTCACCGGCGACGCGGCCGGGTGGGAGCCGATCGTCTCACTCGTCATCCTGCTGCTCGCCGCCGGCGCGTTCCTCCTCGCCGGGGCCCGGGTGTACGAGGGGTCGCTGCTGCGAACCAACGGCCGGACCTCGCTGCGTACGGCCTGGCGGGAACGGGAGACG
Source organism: Micromonospora sp. NPDC005710 (assembly GCF_040630995.1). NCBI lineage: Bacteria > Bacillati > Actinomycetota > Actinomycetes > Micromonosporales > Micromonosporaceae > Micromonospora > Micromonospora sp. NPDC005710. The sequence goes on along the minus strand of NZ_JBEXYP010000004.1, from coordinate 376,764 downwards.
ATCGGCTGAGCCTCCGGTCCGCCCCCGCGCGGGCGCCGGTGTCCTGATCGGATTCCGGCGCCCGCCGCCATCGTTGGACTGCAGCAGGCCGGACCGCTACGCCGCGCAGTTCCAGTGGCCGAAGTCGCCGGTACGCGACCAGACCTCCCGGGCCGTCCCGATGTTCCACGCCGGATCCAGCGCCGTCCGACGGTCGACGCCGAACCGGGACACCTCCATGTCGCTGAACTGGAACAACCCCCAACGTCGTGACCCGTCCTCGACGGCCTCCACCCGGTACGGGTCCAGTCCGGACAGGCAGCGCGCCACCTCCACGGCACCGGCCGGGTCCTCCGGGAACATCTGCCGCAGGTGCTTACGGATCCTCTCCTGCGGCCAACCGACCGGCACCTTCCGATCACCCGCCAACTCGTCGAACAACCGCGCGTCAGCGGTGCCGCTGACCGGCAGGCCACCAAACGCCTGGAACACCATCACCCGGCTGGTGGTGTCCGGGCCGAACCAACCGTCCACCGGCACGTTGAGGCCGTCGGCCACCAGGTGTTCCTGGAGGCGTAGCACGCAGGGGTCGTGCATGCCCTGGCGCAGCACCGCCGGACAGGCGGCGGTCGGCGAGCTGTCGACAGTGGGAGGGGTGAGTGGTCGCAGCGCCCCGGTCACCCCGACCGTCAGGACGCCGAGCACCACCAGCAGCGCGAGCCGAAGCCAGCGACGGGCCGGCCAGGGCGCTGTGGGTCGCGGCGGGACCAGACCGACGCTCGGGCGGATGGCCGCCGGAACGGTAGCGGACGGGCCGGCAGGGGTCGGTGCCGCGTGGCTCTCCCCCCGCCCCTGCTCGCCGAGGCGGGCCTCGATGTCCCGCCGTGTCTCCAGCCACCTGTCGACCTCGACCGGCGGGATGTCGCATGCGGCCAGCAGGGCGAGGACGGTGCGCTCCCGGGGCAGCGTCGTCCGCCCCAGCATCGTGGCCAGGGTGCTCGGTGGCAGCCAGTGTCCGGCCGCCGAGGCGCGCCTGGCGATCTCCCGGTAGGTCAGGCCGGAGCGCCGCCGCGTCTCCCTGAGCAACGCCACGTAATCTCCCGGCGTGGCCGCCGGCGGCACCGGATTCCGGGCAGCGTCCTCCATCGAACCTCCCCGTGTCGTTCGTGTGGTCGAGCCCGAACCGTTGCCGGCGCGCGCCCGTCGGTCGCACACCGCTCAGCGGGGCGACCGTCGACAAGGACGCTAGGCAAACTGCGGCGCGAGGACAATGCCCTGGTGGCCGTAGCGGGCTGTCCGGGCAGCTCAGGGCCGCCTGTCCGGGTCTGTCCGACCACGTCGGACAGGCGCTGTGGACCCGACTTGCCCACGCGTCGGCGGTGTCTGGACAATCGTGCGATGACCACGGGGGAGCTACGCCCGGACGACGCGTCCGACCCGGCCGCGTTCGTCGAGCTGCTGCGCCAGCTCAAGGACCGGTCGGGGCTCACCTACCGGCAACTGGAGCAGCGCGCCGCGACAGCGGGTGACGTGCTCGCCCGGAGCACCGCTGCCGACATCCTGCGCCGGTCCACACTGCCCCGACCCGAGGTGCTCACCGCATTCGTTCGGGCCTGCGGCGCGGGAGATCAGCTCGACACGTGGCTACGGGCCCGGCACCGCCTCGCGGCAGGTCAGTTCACCGCGCCGTCGCCGACATCGGCCCCAACGCCGGTCGACGCCGGCACTGCCGCGGCCCCGGAGCGCTCCGGCGCGGCCCGCCAACGCTGGTTCGCACGGCCCGCGCCGTTGGCACTGCTTGTCGTCGCCGCCCTGCTGGCCGCGCTCGGCGTGGGCTTCTGGATGGAGCGACGCGACGACGAGCAACGCAGAGCCGGGCAAGACGCCGATCCGACCGCGTCAGCCGGTGGCGGTGCCCGTTCGCCGAGCGCGGGGCGCAGCCAGATCCGCCCCGTCGGCAGCCCGCACCTCTGCCTCACCGAGGGCCGCGACCGCACCGGCCAGTACACGAAGGAGATAGCGGTTCAGCGGCCCTGCACCGAGGCCACCCCACCGGACACCTCGCTGGAACAGGTGGCCGACGGAAGGTACTTCATCACCTGGTTCCACCCGGCGCACGGGAAAGGCTGCCTCACCATCCGCGAGGACGATCCCGGCCGGAATCTGCTCGAACCCTGGGATGAGAAGGATTGCAGCGCGAGCAGGTCGAAGCAGGTGTTCCACTTCGAACCGATCGGACCGGCGCCCGACACGTACCGCATCCGACCCGACCACAGCGAGCTGTGCGTCGGCCTACGCGACGACGACAGCACCGAGTCGGACGCGGCGCTTGTCGAGCCGTGCACCGGCGGCCCGGATCAGGTGTTCCTGGTCAACGCCCGGCCGGCGGACTGACCACCGCGTCGCTCAGCGGGCGGGTGGCACCCGGTCCCAGCCGGCCGGCAGCGGGGGCGCCGTCCAGGCGGGGTCGGGCCGCCAGGTCGCCCACGCCGGGTCCCACCAGCGCTCACCGCCGTCGAGCAGGGCGGCGATCCGGTCGCCCTCGGCCTGGATGGCATCCCCCAGGCCCGGGTAACGCCCCTCGACGAGGCGCTGGGCGAACAACTCCACGTCCTTCCAGACGTACCGGTCGGCGTCCGCTCCCCACCACAGGTCCAGCTCGTGGTCCAGGGTGTCCACCCCGATCGGCGTACGCCGCACCGGGTCCTGGAGGTTGAAGTACCAGCCGGCGAAGTCGCGCCCCGGCCCGCTCCAGAACACGTCGATCGAGTGCGCCTCACCGGGGCGTTGCAGCATCAGCTTGCCGTGCCCGGACCAGGACCGGTGCCCGGCGGTCTCCCACGGGTGCCGGCCGCACGGAAAGGCGCCGGTCTCCGGGAAGCCGAACTGTGCCCCCGGTGGAAGGTAGAGGGCGAGCAGGTCGGGCGAATCCTCGACACAGATCGTCGGACAACCGAACCAGACCTCGCCGCGCAGAACCTCACGCCGTACCACCGTCTCACCGGCCGCGAACCGCTCCGCCACCACTGCACCTCCGCGCTCGACCCGACGGCGCCCGGCGCCGGCGGGACCGACTCCATGTCGGGCCCCCGTGGCAGGGGACAGCCCACATCAGTGGCACCAAGCCGGTCATTGCGCCCATCTGACTCTACCTGCACGTATGCCGACGGCACTGTGAAAGGCCCGGCACCCCAGGTGGCAGACGGGCCGACTCGAAACGGTCGCCGCGCAGGCACTTTCGCACAATCCGTTGTGGACGTTGGGGCGTGTAGCCAGTCGATCGCTGTCGGTAGCCTGTGCTGATGCGCATGGCTGTGGTTGAACCGTCCCGGTCGGCAGAAGGGGCACGTCGATGAGACCCGGTAGCCTGCGTCGAATCCTGCGCTGGGCAGCTGGTGTTCTGGTCACGCTACTGAGCGCCATCATTGTGGTGACGACGGCGACGTTCGTGCCTGCCTACCTGGCCGACAAGACGTTGAGCAACAAAGCCGGCTACCTTGGCACAATTCTGGGCGCGGTCAGCCTTCTCGCCTTCTTGATGCAGCAGTTGGTCGGCTTGTTGCGTCGGGAGAAGCCCGCCGCAGTGATCGAGCAGCTCAGATCGGATCTCCTCCGCGAACTCAGCGCGCGTCTCCGGCAGCTTCGCCGCACATCGGAACACATCGCACTCAGTTACCGGAGCGCCGGTGACTCGTCGGAGGTGCGACTGGAGGCGCTTGCCCAGGCGGTGTTACGCGGACCTCAGCGTGCGGTGCTTCTGGGGCATCCCGGTGGCGGGAAGTCGTACACCGCGCTGCAGCTTGCCCTGGAGATCCTGAAACAGGATCCTGCGGTCGTGCCGCTGGTGGTCCCGGTCGGCCGCTGGATCGACGGCGAAGAGGTCGACGCCTGGCTTCCGCAGTTCATCGCAACCGAGTTCAACGTATCCCGCGGCTCGGCCCAAGACCTTATCGAGTCGGGCCGCATCCTCCCGGTGCTTGATGGCATCGACGAGCTGTGCATCGATGAAACGAGCGTTGAGCCGGCCGAGCGGCTGCTGCGCCAACTCGCCGAGTGGCGGTTGCACGAGGAGCCGGCCCGATTTCTGGCCACCTGCCGGCGAGCCACCTGGAACGCCCTCGACAAGGATCTGCGCGACCATTACACGCTGCGGGTGTACACCATCCGACCCGTCGGCTACGCCGAGGCGACGAGGTACCTGTCCCGATCGATCGGCAGCGCCGACGTTTTCACTCCGGCGCTCGACTTGGCGATGTCACTGCAGGATGCGGGCCGGGCAACTCTGCTCGCCAGCCCCTGGCAGCTGAGCCTCGTCGCGGAACTGGCCAGGAGTCGGCTGGCTGCGCATCGCGACGACCCTGGCCGCACGCTGGTCACAGCGGCGGAGACTGCCAATGCCGCATCTCTGGTAGCGCATTACGTGGAGTCCGTCGGCACCGCCCGAGCAGCACTTCCGATACGGCTGCGGAATGTGCTGGACCTGTGGTGGTTGTCACGTTACGCAAAGTATTTGGAGCTGAATCGGTCTTCGCAGCGGGTCGTCGCCAAGCGTACGTTGCCCGGAGGCGCCATCATTCTGCACCGACTTTGGCCGATCGCCGGGCGGGCAGCGTTGGTCTGGGATTTCATCCTGTGTGTGCTCCTGTCTGTTCCAGGGTTCGTCTGGGCGGCCATGTTTTTCTGGGATCGCGGTTGGATAGCGCGTCTCGGACTCCTGCTCGGCGCTGCCGTCTGGTCGGCCATGCTGATACGGACAAGCACAAAGCCGTGGATGCCAGCCGCCACGCCGGACTGGTCACGGCTGACCGACCTGAGGTTCTCGCTGCGTCAGACCGCCACCGCACTTGTCATTGCGGTGGCGGCATGGCTGGTGCTGGGCCCGTGGATAGCATTGATCAGCTTCGTCACCGCCTGGCTTGCGATCGGGTTGACAGTCGGCTTCGGCCAGACCCTGGCGACGGACACCAGGCCCGAAATCGTCGGCCCGTTGGGCGTCCTGCGCCGCGAACGGACAGTGTCGCGACTATCGGCCGCAGTCATGTTTCCGATCCTGGCATGGGGCTTCAGCCTGGAATGGGGTGTGCTCGCAGGCGCCTCTCTGGCACTGGTCTACTGCGCGGTTGTCGGCGAGACGGTTGCTTGTGCGCTATGGCGGCGCTACCTTGCCATGATCGTCGCCTCGGCGTTCCGACTACCACCCGCCCCTGCCCGATTTCTGCAGCGGATGTGTGGGCTCGGGTTCGTTCGTGTCGCTGGGATCGCCTACCAGTTCCGTCACGAAGAGCTTCTGCGATACTTCGCCGACGGCTACGACGTGCGCGACCATTTTCGGCGGTCATGGCGAACCGGGGGACCGCAGCAGAATCGGACCTCACCGCCGCGAGCCGTGGTCGAGTAACGTACAGCCAACCTCCTGACTGCACCACAAAAACGGAGGGGGCCCGGTGAAGGCCCCCTCCGTTACCGTTGTCCGGGTCCGTTACCGCCCCTGCTCGGCACGGTCGGGCCACCGCCGTCAGGCGTCGACGGCCGCCATGACGTCGTCGCTGATGTCGAAGTTGGCGTAGACGTTCTGGACGTCGTCGCAGTCTTCGAGGACGTCGATCAGCTTGAAGATCTTGCGGGCGCCCTCTTCGTCGAGGGGCACGTTGACGCTGGGGATCAGCGAAGACTCGGCCGACTCGTACTCGATGCCGGCGTCCTGCAACGCCGTCCGCACCGGGACCAGGTCGGTCGGCTCGGAGACCACCTCGTACGCCTCGCCGATGTCGTTGACCTCTTCGGCACCGGCGTCCAGGACGGCGAGCATGACGTCGTCCTCGCTGGTGCCCTCCTTGGGGACGATCACCACACCCTTGCGGGAGAACATGTACGACACCGAACCGGCGTCGGCGAGCGAGCCGCCGTTGCGGGTCAGCGCGGTGCGCACCTCGGTCGCCGCGCGGTTGCGGTTGTCGGTGAGGCACTCGATGAGCATCGCCACGCCGCTCGGGCCGTACCCCTCATACATGATCGTCTGCCAGTCGGCGCCGCCGGCTTCCAGGCCGGAGCCGCGCTTGACGGCGCGATCGATGTTGTCGTTCGGCACCGAACTCTTCTTCGCCTTCTGAATGGCGTCGAAGAGTGTCGGGTTACCGGTGGGGTCGCCGCCGCCGATCCGCGCGGCCACCTCGACGTTCTTGATCAGCTTGGCGAACATCTTGCCGCGCTTGGCGTCGATGACGGCCTTCTTGTGCTTGGTCGTCGCCCACTTTGAGTGGCCGGACATCTTCTACCTCCGTTGCTACCCGCCGTCTGCATCGACCGCACCGCTCACGCCCCGCTCCCACCGGCGCACGCGGAGGTGCCGGTCAGCTCTGGTGGAAGCCGTGGCGGGCAGATGGCCCTGCCGAATCTCCGCAATCCTACCGACGTCCCCCCGGCCGCTGTCATGCACCGCGCGCGGCACTACCGCCCGGGCTCCCCGCACCAGGGCAGACGGGACAAAAAGCCCGGGCGAGCATCATGGACAGCGCGGCGCTGTCGCCCCGCCCCAGTCAGGAGGCGGAGCGGACCAGCTCCACGAAGTACGCGTGCACCCGCAGGTCGCCGGTCAGCTCCGGGTGGAACGAGGTGGCCAGCAGGTTGCCCTGTCGGACCGCCACGATCCGGTCGGCGGCAGGGCCGCCGGCCACCACCCCGATGACCTGGACGCCGGCACCGACCCGCTCGACCCACGGCGCACGGATGAACACCGCGTGGAACGGCTCGCCGGGCACCCCGGCGACGGTCACCGGCGCCTCGAACGAGTCGACCTGCCGACCGAACGCGTTGCGCCGCACCGTCATGTCGATGCCGGCGAAGCCCCGCTGGTCGGGTCGGCCGTCGAGCACCTCGGTCGCCAACATGATCATGCCGGCGCAGGAGCCGTACACCGGCGTGCCGTCGGCGATCCGCTTGTCGATCGGCTCGCGCATCTCGAAGATGTCCGCGAGCTTGCTCATGGTGGTGGACTCGCCACCGGGGATGACCAGGCCGTCGACCGCGTCCAACTCCGCCGGACGGCGGACCGGGCGGGCGTCCGCGCCCGCCGCGGCCAGCGCCGCCACGTGCTCGCGGACGTCGCCCTGGAGCGCGAGCACACCGATCACCGGTGCCGTCACCGTCGCACCATTCCTCTCCGCGTCACGCTCTGCCGTCCTCGACCCGACCGTGGACCGTTCACTCCCAGGGCGCGCAGCTCACCAACCGCGCTCGGCCAGGCGGTGCGGCTGCGGGATCTCGTCGACGTTGATGCCGACCATCGCCTCGCCGAGACCACGGGAGACCTTCGCCAGCACGTCCGGGTCGTCGTGGAAGGTGGTCGCCTTGACGATCGCGGCAGCCCGCTGAGCCGGGTTGCCCGCCTTGAAGATGCCGGAGCCGACGAAGACACCCTCCGCGCCGAGCTGCATCATCATGGCCGCGTCGGCCGGCGTGGCGATGCCACCCGCGGTGAACAGCACCACCGGCAGCTTGCCGCTCTCGGCGACCTCCTTGACCAGCTCGTACGGGGCCTGCAACTCCTTGGCCGCGACGTACAGCTCGTCGGCGGGCAGCGAGGAGAGCCGGCGGATCTCCTGGCGGATCTTTCGCATGTGGGTGGTGGCGTTGGAGACGTCACCGGTGCCGGCCTCACCCTTGGAGCGGATCATGGCCGCGCCCTCGGTGATGCGACGCAGCGCCTCGCCCAGGTTCGTCGCGCCACAGACGAAGGGCACTGTGAACGCCCACTTGTCGATGTGGTTCGCGTAGTCGGCCGGGGTCAACACCTCGGACTCGTCGACGTAGTCCACGCCGAGCGACTGGAGGATCCGCGCCTCCACGAAGTGGCCGATGCGGGCCTTGGCCATCACCGGGATGGACACCGCCTCGATGATCCCGTCGATCATGTCGGGGTCGCTCATCCGGGACACCCCGCCCTGCGCGCGGATGTCGGCGGGCACCCGCTCCAGGGCCATCACCGCGACGGCACCGGCGTCCTCGGCGATCTTGGCCTGCTCGGCGTTGACGACATCCATGATCACGCCGCCCTTGAGCATCTCGGCCATGCCCCGCTTCACGCGGGCGGTGCCGACGACAGGGGCGGTACCGGTGTTCGACGCGGTGTTCTCGGGCACTGGTCATCGCTCCTTGGGCGGGCTCTGCGGGTGGCAGCGAAAATGCTACGCGCGGTCCAACGCCGTACCGACAGCCAATCAGACCCCCGGTGGCCTGCCCTGTGGCAGTGGTCACCGACCCGTCGCGGGAGCCACGGCGACCGTCGGAGGTCAGGCGGCGGGAACGTCCGCGGGGACGACGAGAGTCGGGTCGTCGATGTCGAAGTAACGCGGCCACTGCCGGCCCCGCCCCATTCGCAACAGGCGCACCAGCGGCCGGCTACGCGCCGACCGGGCGTCCCGGACCAGGTCGGTGTGCACCTGCCGGGACAACGCGAGCCGGCGACTCGCGGCGACGACGGCCGCGCAGTCCGGGTCACCCGGGTCCAACTGGACGCCGCGCAACTGCCTGGTGAGGTCGTTCTCCGCGGCCTCCCGCTCGTCCGGGCCGGCGTCCAGGGCGATCCGGGCCGCCGCGTACAGCTCGACGCCGAAACGCCGCTCAGCCAGGACCGCGGCTGCCGCCGCGCGGCGCAGCAGGTGGGCGTCGAGAGCCCGGGCCGCCAGCTCCGCGCGGCTCTGGAGCCGCTCGACCCGGCCGGCGGTCCAGATGAGGTACGCCGCGACCAGCCCCACGACCACGCTCGCGGCCACCACCCACCACATGTGCGGCATCGTAGTGCTGCTCCGTTTCGTCCGATTGGGCGCGGCCGGACCGGTTCCGCCGGTCGCCCCCGCACCGTCCGTCACACCGGCTCAGCCCAACCCCACCCATTCCTGGTCGATGACCCGCCCGTCGGTTGCCTCGATCGCCGCTGCGTATACCTCCACAACACGGCGAGCAACCACCGGCCAGTCGAAATTCGCGACCACCTGATCGCCGCAGGCGCTCAGAGCCGCCCGCCCGACCGGGTCGTCGAGCAGCTCGCTCAGCACGTCACGCAGACCCGCCGAGTCGCCGGTGGGAAAGAGCCGACCGGCCCGCCCGCCGTCGAGCACCCGCCGGAACGCGTCCAGGTCACTGGCCACCACAGTCGTACCCGCCGCCATCGCCTCGGTGAGGATCATGCCGAACGACTCACCGCCGGTGTTCGGTGCGACGTACAGGTGCACACTGCGCAGCATGCGCGCCTTGTCCGCTTCGCTGACCAGGCCGAGAAACGTGATCCGCTCGTGCAGTGCGGCGGGAAACTGGTCGTACAGGTCGTCGGGGTCACCCGGGCCGGCAACGAGCAACCGCAGACCGGGCCGGGTGCGGGCCAACGCCACGAACGCGTCGCGCAGCACCGGGAAGCCCTTACGCGCCTCGGTGAACCGGCCCAGGAAGCCCAGCGTGCCGGCCGCGCTGTCGCCCGGCCAGCCCGGCAACGGCTCGGCGTCGGCGAACTTGGCCACCGCCACCCCGTTGGGGATCTCCACCGCCCCGCCGTCCATGTGCTCGACCTGCACCTTGCGGGCCAGCGCGCTCACCGCGATCCGGGCCGTGATCCGCTCCAACACGATCTGGAGCACACCCTGCGCGGCGGCGAGGACCCGCGAGCGGGTCATCGCGGTGTGGAACGTGGCCACCACCGGACCACGGGCGGAGAGGACGGCCAGCAGCGACAGACTCAGCGTGAGCGGCTCGTGCACGTGCAACACGTCGAAGTCGCCGTTGGTGATCCACCGCCGCACCCGGGCGGTCGACACCGGGCCGAAAGCGATCCGGGCCACCGAACCGTTGTACGGCAGCGGAACGGCGCGGCCGGCGGACACCACGTACGCGGGCAGCGGCGAATCCTCGTCGGCCGGCGCGAGCACGCTGACCTCGTGACCCAGCGCGATGAGCGCCTCGGCGAGATCCATGACGTGGTTCTGCACCCCACCGGGCACGTCGAAGGAGTACGGGCACACGATGCCGATCCGCATGCGTCAGCGCCCCCCGTCCGCGATTGCGGGACACCGTCCCACAGTGCCCACCACCCCCTCAGGCCGGACCGGAGGCCGACGAGGGCAGCGCCGCGCCCTCCCCCGCCCTCCTCTGGTCCAGCCACATCCGCTGCAACATGTGCCAGTCTTCCGGATGCCGGGCGATACCCGCCGCCAGACGGTCAGCGATCAGCTGGGTCAGCGACCGGACCCGCTGGTCCAGCGGCCCCACCTCGGGCCCCGGCATCGGTAGCGGACCGGCGAGCGCCGCACAGGCGGCGTCCGGTTCGTACCACATCGAGGCCACGTAGAGCGGCGCGCCGGTGTGCAACGCGAGCAGCGCCGGCCCCGGGGGCATCTTGGTCTTCGCGCCGAAGAAGTCCACCTCCACCCCTCGGGCGGAGAGGTCCCGGTCGGCCAGCAGCGGCACCACCGCACCAGCACGCAAGCGATCGAGCAGCACGTCGAACGCCGGACGCGGCCCACCGTGGGTCGGCAGGATCTCCATCCCGAGGACCTCTCGGAATGCCAGGAACCGCTTGTACACGCCCTCCGGCTTGAGCCGCTCCATCACGGTGGTGATCGGCCAGCCGGTGGCCGCCACCCAGGCGCCCGCGGCGTCCCAGTTCCCGGCGTGCGGCAGTGCCACCACCGCGCCCCGACCGGCCGCCACGTCGGCGGCGAGCATCTCGGCACCGTCGAGCCGGAAGTTGGAGAGGATCTGCGACCGGCTCAGGCCGGGCAGCCGGAAGATCTCCACCCAGTACCTGGCGTACGAGCGCAACCCGCGCTTGACGAGAGCGTCCAGCTCGGCGTCGGGCAGGTCCGGGCCGACCACCCGGCGCAGGTTCGCGCGGAATCGGGCCGTACCCACGCCACCGGCGCGGTGCGCGCGGTCCGCGCCCGCCCGGAACGCCGTCGCCACCAGCGGCCGGGGCAACGCGCGGATGACCCGCCACCCGGCGAGGTAGCCCAGCTCGGTGAGGTTCACGCGACTCGGCCGCCGGTCGTCCGGCGCCCGGCCGGCGACGCGCCGCTCACGCCTGGCCGTCCGGCTGGAGCTGCTGGGCCTGGCGGTAGACGTGCGTCATCCGCTGGCCCACCGTGAAGATCGACACCGCGGCGAGCAGCCACAGGGCGATCTCCAGGGCCGGATCGACGCCCACGCCGGTGAGAATCCCACCGACCCCGACGATCAACAGCCGCTCGGTGCGCTCGGCGATGCCCACGTTGCAGGTCATGCCGAGCCCTTCGGCGCGGGCCTTCACGTAGGAGACCAGACCACCGGCGGCCAGGCAGACCAACGCGGCGGCCACCCCGGAGTGGTCGTTCTGCGTGGCCAGCCAGTACGCGACAGCGCCGAAGACGGCACTGTCGGCGACCCGGTCCATGCTTGAGTCGAGGAACGCGCCGAACTTGGTGGAGCCACCGCTCATCCGGGCCATCGTCCCGTCGAGCAGGTCGGTGAGCGCGAACAGGGTGACGATCAACGCGCCCGCGACCAGATGGCCGCGGGCACCGAAGCCGAGCGCACCGAAGAGCACACCAACGGTGCCCGCGACGGTGACGGCATTGGGGGTGACGCCCGCGCGCAGTAGGGCGCGGGCAATCGGCTCGACGACGCGGGTCATCCCCGCGCGGGCCGACACTTGGAAGATCTTCGCCATGGCGGTCCCCACGATAACGGTCCGCCCAGGTCCGCCGATACGGACGGTCCCGCCGACGCGCCCGGGAGAGGCTTGTGCCTACCCCGCGACGGGGTGTGAGATCGAGCCGGGAGGTGAGCCAGCTCACCCGTCTGCCCGTCCCGTTCCCGCTGTGCGGCAGACCACCGGAGGATGACGCAGCGCACTCGCCCCGGGCCGCACCCCGTCGCGCGGCGGTCGCCACCACCACCGGCTGAGGGAGGTGCGCCCCATGGCGCAGAAGAGTCACGAGAAGGGTTCCACCGGCGGCATGCCCGTGGTGACCGAACCCGAGCAGGTTCGCAACGTGGTGCTCGTCGGGCACTCCGGGGCGGGCAAGACCACACTCGTCGAGGCCCTGCTCGCGGCGACCGGCACGATCGGCCGCGCCGGCACCGTCGCCGACGGCACCACCGTCGGCGACCACGACCCCGCCGCCGTACGCCAGCAGCGCTCGGTCAGCCTGTCCTGCGCGCCGCTGCTGCACAACGGCATCAAGGTCAACCTGCTGGACACCCCCGGGTACGCCGATTTCGTCGGCGAGCTGCGCGCCGGGCTGCGAGCCGCCGACGCCGCGCTCTTCGTGGTCTCCGCGGCGGGCGGCCTGGACGCGGCCACCGTCGCGCTCTGGGAGGAGTGCGCCGCTGTCGACATGCCCCGCGCGGTAGCGGTGTCCCGACTGGACCAGCCCCGCGCCGACGTGGACGAGACGGTGGCGCTCTGCCAGCGGCTCTTCGGCGACAACGTGATGCCCCTCTACCTGCCGATGCTCGGCGACGACGGGGTCTCCACCGAGGGTCTGCTCGACCTGATCACCCGCCGGGTCTTCGACTACAGCGCCGGGCTCCCCGCCGACGTCCGCGACCCGGACCCGGAGCACCAACGGGCCATCGACGAGTCCCGCGGCGAGCTGATCGAGGGGATCATCGCCGAGAGCGAGAACGAGACCCTGATGGACCGCTACCTCGACGGCGAGGAGATCAGCGACGAGGTGCTCACCGACGACCTGGAGAAGGCCGTCGCCCGGGGCCACTTCTACCCGGTGGTGCCCGTCTGCGCACAGACCGGCGTCGGGCTGGACGTGCTGCTGGAGGTGCTGACCGCCGCGTTCCCGTCGCCGGTGGAACACGAACTGCCGGCGGTGACCGGCGTGGACGGCGACCCGCGTCCGCCGCTGACCTGCGACCCGGCCGGGCCCCTCGTCGCCGAGGTCGTCAAGACCACAGTCGACCGCCACGTCGGTCGGGTCTCGCTGGTCCGGGTCTTCTCCGGCACGCTGCGCCCCAACCAGACCATGCACGTCTCCGGCCACGGGATGACCGAACGTGGGCACCCCGACCACGACGCCGACGAGCGGGTCGGGCACATCTACACCCCGCTGGGCGCCACCCTGCGTGAGGTGCCGCTCTGCGTGGCCGGCGACCTCTGCGCGATCACCACGTCGGGCAGCGCCGAGACCGGCGACACCATCTCGGCCACCGACGATCCGCTGCTGATCGCCCCGTGGGAGATGCCGGAGCCGCTGCTGCCGGTGGCGGTCGTCGCCCGGAGCCGCGCCGACGAGGACTCCCTGGCCCGCAACCTCGCCCGCCTGGTAGCCAGCGACCCCACGCTGCGGCTGGAGCGCAACCCGGACACCCACCAACTGGTGCTCTGGTGCATGGGCGAGGCACACGCCGACGTGGTGCTCGACCGGCTGCGCGCCGGCGGCGTCGAACTGGACACCGAGGCGGTCAAGGTGTCGCCACGCGAGACCTGACCGAGCCCGCGACGGGGCACGGCCGCCACGTCACGCCCTCCGGCGGCCACGGCCAGTACGCGGTCTGCGACATCGAGGTCGAACCCCTGCCCCGACGGCCGCACCCTCGTCCGCGCCGAAATGCCGGCCACCGACCGGCCCGACCGGCCCGACCGGCCCGACCGGCCCGACCGGCCCGACCGGCCCGACCGGCCCGACCGGCCCGACCGGCCCGACCGGCCCGACCGGCGATCTTGCACTTTCTGCTGCCAATTTGTCGCTAATGAAGCATTTGCGCCAGCAGAAAGTGCAAGATCGGCGGAAGGTGGGTCGCGCGCGGATCGATCATGGAGTTTTGGTGGGCGGAAGGTAGGGGTATGCCCGATTCGCGGGGCACCACGAGTGCATGATCGACGCGGGCTGGCGCGAGCCCTCGGGGCGCACGGCGCGAGCAGGGCACGAACCGCCGGGGGGACAGCGTCGCGCGAGCAGGGCACGAGCCAGCAGGGGTGGGCCAGCAGAGCGTGGACCAGCCGAGCGCGGACCAGCCGAGCGCAGACCAGCCAGGCGCAGACCAGCCGAGCGCAGACCAGCCCAACGCAGACCAGCCAGGCGCAGACCAGCCAGGCGCAGACCAGCCGAGCGCAGACCAGCCCAACGCAGACCAGCCAGGCGCAGACCAGCCAGGCGCGCACCAGCAAAGCGCGCACCAGCAAAGCGCGCACCAGCAAAGCGCGCACCAGCAAAGCGCGCACCGGCAGGGTGTGGGCCCGCGCGGGGGCACGGCGTGGTTTGTGGGGCCTCGTTACGGGTGGACTGTGGGGTGGGCGGGGCGGGGCCAGTAGGGGCGGTCGGCGTCGCGGAGGGCGGCGGTGCGGACGGCGGCGAGCTGGCGCTCCACCTCGACGAACTGGTCCGCCGGCAGCGGGCCCAGGTGCAGCGCGGCGGCGTTCTCGTCGACCTGGGCGACCGTACGGCAGCCGGGGATCGGGATGGTGCGACCGCTGCGCGCCCAGATCCAGCCCAACGCGCCCTGGGCGAGGGTGCGCCCGTCGGCGGTGAGCGCGGCACGGACCGCGCCGACGCGGCGCAGCCACTCCGGTGCGGGCCGGCCGCCGCGGAACCACTCCAACCAGCCCGGGGCCAGCCCGCGTACGTCGTCGCGGGGCAGCGTCGAGTTGGCCGAGTACTTGCCGGTGAGCAGCCCCATTCCGAGGGGGCCGCGGTTGACGCTGGCGAGGTCGTACTTGTCGCAGACGGCGAGCAGTTCGGGGGCGTCGCGGAGCACCGACAGGTTGTGTTGCACGGCTGTGGCACCGGCGGCGGCGTGGCCGAACGACGCGGCCCGGTCGGGGCGGTCGGTGCTCCACCCGTACGCGCGGATGAGGCCTTCGGCCACCAGGTCCTCGCAGGTCCCGATCAGCGCCTGCGCCCTGGGCACCGGCAGGTCGGCCAGGTGGAGCTGGTAGAGGTCGATCCGGTCGGTGTGGAGCCGGCGCAGCGAGGCGGTCACGGCGTTGCGCAGGTACCCGGGTGACGCGTCCTCGCCGGTGGCCTGCCGGGCGGCCTCGTCGAAGGTGTAACCCCACTTGGTGGCGATGACGGCGTCGTCGCGACGGCCGGCGAGCGCGCGCCCGAGCACCCGCTCACCGTGCCCTGCCCCGTACGTGTCGGCGGTGTCGAAGAGGGTGATGCCCACCTCGAGTGCGCGGCGTACGGCCCGCACCGACTCGTCGTCGTCGACAGCGCCCCAGCCCAGCGGCTGGGTGCCCTCCGCCCAGGGCCCGCTGATCGCCCAGCACCCCATGCCGAGGGCGCTGACCTCGATGCCGCTGCGCCCCAACATCCGTGTCGTGACTGCCATCGGCCGATCGTGCCACCTTCGGCGGGCCGGGGAGTAGCGGATCCGTGGGCGGACACGCGGACACACGGGGCCGGTCACCCTGCGGCAGGATCGACGTCCGCGACGGCTGGCTGTGGACGTCGGCGGTGTGATGCCGACGGGGGCGCGGACGCGTCGGTTCTTCGGCGCGCACCAAGGCGTACCGCGAAGGTCGTCGTGGTGTGCGACGTGCTCCCGGCGCCGGGCCCGGACCGGCGCGGACGCCGCGCCACGGCGGCCAGGATGTCGTCCCGGAGCCGGGGCCGGGCAGCGGGGGCGGCGGCCGGCCTGCCGCCGGTGCCGGCGGTCAGGACGGCCAGGCGCGGGCGAACAGGTCGCGGGTGTCGCCGAGCAGTTGCGGCAGGACCTTGGTGCGGCCGATCACCGGCATGAAGTTCGCGTCGCCACCCCAGCGCGGCACCACGTGCTGGTGCAGGTGCGCGGCGATGCCGGCGCCGGCCACCCCGCCCTGGTTCATGCCCAGGTTGAAGCCGTGAGCGTTGCTGACCTGGCGGATCACCCGCATGGCCGTCTGGGTGTATGACGCCAGCTCGGTGGTCTCCGGCCCGTCCAGGTCGGTGTAGTCGGCGACGTGCCGGTAGGGGCAGACCAGCAGGTGACCAGGGTTGTACGGGTAGAGGTTGAGCACCGCGAACACGTGCTCACCCCGGGCCACCACCAGGCTCTCGTCCGGGGGCAGCTGGGGCCCTCGGCAGAAGGGGCAGCCGGTGGGCTTCTCGTAGCCTTCGGCCGGGCGGTCCTCGCCGGAGATGTAGGTCATCCGGTGCGGCGTCCAGAGCCGCTCCAGACCGTCCGCCATGCCGTCGATGTCCGTGTGCCGTTCCGCCCCTGTCACGAGCCGATCCTACGGAGCCGCCCGGCCGAGCCGCGACACCCACCGTTGCACAAAACTCGATGATGCAAGTTCTTGACGGATCAAATCCAAGCCCTGAAGATTCCATGCATCCACGAACTTCCATACGGAGGCGAGATGATCCGACGGCTCGGCAAGTTCCTCACGGCACTTGCGCTGACCGCCGCCACCACAGTGGTCGGCGTCACCTTCACCGCCGGCGCGGCCCAGGCGGACGGCTGCTACACCTGGGGACGGACCCTGTCCCAGGGGGCGTCCGGCGAGGACGTCCGGCAACTCCAGATCCGGGTCGCCGGCTACCCCGGCTACGGCGCGGTGCTCACCCTCGACGGCGCGTTCGGCCCGGCCACCCGGTCCGCGGTGATCCGCTTCCAGCAGGCGTACGGGCTGCCGGCCGACGGCATCGCCGGCCCGCAGACGTTCAACCGGCTCTACGCACTCCAGGACGACGACTGCACCCCGGCCAACTTCAGCTACGCCGAGCTGAACAAGTGCAACGGCGACTGGTCCGGCGGCGCGGTCTCGGCGAGCACGGCACGGGCCAACGCGCTGGTCTCCATGTGGAAACTCCAAGCCATGCGACACGCCCTCGGCGACGTGTCCATCTCGATCAGCAGCAGCTTCCGCAGCTACGCCTGCAACAGCGCGGTCGGCGGGGCATCCAACAGCCGGCACCTGTACGGCGACGGGGTGGACCTGGTCGGCTCCCCGTCGTTCTGCCGGCTGGCGCAGCAGGCCCGTAACCACGGCTTCGGGCAGATCCTCGGCCCCGGCTACCCGGACCACAACGACCACACCCACGTCGCGGCGGTCGGCGGTTGGTCAGCGCCCAACTGCGGCGTTTGACACCAGACCCACCAACCGAGCGCGATCTGCACACGCCTGACACCGGGGTCGCGGCGGAGATCACGCTCGAACATGGAAGTAGTGGCCTCCACCACCGTGGAGGCCACTACTTCCTGGATCGAGCACGATCATGCGTGCGCCCCGGCGGAACGCGCGGCCCGCCCAGATCGGCGGAGCGCGCGGCCCGCGCACCGCGCAGGCGGCGAGCCGGCCGACCGGCGGCCGTTACTCGGCGGCGGAGGGGCCGATGTTGGTACGGGAGCTGACCACGTCCAGCACGTGGGTCACCGCCTCGGCGACCGGCACCCCGTTGCGCTGGGAGCCGTCGCGGTAGCGGAAGGACACCGTGCCGGCGGCCACGTCGTCGTCACCGGCGATCACCATGAACGGGATCTTCTGCTGCTGCGCCGTCCGGATCTTCTTCTGCATCCGGTCGTCACCGGCGTCCACCTGGGCCCGGATACCGTCGGCGCGCAGCGCCGCGACGAAGCCGTGCAGGTAGTCGGTGTGGTCCTCGCGGATCGGGATGCCCACCACCTGCACCGGCGCCAGCCAGGCCGGGAAGGCGCCCGCGTAGTGCTCGGTGAGCACCCCGAAGAACCGTTCGATCGACCCGAACAACGCCCGGTGGATCATGACGGGCCGCTGCCGGGTGCCGTCGGCGGCCTGGTACTCCAACGCGAACCGCTCCGGCTGGTTGAAGTCGACCTGGATGGTGGACATCTGCCAGGTCCGACCGATGGCGTCGCGGGCCTGCACGGAGATCTTCGGCCCGTAGAACGCCGCGCCACCCGGGTCGGGCACCAGGTCCAGGCCGGAGGTCGCCGCTGCGGTCCGCAGCGCCTCGGTGGCCTCCCTCCAGTCCTCGTCCGCGCCGATGAACTTGGGCGAGTCGTCCCGGGTCGACAGCTCCAGGTAGAAGTCGTCCAGGCCGTAGTCGCGCAGCAGGTCCAGGACGAAGCTGAGCAGCGTGGACAGCTCGCCGGCCATCTGCTCGCGGGTGCAGTAGATGTGCGAGTCGTCCTGGGTCAGGCCACGGACCCGGGTGAGGCCGTGCACGACGCCGGACTTCTCGTACCGGTAGACGGTGCCGAACTCGAACATCCGCAGCGGCAGTTCCCGGTACGACCGCCCGCGCGACCTGAAGATCAGGTTGTGCATCGGGCAGTTCATCGCCTTGAGGTAGTAGTCCGCGCCCTCCAGTTGCATGGGCGGGAACATGGTGTCCGCGTAGTACGGCAGGTGACCGGAGGTCTGGAACAGCTGCGCCTTGGAGATGTGCGGGCTGTTGACGAACTCGTACCCCGCCTGCTCGTGCCGCTGCCGGGAGTAGTTCTCCATCTCCCGGCGGATGATGCCGCCCTTGGGGTGGAACACCGCGAGGCCGGAACCGATCTCGTCGGGGAAGCTGAACAGGTCGAGGTCCGCGCCGAGCTTGCGGTGGTCGCGCCGGGCGGCCTCCTCCAACAGCTTCAGGTACGCCTTCAGCTCGTCGCGGGTCGGCCACGCGGTGCCGTACACCCGCTGTAGTTGGGGGTTCTTCTCGGAGCCGCGCCAGTAGGCGGCGGCGGAACGCATCAGCTTGAACGCGCCAATGAGTCGGGTCGTCGGCAGGTGCGGGCCCCGGCACAGGTCCGACCAGCAGACCTTGTCCTCCTTGGCGTCGAGGTTGTCGTAGATGGTCAGCTCACCGCCGCCCACCTCCATGACCTCGTCGGTGTCCAGACCCTCGCCCTTGACCTCGATCAACTCCAGCTTGAACGGCTCGTCGGCCAGCTCGGAGCGCGCCTCGTCCAGGCTGCCGAAGCGGCGGCGACGGAACCGCTGCCCGGACTTGATGATCTCCTGCATGCGCTTCTCGAGCTTGCTGAGGTCATCGGGCTGGAACGGCTTGTCGACGTCGAAGTCGTAGTAGAAGCCGTTCTCGATGGGCGGGCCGATGCCCAGCTTGGCCTCGGGGAAGATGTCCTGCACGGCCTGCGCGAGCACGTGCGCGGTGGAGTGGCGCAGCACGGTGAGCCCGTCCGGCGAGTCCAGGCTGACCGGCTCGACGACGGTCTCCTCGGCCGGCGTCCAGTCCAGGTCGCGCAACTGGCCCTGCGGGTCGCGGACCACGACGATCGCCTTGGGGCCGTTCGCGGGCAGTCCGGCCGCGGCCACCGCGTCGGCCGCCGTGGTCCCGGCGGCGACGACGACGGGGTCGGCCACGGCGGGGGTACGGGGTGCGGACACGGTGACTCCTCCAACTGGTACGAAACGGTGCCGATCCTCGGCTCCTGCCGATGCTATCGGTCGCCCAGCCCCCGACCGGGAACGGCACCTCCTTACCGCCGACGTTGAACCTTTCGCGCCTCGCAGCCGAACCAATGGGTGTGGCCGGAAACCGGAGCCGGCCGCGTCGACACGGATGGGGGCACGAGATGGCGAGCACGTACGGCGGTGTCCGCCGGCGGCGGATCGTGGCGGCGACCGCTGTGGCAGCCGCTGGGCTGCTGCTCTGGCCCGGCACGGCCAACGCGGCGGACGTGACGACCACCCCGACCGAGGCCCGGCAGGGCGACGCGGTACGGCTGGAGTTCACCGTTCCGGAGGAGCGGGCCGGCACGAAGACCAACCAGATCGAGGTTCGGTTGCCGGCCGACGCGCTGATCGCCGAGGTCTACCCCATGTCAGTGGACGGCTGGGCGCCCCGGATCAGCTCCCGCGACCTGGACAAGCCGGTGGCCGGCATCCACTCCTCCGGGGTGAGCACTGTGACGACAGCGGTGACCTGGGTCCGGGTCGGTGCGAGTGCGCCCGGGCCGGCCCGGCTGGCGCTCTCCATGGGGCCGATGCCGCAAGCCGAGCGGCTCACCTTCGAGGTCGTCCAGACGTACGCCGACGGCACTGTGGTCCGGTGGGCGGACGCCACCGGGGCGCACCGGGCCCCAGTGCTCAGCCTGTTGCCGGCCGCACCGGGCGCCGCCGGACCGGCAGCGCACGGCGGTGGCCACGCGCCGGCCGCCGGCGGGCCGGCCGGCGAGGCCAGCGGTGTCGACACGGGCCCGCTCGCCCGCGCGGGCGACACCGACGAGGACTCCGGCAACGCGGACGGGATGTTGGCCGCCGGGCTGCTGGCCGGGCTGGGCGGTGGTGCGGCGATCGGTTGGCTGGTCAGCCGCTGGCGCCGACGCAACCCGGACGAGGCCACCGCGCTGGACGGCGTGACGGGCGACCCCGACGAGGCCGACGAGGCCCCGTCGCTGGCCGAGATCACCGGCCGCGTCGAGAACACCACCGCGCCGGCGGAACCAGCCACCCGGCCCGAAACCCCCACCCAGGCCGAGAGCGCCACCCCGGCCGGAAACGCCACGCAGGCCGAACCGGTCACCGCGCAGGCCGAGCCGGTCGCCGCTTCTCGTTGATCCACTCGGGTTCCTGGAAAACGCGGCATCGACGTCGCGCGGGCGACCCGACTTCCAGGAACCCGAGTGGATCACGACCAGGAGGATCAGGTCGCCGGGCACGCCGCAACGCGATCAACTTGCCAGGCCAAGTACGGTCTTGTCGTGGCCTCCGTGCTCCTGGTCGAAGACGATCACGTCGTACGCGGCGCGATGCTGCGGTCCCTCACCGACCGGGGGCATGCCGTGCACGCCGTGGGTACGGCGTTGGACGCGTTGCGTCGGGTCGCCGCGGAGACACCCGACCTCGTGGTGCTCGACCTCGGCCTGCCCGATCTGGACGGCTCGGACGCGCTGCGCATGCTTCGTGGCATCACCGACGTGCCGATCATCATCGCCACCGCCCGCGACGACGAGCAGTCGGTGGTGAAGTTGCTGCGCGCCGGCGCCGACGACTACATGGTGAAGCCGTTCACCGGGGCACACCTGGACGCCCGGATCACCACGGTCCTGCGCCGGGCCGGCCGGGCCAGCCGGTCCGTGCAGCCCGCTGTGCACAGCGTGGGCGGGCTGCGGGTGGACGTGGGTGAGCGCAGCGCCCAGCTCGACGGGGAGCCGTTGGCGTTGACCCGCAAGGAATTTGACCTGTTGGCGTATCTCGCCGCACGACCTGGACGGGTAGTGTCCCGCCGGGAACTTTTGGAGGAGGTATGGCGGCAGCCATCGGTCGGCGAGGATCAGACAATCGACGTTCACCTGTACTGGCTCCGCAGAAAGATGGGCGAGTCC
This sequence comes from Micromonospora sp. NPDC005710, assembly GCF_040630995.1. Taxonomy (NCBI): domain Bacteria; kingdom Bacillati; phylum Actinomycetota; class Actinomycetes; order Micromonosporales; family Micromonosporaceae; genus Micromonospora; species Micromonospora sp. NPDC005710. The sequence continues at coordinate 355,563 of NZ_JBEXYP010000004.1, read as the reverse complement.
GCGGCGAAGCCGCGCTACCTGCGCACCGTGCGGGGGGTCGGATTCCGGCTGGTGGCACCGGACTGAGGACGGCGCTGGCCCTGCTCACGGCCGGCATGTGCAGTCTCGTCGCGCTCGCGTTCCTGATCCCGCTCGGGCTCAGCCTGCGGGAGCAGAGCCGGGACGAGGCGATCGCGGACGCGGCCCGGCGCAGTGCGCTGGTGACCGGCGCGTTGGCGGTGAGCACCGACCCGGCGGTCGTCGAGCGTGCCGTGGTGGCGAGCGCCGAGGGCGCCCCCACCCGGCCCGTGGTGCACGGGTTGGGGTTGGACGAGTCAGCCGCTCGGGCCAGCGGCAGCGACCTGGAGCGGGCCCGAACCGAGCGCCAGTCGGTGGTCGTCGACGTCGACGGGGGTGTGGCCCGTCTCGACCCGGTCGTCCTCGGTGACCGGACGGCAGTGGTCGAGGTGTTCCTGCCGGACTCGACACTGGGCGAGGGCGGCGGCGGCACCTGGTTGCTGCTGTTCGCGGTCGGCGCGGCGATGGCCGGGGCGGCGGTGCTCGTTGTCGACCGGGTCGCTGCCCGCGCGGTGGACTCCACCAGGGGTCTGGTCAAGGCCGCGCTCTCCATCGGCGACGGCGACCTCGGCGTACGCGTCGAGCCGACCGGTCCCCGCGAGCTGGCCGAGGCCGGCTACGCCTTCAACCGGATGGCGGACCGGCTGGACGGCGTTCGCACCGACGAGCGGGAGTTGGTGGCCGACCTGTCGCATCGTCTGCGTACCCCGTTGACGGTGCTGCGTCTGGACGCGGAGGCGTTGGAGTCGGACGACACGAGCGTGGGTTCGTTCAGCCCCGCGGAGTTGGACCGGCTGCGGGGGATTCGGCGGATCCGGCAGGCGATCGTCACCCTGGAGGGTGAGATCGACGTGCTGATCAAGACCACCCGTAAGTCGGTGGCGCACGAGGTCGGGCCGGCGATGTGCGACGTCAGTGAGGTGGTCCGGGACCGGATGGTGTTCTGGGCGGCGCTGGCCGGCGACCAGAACCGGCCACACCGGGTCAACGGCGCGCAGTTGCGCATTCCGGCACCGGTGCCGCGTGCGGAGCTGGCCGCCGCGCTGGACGCGGTGATCGGCAACGTCTTCCGCTACACGCCGCAGGGCACCGCGTTCGAGGTGGCGGTGTCCCGGCGCGACGGTTATGTGGCGATCCGGATCGACGACGCCGGCCCCGGCATCGCCAACCCGGACCGGGCGCTGCGCCGGGGCACCAGTGACCAGGGCTCGACCGGCCTCGGCCTGGACATCGCCAAGCGGGTGGCGTTGCAGGCCAACGGGTCGGTGAGCATCGACCGCGCCCGGTTGGGCGGGGCCAGCGTGGTGATGCTGCTGGCCGACCCGGAGGCGACGCCCCGGCAGGTCAGCCGCTTCGGTCTGGTCGGGCGGATGGCCCGCGACGCCCGGGACACGAAGGCCACCGGCCGTCGCTGGCCCCGGCAGCGCCCCACCGACGACTGACCCGACCGAACCCCGGGGCTGTGCGGCGGCGCAAGTCTTCCTTAGATCGCGGTTAACGACCGCGTTGGATCGGTCGCGGGCTGACAGGATCACACACGAACCCACCAGTTCCACCGGTCGAACGCACCACGCACCCACTGCCGGTGGAGTCGCGCGCGCGGCGGGAGTCACAGGTCCCCCCACACCCACGCTCCCGCCGCGCGCCCTGCTCGACCGACCGGCCCGGCCCGCCCCCGAGCGGCCGACCAGCTCAGCCTGCGGCGGTGAGGTACGCGTCGATCTCGTCGAGGATCCCCTGCTGACCGGCGGAGTCGAGGAAGGACGCGGTCACCGCGTTGCGGGCCAGCCCGGCCACACCCTCGGCGCCCACCCCGAGCAGGCGGGCCGCGACCGCGTACTCGTCGTTGAGGGTGGTGCCGAACATCGGCGGGTCGTCGGAGTTGATGGTGACCAGCAGCCCGGCGGCCACCAGTTGGGGCAGCGGGTGCTCGTCGAGGGTCGCCACCGCCCGGGTGCGGACGTTCGACGTCGGGCAGATCTCCATCCCGATCTGCCGCTCGGCCAGGTACGCGAGCAGCTGCGGGTCCTGCGCGGCGGAGATGCCGTGCCCGATCCGCTCGGCGCCCAGCTCGTTCAGCGCGTCCCAGACGGTCTGCGGTCCGGTGGTCTCCCCGGCGTGCGGCACCGACCGCAGCCCGGCGGCGCGGGCCTGGTCGAAGTACTGCCGGAACTGTGGCCGGGGCACGCCGATCTCCGGGCCGCCCAGACCGAAACTGACCAGCCCGTCGGGGCGCTCGTCCAGCGCGATGCGCAGCGTCTCCTCGGCTGCCGGCAGGCCTGCCTCGCCGGGGATGTCGAAGCACCAGCGCAGCGCGATGCCGAAGTCGGCCAGGGCGCGCCTGCGGGCGTCCTCGATGGCCTCGCAGAACGCGGGCGCGGGAATGCCCCGTCGAACGTGCGAGTACGGGGTGATGGTCAGCTCGGCGTAGCGGACCTGTTGGCGGGCCAGCTCCCGGGCCACCTCGTGGGTGAGGATCCAGACGTCCTCCGGGTCGCGGATGAGGTCCACGACGCTCAGGTAGACCTCGATGAAGTGCGCGAAGTCGCGGAACTCGAAGTAGCTGGCGAGCGCGTCCGGGTCGGCCGGCACGGGAGTGCGCCCCTCGTGGCGGGCGGCCAGCTCGGCGACGATCCGGGGTGAGGCGGAGCCGACGTGGTGAACGTGCAGCTCCACCTTGGGCAGGCCGGCGATGAAGGTGGGCAGGTCGGTCACAAGTTCTCCTGGGCATGGTCGCCGGTGCGGGCGACGACGAAGACGCGGCGGAACGGGAAGTACACCTGACCCTGCCGCACCGGGTACGCCGCGGTGAGGCGTACTCCCAGCTCGGTGCGGAAGGCGGACCAGCCGGCGGCGTCCAGTGCGGCCCGGACCGGACGCAGCGCGGTGCCCTCCATCCAGGCCAGCACCGGGTGCTCGGCGGCGGGTCGAGCCGGCAGCAGGTGCACGTAGGTAGTCTCCCAGGCGTCCACGGCGCAGCCGGCGGCGGTCAGCAGCGCCGCGTAGTCGGCCGGGTCGTCGACCGGCTCCGCGCGCAGCAGCGGGGCGACGTGGGCCCGCCAGGTCGGCCGGTTGGCGACCTCCCGCAGGGCGCGGTGCGAGTCGGCGTCGAAGTTGCCGGGGACCTGGACGGCGAGCCAGGCGCCGGCGGGCAGCTCGGCGGCCCATCGGCGCAGCAGCTCCTGGTGGCCGGGAACCCACTGCAGCGCCGCGTTGCTGACGACCACGTCCTCGTCACCGCTCGGACGCCAGTCGCGCAGGTCGGCGACAGTGAAGTCGACACGCACGCCGAGGGCTTCGGCCCGCTCGATCATGTCGGGTGAGGAGTCGAGGCCGACCACCCGGCTCGTCGGCCAGCGGTCGGCGAGAACGGCGGTGAGCTGGCCTGGGCCGCAGCCGAGGTCGACCACCGTCCGGGGTCGCTCGGCCGGAACCCGGGCGAGGAGGTCGTGGAACGGCCGGGACCGCTCGTCGCCGAAGCGCAGGTAGGCCGTCGGGTCCCACATGGCCGCCTCCTTAACCGTACGTTCGTACTGTTGAAGGTACGGCTCGCGTGGCAGGGTGGCAACCCGGTCACTAGGCTCGGGGGCATGGAACAGCGCAGCTTCAACCGGCTCGGCCGGACCGTTGGCGCGGTCGGCCTGGGCGCATGGCAACTCGGCGCCGACTGGGGCACCGTCAGCGAGGACGACGCCATGGCGGTGCTCGCCGCCGCCGTGGACGCCGGGGTCACCTTCCTCGACACCGCCGACGTGTACGGCGACGGCCGCAGCGAGCAGCTGATCGGCCGCTTCCTGCGCACCCGGCCCGACGCCGGGCTCACTATCGCCACGAAGATGGGCCGCCGCGTGGAGCAGCAGCCGGAGGCGTACACCCTGGCCAACTTCCGGCAGTGGACCGACCGGTCCCGGGCCAACCTCGGCATGGACACCCTGGACCTGGTCCAGCTGCACTGCCCGCCCACCGAGGTCTTCTCCTCCGACGAGGTCTTCGACGGCCTGGACACCCTGGTCGCCGAGAAGGCCATCGCCGGGTACGGGGTCAGCGTCGAAACCTGCGACCAGGCCCTCACCGCGATCGCGCGACCGGGGGTGGCAAGCGTCCAGATCATCCTCAACGCGGTCCGCCACAAGCCCCTGGAGCAGGTTCTGCCGGCCGCCGCGGCAGCCGGAGTCGGGATCATCGCCCGGGTGCCGCTGGCCAGCGGCCTGCTCTCCGGCCGGTACGACGAGCACACCGAGTTCCCCGCCGACGACCACCGCAACTACAACCGGCACGGCGCGGCCTTCGACGTCGGGGAGACGTTCTCCGGAGTCGACTTCGACAGGGGCCTGGCCGCCGTACGCCGGTTGGCGCCGCTCGTCGACGCGGACCGCACGATGGCGCAGTTCGCGCTGCGCTGGGTGTTGGACCAGGCGGGCGTCACAGTGGTCATCCCCGGCGCCCGCGACGCCGACCAGGCCCGACGCAACGCCGCCGCGGCGACCCTGTCTCCGCTCACCGACGAGCAGTTGGCAGCCGTCCGCGAGACCTACGACGAGCTGATTCGCCCGCAGGTGCACGACAGGTGGTGACCCGCCCGCCCGAGGTGCTCGCGTCGCGCCGCCCGGCCCGCGATGCTGGGCTGGGGCGCGCCGCCCGGGGCGGCGGAAAGGGGACGCGATGAGGGGATGGCTTTCGCTCACCCTCGGCCTGCTGGCCGTGGTGATCGGTGCGGTGTGGACGGTCCAGGGCCTCGGCTACGTCAGCGGCAGCGTGATGACCGACGAGAAGATCTGGGCGGTGATCGGCCCGCTCGTGACGCTCGCCGGGCTGGTGGTGCTCTGGCTCGGCCTGCGCTCGCGTCGACGCTGACCGGCGAGCCCGAGCAGGCGAAAACCCCGCATCCCAACCGGGATGCGGGGCTTTCGCACGACCCGTGAGCCGGATCGCCCCACTGGCCGGCGGGGGCCGGCCGTTCTACTCAGATGGGACGGACCTGCTCAGCCTGCGGGCCCTTCTGACCCTGAGCAATCTCGAACTCCACCCGCTGGTTCTCCTCCAGCGAGCGGTAGCCGCTGGACTGGATGGCCGAGAAGTGGACGAACACGTCAGCACCCCCACCATCGACGGTGATGAAGCCGAAGCCCTTGTCAGCGTTGAACCACTTCACGGTTCCCTGAGCCATGTGAATCTCCCTCTAAAAACTGGCGGCCGTGCACGCCGTCCGGCCGATTGGCCGTTCTTGAGCAGCGGTGCCTGAGGTGGCCCCACGAAGGAGACTTCTCTCAACCCACGCCATCTCGCAACAGCGGGGACCAGCAAATCACGGACGCAAAAAGTCTGTCACGACCTCTCCGACGAATTTCTCCGACATGTGACCTGACGGATGCCTCAGGTGTGCCGGCCGGCGTCCGATGCCATGCGAAAGCCCCCTTCCCATCGATGCGGAAAGGGGGCTGAGGTCGCTGCTGGTCAGTCCGGCCAACTGCCGGTCATCCGGCGTACGCCGACCGCGCCGCCCCGGTCCACTGCGGCCCGGACGACAGCGAAGATGGCGCCCTGCAACGCCGCGGCGGCCAGGATCTCGCCCCAGCCGCGATCCTCGTCCGTCGCATTGGGCGCCTCACCGTCGCCCGCGGTGACCTTCCAGACCTGCCGGAAGATCGCCCCGGCCACGGTGCCCGCGGCGAGACCCAACAACACGCCGACCGGCCGGTACGCGACCCTGCCGATGCTCTTACTCACCTACGCCTCCCCCGCACGATCATCAGCACCACCACTGTGGCCACCGCACCGGCCGCGATGGCCGCCCACGGCACCGGGTTGCGGCGCACCAACTCACCCTTGTCGTACGCCTGCGCGCGCACGAACTCGCCCTTCTCGTACGCCTGCGCCCGCGCCATCCCGGCGCCACGCGCGGCCTGACCGCGGACCCGGGCGACGGTCTGCGCCGCCTGCTCACGCATCCGCTCCTTGGCCTGCTCGGCGGACTCCTTGAGACGCGCCTTGACGTCGGCCTTGGCGGCCAACGCCTCCATCGTCTCGCCCAACTCGACCCGGGTGCGACGGATCTCCTCGCGGAGGGCCTCCGCGTCGCCGGTCCCGTTGCCGGTCATTGCCGCCCCCTGTCCTTCACCGCGGCGGTGACAGTGTCCATGTCTGCCCGAAGGCTGCGGACCGTTGCCGCCGGCATCGGCGGGACGGCACGGCTGACCTGCTTCTTGCCCACCAGGGCGAGGATGCCGGCCACCAGGAAGCAGGCCACCGCCACGATCAGCGCCGCGGCCCAGGCGGGCAACACCAGGTCGAGCAGCAGGATCGCCGTGGCGACCAGCGCGCCCAGGCCGAAGAACGCAAGCGCGCCGCCGCCCCCGAACAGGCCGATCCCGATGCCCGCGTGCTTACCCTTCTGGGTCAACTCCGCTCGGGCCAGCGTCAGTTCGTCCCGTACGAGGCGGGAGATCTGCTCGGTGGCTCGTTGCACCAGCTCGGCGGTGGAGGGCTCGCTCCCGTTCTGGGATGTGCGGGCTTTCGCCACGTCAGCCATGCTGTCCTCCTTTCCTCATCACCGCGCTCTATGCCCGGACTCGCCGCCCGTCAATCCTAAAACGCGCCAAGGGGCTCACCGCCCCCGTTGTCCGGACGCCGCGCCGCCGATACGCGGCCACCCGTCGCGATACACGCCGGAGAAGCCCGGCAGCACATCCCCCACCCAAGCCCGAACAAACCTCGCAAACAAAACCCACCCACGCCCCCACCCTCCCCACCCCCATTCCCACCCTCCGCTCAGCGGCGATCATGAGGTTGCGGGGACAAATGAGGCCTACCGACTCGTCAACCCCATGATCGTCGGAATCCCGCGCCCAAGATCGCGCTCGATTCTGGTTGTGCTTTGGCGCGGTGGAGGGGGGACTACGACCAGGAAGTCGCACGATCTTGCGCGGCGGAGGGCCTTCAGGGGCGGGCTTCCTCGGGGCCGACGAAGGCTTCGCTGCGGGCGTCGCCGTCGTCGCTGCCGCCGAAGACCCGGGCGTCGTCGCGCGCCTCGGTGTCGGACGGGCGGCGGGCCGGCCGTCGCGGCTGCACCCACTGCCAGGACAGGTTGCTGCTGGAGTCGCCGAGTTCGGTGCGCAGCCGGGGCATCGCGGTCGGGCGGTTGTCCCGGATCCAGGCGACCAGGTGTTCCCGGACGAGGCAGCGCAGGTCCCACAGGCTGCCCGCGTCGGCGGCGCTCACCAATGCGCGCATCCGTACCGTCCCGCCGGTGGCGTCGGTGACCTGGAGGACGCAGACCCGCCCGTCCCACAGTTCGGTGCCCTCGACGAGGCGGCGCAGTTCCTCGCGCATGGTCTGCACCGGCACCGCCCAGTCCACGTCGAATTCGGCGGTGCCGAGCACCGCCGCCTCGGTGCGGGTCCAGTTCTGGAACGGTTTGCTGGTGAAGTACGAGGTGGGCAGGATCAACCGGCGGTCGTCCCAGATCTGCACCACGACGTAGCTGAGGGTCAGCTCCTCGATGCGACCCCACTCCCCCTCGACGACGACCACGTCGTCGAGCCGGACGGCGTCGCTGAAGGCGAGCTGGAGGCCGGCGAAGACGTTGCCGAGGAGGCTCTGCGCGGCGAGCGCGGCCACCACACCGACCACACCGGCGGAGGTCAGCACCCCGGCGCCGATGCCCCGCACGCTGGGGAACGTCATGAGCATCACGCCGACGGCCAGGATGACGATCACCGCGATCGTCAGTCGGCGCAGCATCACCACCTGGGTCCGGACCCGACGGGCGTGCCGATTGTCCGGTACGTCGACCCGGAACCGGGCCAGCGCGGTGTCCTCCACGACGATCAGGAGACCGGCGACCAGCCAGGCCACCGTGGCGATGACGCCGAGGACGAGCAGGTGCAGCAGCAGTCGTCGCCAGCCCTCGCCGACCGCGTAGCCGGTGCTGAAGCGGACGGCGAACTGGACGGCCAGGACCGTTGCGGCGACCTGGAACGGGCGGTGCGCGTGATCGGTCAATTCGGTCAACAGCAGTGACCGGCGGCCGAACCGCCGGGTCATCCGGTGCACGACCTCGACCAGGAAGAGCGCGACCGCCGCCGCGATGAGCGCGGCGACGGCCGTTTCGAGATAGTTCTGCACGGCTTCGATGCTTCCCTTCGTTCAGACGTCGGGCACTCCGGGCAAAAGCCCAAGAGTGCCCGACGTCCGTGAGATCGACCAGCTCAGACCTTGCGGTACCGGGACTGGAGGAAGCAGTAGACACCGAAGGCGGCGATGCCGAGGGCGACCAGGGCCAGCAGGAACGTGCCGTACGACTGCTCCCGCAGGGTGTGCAGTGCGGCGTCCAGACCACGGGCCTTCTCCGGGTCGTACTTCACCGCCGCCACGATGACCAGCAGACCGGAGATGCCGTAGGCGACGCCCTTGGCGATGTATCCGGCCATGCCCAGCCGGCGAGCGAGCTGGCGGGTCTTCGGGCTCATCTCGCCGGTCTTGAGGTGCTTCTCGAACTTCTTCAGGGCACCGTAGATCACCAGACCGATGCCGATCGCGGCGACCACCAGCCCGGCCAGGCCAACCAGCCAGCGGCCACCGCTGGAGGTCATCAGCTTGCCGGTCAACGCCTCCTGCTTGTCGGCGCTGTTCGACCCGGCGTCGGAGAAGACCTTGAAGGCCGTCCAGGCGAAGTAGAGGTAGACGATGGTCCGGCCGGCCGAGGCGAGCCGCTCCATGAGCCGCTCCTTGCCCCGCTCGGCGCGGTGCCCGACCGCCGCCTCCAGCCCCTGCCAGATCGCCATCGCGAGCAGGCCGATGCCGACGGCGATGACCAGGAACTTGCCCAGGGGCTGTGCGGAGAGGGTACGCAGCGCGCCGGACTGGTCGCCGTCGTCGGACGACGTGCCGAACGCGATCTGCAACGCCAACCAGGCGAAGAGGAGGTGGACGATGCCGTAGCCGATGAAGCCGGCCCGGGCGAGGAGTTCCAGCCACCGGCTGTCCGCCGTACGGGAGGCGGTGGCTTCGGCGCTACGGGTGAGTGACATGGCGTCACAATCTCCGATTCGGAAGATTCCCAAACGTCGGCCACCGCCGCCCGCCCAGGTCAGCTGCCCGGGTTGCGCGATACCCGAATCTTGACCTGCTGGTCGGTCACGCTGTCCAGGGTGACCGCGAAGCCCCCGGCCTCGGCGGCCTGCTGGCCGGTGGTGAGGGTGAGCTGTTCACCGGCGACCTCGACGGTCACCTGGTCGTTCTCGGCGCCGACCAGTTTGGCCTCGACACCCAGGATGGTGGCGCTGGCGTCGACACCCCGCTCGAAGGTGACTGTGCAGGCGTCCAGCCCGCAGTCGGTGGAGGCACCCTGGGAGCTGCACCCGGCGAGCACGGCGAGGCCGAGCGCCAGACCGGCGAAAAGCCCGGCGGCGCGGCGGACGGGGGGAATGGGCATGGTGGCGGGTCGGTTCGTCACCTCGCCAAGAGTACGAGACAACCGCGACGTCGCCGCCGAACGGTGATCACCTGGCGGCCGACCAGGGCCCGGGGAGCACCGGCTAGGGTCCGGGACATGCCGTTCGACATCGCCCGCACCCGGGCCGCGTATCCCGCCCTGACCGAGGGTTTCGTCCACTTCGACGGTGCCGGGGGCACTCAGACCGCGGCCGGTGTGATCGACGCGGTCACCGACGCCATGCGATCGGCGGTCGGCAACCGCAGCGCCGCCTTCGTTCCAGGTCGCCGCTCGTTGGAGTTGGTGGCCGAGGCCCGTTCGGCGGTGGCCGACCTGCTCGGCGCCGACCCGGCCGGGGTGGTGCTCGGCCCGAGCGCGACGGCGCTGACGTACACCCTGGCCCGCACGCTCGGCGCGACCTGGCGCCCGGGTGACGAGGTGGTGGTCTCCCGGCTCGACCACGACGCGAACGTCCGGCCGTGGGTGCAGGCCGCCGAGGCGGCCGGCGCGACGGTGCGCTGGGCCGAGGTCGACCGGCACACCGGTGAGCTGCCCGCTGCCCAGTACGCGGATCTGGTCGGTGAGCGGACCCGGTTGGTGGCGGTGACCGCCGCCAGCAACGCCATCGGCACCATGCCGGACGTGTCGGCGATCGCCAAGACCGCGCACGCGGTCGGCGCGTTGGTCTACGTCGACGGGGTGCACTCGGTGCCGCACCTGCCGACCGACCTGGCCGCACTCGGCGCCGACGTGCTGGTCACCAGCGCGTACAAGTGGTCCGGTCCGCACCTGGCGGCGATGGTGGCGGACCCGGCCCGGTGGGCGGCGCTGCGCCCGGCGAAGCTGGTGCCGTCCTCGGACGCGGTGCCGGACCGGTTCGAGTACGGCACGCCGAGCTTCCCGCTGCTGGCGGGTGTGGCCGCCGCCGTGGATCACCTGGCCGGCCTGGACCGGGACGCGGTCGGGGACCGGCGGGCGCGGTTGCGGGCCGGGCTGGCCGCCGCCCAGACGCACGAGGAGGCCCTGCTGGACCGGCTGCTCACCGGGCTGGCGCAGCGGCCGGCGATCACCGTCTACGGCTCGCCGGCACGGCGCTGCCCGACGGTCTCGTTCCGGGTGGCCGGGATGTCGCCGGCGGCCACCCAGGAGGCGTTGGGGGCCGCCGGGTTCTGCCTCTCCGTCGGCGACTACTACGCCTACGAGTACTTCCGGCTGATGGGGTTGCGCGACAGCGGCGGCGCGGTGCGGGCCAGCATCTACCACTACAACACCGCCGACGAGGTGGACCTGTTGCTCGGCGAACTCGACGCGCTCGCCGAGGCGGCGGGGAGAATGGCCGGATGAGCACCCTGGTCGAGGACAACCCGGCGAAGCACCGCTTCGAGATCCTGGTCGACGACGCGCTGGCCGGCTTCACCGCCTACCTGCCGCGCGGGGAGGTCCTGGTCTTCACGCACACCGAGGTGGACCGGGCCTTCCAGGGCAAGGGCGTGGGTGGCGCGCTGGTCCGGGGCACCCTGGACCAGCTCCGGGCACGCGGCACGACAGTGGTGCCGCAGTGCCCCTTCATGGCGGCGTTCATCGACAAGCACCCCGAGTACGCCGACCTGGTCGCCGACCTCCCGTAGGGCGGGCCGGTCAGCGGGTGCCGGTGAGCACCTCGGCGGCGGCCCGACCGCTGGCCCGGGTGGCCCCGTGGGTGGCCAGGTGCACCGCACCGGTGACCAGCTCCGGCACGCCCAGTTCGACCACCACCGCGTCCGGCCGGGCGGTCAACGCGCGCTGCACGGCGGCGCGCATCCAGTCGTGCCGGTGCAGGTCACGAACGACAAGGACCAGGGGGCGGCTGCCCGCCCCGGTGCCCGGGTCGGCCGGCACGTCGGGTTCGGCGTAGCGAATCGTGCTGGTGTCGGGCAGCAGTTCGGCCAGCGGGCCGCCGATTCCCCACGGGGTCTCGGCGCCGATGGCGATGTTGCGTACCGGCTCGAACTCGACGACGTGCGCCGCGCGGGTCAGGGGCAGCGCCACTGTCGTGCCGGGGGTGGCGGTGACCCGGACGGCCCGGCGGGCGGCGACGAGCCCGACGTCGGCGGCGTCGCGCGCTCCGGCCGAGCCGGCGCTGCGGGCGGCCACCGTCCAGGCGGCGAGTTGACCGACGCGTTTGGCGGCCTCGGCGAGGCGTTCTTCGGGCAGGTCGCCGGAGACGACGGCGGCGACGATGGCGTCGCGCAGTTCGCGGGCGTCCTGCTCGTCGGCCCGTTCGCCTCCGATGCAGATGGCGTCGGCCCCGGCGGCGAGGGCGCGGACGGTGGCGCCGGCGAAGCCGTACCGGTCGGAGACCGCGCGCATCTCCATCGCGTCGGTGACCACCACGCCGGAGAAGCCCAGCTCGTCGCGGAGCAACCCGCTCAGGATGCGGTGGCTGAGCGTCGCCGGCAGCTGCGGGTCGAGGGCGGGCACCAGCAGGTGGCCGGTCATCACCGCCTGCACGCCCGCTGCCACGGCCGCGCGGAACGGGGCCAGTTCGCAGGCGTCCAGCCGGTCGCGGTCGGCGGTGATCCGGGGCAGGTCGTGGTGTGAGTCGACCCGGGTGTCGCCGTGCCCGGGGAAGTGTTTGGCGCAGGCCGCGACGCCGCCGGCCTGGAGCCCGCGGACCCAGGCGGCGGTGTGCCGCGCGACGAGCACCGGATCGGCGCCGAAGGAGCGGACTCCGATCACCGGGTTCGCCGGGTTGGAGTTGACGTCGGCGTCCGGGGCGTAGTTGAGGGTGACCCCCGCGGCCGCCAGTTCGGCGCCGAGGTCCCGGGCGACGGCCTCGGTCAGCTCCGGGTCGTCGACGACGCCGAGGGCGAAGTTGCCGGGCCGGGAGCTGCCGTGCACCGATTCCAGCCGGGTGACGTCGCCGGCCTCCTCGTCGATCGCCACGATGACGTCCGGCCGTTCCGCGCGCAGCGTCGCGGTGAGCGCGGCCACCTGCTCGGTGTCGACGACGTTGCGGGCGAAGAGCACCACCGAGCCGAGACCGTCACCGAGCCAGCGGCACACCCACTGGGGTGGGGTGGTGCCGACGAAGCCTGGTTGCAGGACGGCGGCGGCGAGCGCCGGGAGGTGCCCGCTGGTCGTGGTCACGCCGCCCCCTGGCAGTGATCGGTGCCGATCGCCGGCGACGGTATGCCCCCGTCGATCCGCTGGTTGCGCTCGCTCATGCGGCCCCCGTACCCCATCTCTCGCGCGCCAACGGCGCACCGCCACCGGCAGGCGGTCCTGCCATGGTCACACTGAGCGATTCAATAGTCAATAAACCTTACAGTTGCTGGAAGCCCGGTTCTCCGGGGAGAGTGCGGGGATGGACCCCGCGCTGCTGGCCGACGCGACGAGCCCGGCCGACATCCCCGGCGTACGCCTGCTCGGCCTGCTGGTCGGCGCCCTGCTGCTGCTCGCCGCGATCCGGGCGATGTTCGGCCGACGCTGACCCGGCCCGGCGCGAACCAGTGTGACCGGGCGCCGCCTGGGTACGGCTCTCCCATCAGCAGGTCCGCGCGCCGAAGGGGAAGCCATGAAGATCGGATATTTCCTGTCCAGTGAGGAGTACACCCCAGCCGAGTTGCTGGAGCAGGCGCGGGGCGCCGAACGGGCCGGCTTCGAGGCACTGTGGATCTCCGACCACTACCACCCCTGGGTCGACGCACAGGGGCAGAGCCCGTTCGTCTGGTCGATGATCGGCGCGCTCAGCCAGGTCTGCTCGCTGCCGGTGACCACCGCGGTGACCTGCCCGACCGTACGGATCCACCCGGCCGTCATCGCGCAGGCGGCGGCGAGCAGCGCGGTGTTGCACGGTGGACGGTTCGTGCTCGGTGTCGGCACCGGCGAGGCGCTCAACGAGCACATCTTCGGCGACGCCTGGCCGCAGGCCGACGTCCGGCTGGAGATGCTGGAGGAAGCCGTCGAGGTGCTCCGGAAGCTGTGGACCGGCAGGTTCGTCAACCACCACGGCACGCACTACACGGTCGAGCACGCCCGGATCTACACGCTGCCCGAGACGCCACCGCCGATCTACGTCTCCGGCTTCGGGCCGAAGGCGATCGACCTGGCCGCCCGGATCGGAGACGGCTACGTGAGCACCATGCCCGACGGCGACATGGTCCGGCGCTTCCGCGAGAACGGTGGCGGCGACAAGCCGTGCCAGGGCGGTTTCAAGGCGGCGTACGCGGACAGCGCCGAGGAGGGGCTGCGCCTCGCATACGAGCGCTGGCCCAACGCGGGGGTGCCGGGCGAGTTGTCCCAGGTGCTGCCGTCGCCACGACACTTCGAGCAGGCCAGTGAGCTGGTCCGACCGGAGATGCTCAAGGAAGCGTTCGTCTGCGGCAACAGCGCCGACGCGCACCTGGAGATGATCGACAAGTACGCGAAGGCCGGCTTCGACGAGGTGTACGTGGCGAACACCGGCCCGCAGTACCAGGGTCTGTTCGACCTGTACCAGCGCGAGGTGCTGCCCCGCCTGCGCTGAGCCCGGGGTCACCCGAGCCCATGATTGTCCGAATGCGTTTCGGTTGTCCTGGGCTCGGGTACCTCCGGCCCTCGATGAAACTGTTCACGCACTCGATGACGTTGCGCCGCGCCGCCCGCAGCCTGTTCGGCTGGAAGGCGCTGCGGCCCAACCAGTTGGCCGCGATGCGCGCGGTGATGAAGCGACGCGACGCGCTTGTCGTGTTGCCCACCGGTGCCGGCAAGTCGGCGATCTACCAGATCCCGGCCAGTCTGATCCCCGGCCCCACCGTGGTGATCTCTCCGCTGCTGGCGCTCCAGCAGGACCAGATCGCCAGCCTCAACGAGCGACAACGCCCGGAGCTGCGGGCGGTGCGGATCAGCTCGAACGAGTCGGCCACCCAGCAGGCCGAGGCGCTCACCGAGGTGCGGGAGGGCCGGGCGGAGTTCCTCTTCATCACCCCGGAGCAGCTCAGCAACCCGGCCCGGATGGCCGAGGTCGCCGCACTGAAGCCGGCGCTCGTGGCGATCGACGAGGCGCACTGCATCTCCGCGTGGGGGCACGACTTCCGCCCCGACTACCTGGCGCTCGGGCACCTCATCGAGGGCATCGGCCGACCGCCGGTGGTAGCGCTCACCGCTACCGCCTCCCCTCCGGTGCGCGACGACATCATCGCCCGGCTGCGGCTGCGGGACCCGGACGTGGTGGTCTCCGGGCTGGACCGGCCGAACCTGTTCTTCGACGTGGCCCACTGCCCGGACGAGGACTACCGGTGGCGACGGCTGATGAAACTGCTGGCCGACGAGGGTCGGCCGGGCATCATCTACGTGCCGACCCGCCGGGCCGCCGAGGAGCTGTCCACCCGGTTGACCGACGCCGGTTTCCCGGCGCAGTTCTACCACGGTGGGATGCCGATGGGCGCCCGCGCGGAACTGCACGAGGCATTCCTCGCGGACCAGGTTCCGATCATGGTGGCGACCTCGGCGTTCGGCATGGGCATCGACAAGCCGAACATCGCCTGGGTGGTGCACATGGCGCTGCCCGACTCGCCGGACAGTTACTTCCAGGAGATCGGCCGGGCCGGGCGTAACGGGCAACCGGCCAGGGTGCTGCTGCTGTGGCGGGCCGAGGACGTGGGACTGCAACGGTTCTTCAGCGGCGGCCTGCCCGACGAGAACGAGCTGCGCGACCTTGCCGCCCTGCTGCGCGAGAAGGCAGCCACGAAGACCGAACTGCGCGAGACCAGCGGCCTCGGGCCGCGCAAGCTCGGCCAGTACCTCTCCCTGCTGGAGCACATCGGCGCCGCCGAGCCGCGCGCCCGGCAGCGCATCGGTGCTCCGCGCTACTCCCCCACCCCGGTGGACGCCGCCGCTGCGGCGCTCGCCGAGGCGGAACGCCAGCAGACGGTGACCCGCTCGCGCACCAACATGATGCGGGCCTTCGCCGAGACCAGGGCCTGTCGGGGGCAGACCCTTCTTGCCTACTTCGGCGAGCAGATGACCGAGGTGTGCGGCCACTGCGACAACTGCCACAACGGCACGAGCGTTGCCGACCAGGGGGCGGTGGGCCCGTTCCCGGTGCACAGCCAGGTGCGGCACCCGGAGTGGGGGCAGGGCATGGTGCTCTCCTACGAGGACGACAAGATGACGGTTCTCTTCGACGAGGTCGGGTACAAGACGCTGTCGGTGCGCGTGGTGTCCGAACAGGGCCTGCTGACCCTGGACTAGCCTGACGCGGGCACCGCTGTCGGGCCCGGTGGATCGACCAAGCGAAGCACCGATTGACCAAGCAGAGCAGGGCGGAAGGGGCATTGCCGTGATCGAGCAACCGGCGTACACCGGTTTCGGTTTCTCCGACGGGGAGTGGGGGCTGTTGGTCGGCCTGCCGCAGTCGGTGCTGACCGCGGCGAGCGCCGCCGAGTCCGACAGCACGCGCCGGACCATGGCGGAGAACGCGGCCGGGCTGGAGACCATCGCCGCCGGCCGGGAGTCGGCCAGCCCGCTGGTCGTCGCCGTGGCCGGCGAGATCGTGACCCGGGTCGGTGACCCGGACACCGGCGAGGAGTTGCCGGTGATCGCGCCCGCCGACCCGGTGGCGTACATCGACGACGTGCTGCTGCGGGCCGGCCAGGCGGCCGAACTGCTGGCCGGCCGGGTCGACGAGGGTGAGGCCGGCGCGTACAAGCACTGGCTCGTGAAGATCGCCGAGCAGGTGGTGGGCGCGGCGTCCAGCGGTGGGCTGCTGGGCATCGGCGGCGAGTCGGTGAGCGACTCGGAGCGCCGTTTCCGCGACCGCCTCGCGCACGTGCTCACCGACTGACCGACGACAACGAGGTGTCGACCGGACCGGTCGGCTCGGCGGCCAGCGCCGCCGGGTCGGCCGGTCGGACGCCGCGCAGCGCGACGAGCGCGGTGACAGCGCCCAGCAGCATCACCACCATGGCGGCGTACGCGGCCAGGTGCAGCCCGTCGGTGAACGCGACACCGGCGGCGTGCCGTACCGCGTCGGCCAGATCCGCCGGCAGCCCCTTGGCGACCGCGAGCGCACCGCCCAGGGTTTCCTGGGCCGCGTCGCCGGCGTCGGTGGGCAGCCCGTCCGGCAGGCCGTCGACGATCTCGCGACGGTAGACGGCAGCGCCCACGCTGCCCAGGATCGCCATTCCCAGCGCACCGCCCAGCTCGCTGCTGGACTCGGTGAGCGCCGACGCGACGCCGGCCTGCTCGGGTGGCGCCGCGCCGACGACCAGCTCGGTGACGAGGGACATCACCATCACCAGGCCACCGGCGTAGACACTCGCGCCGGCGAGCAGCAGCCACAGCGAACTCTCCGGCGTGACCTGGGTCAGCACCGCGAAGCCGACCACCGCGATCCCGAAGCCCGCACCGATCAGGTACGCCCGTTCGACGCGCTGGGCGAGAGCGGCCGCGGCCGGTGCGACACCGCCCACGGCGAGGGACGGTACGAGGCTCCACAGTGCCGCCCGCAGCGGGCTCAGGCCGAGCACCAGTTGCAGGTGCTGGGTGGTGAAGATGGCGAAGCCGACGATGGCGAACATCGCCAGCAGGTTGACGGCGAGCGAGCCGGCGAAGCCGCGCCGGCGGAACAGCGCGAGATCGACCATGGGGTACGGCCGGGTGCGCTGCCGGTGCAGGAAGAGCGCGCCCACCAGCAGACCGCCGACGATGGCGAGCACCCGCACCGGGCTGAGGCCGT
Source organism: Micromonospora sp. NPDC005710 (assembly GCF_040630995.1). Lineage (NCBI taxonomy): Bacteria > Bacillati > Actinomycetota > Actinomycetes > Micromonosporales > Micromonosporaceae > Micromonospora > Micromonospora sp. NPDC005710. Next base: position 338,374 of record NZ_JBEXYP010000004.1, on the reverse strand, counting down.
CGCGGGCCATCTCCTTGATGCCGTAGATCACCGGCAGCAGCGCGCCGAGGGACAGGGCGGCGCTGACCAGGTCGAACCGCCCGGTCGCCCGGTTGCGGAACTCGGGCACCAGGAGCGGGACGAGCAGGAGCAGCATCAGCATCGCCGGGATGTTGATCAGGAAGATCGAGCCCCACCAGAAGTGCTCCAGCAGGATGCCGCTGAGAACGGGGCCGATCGCGATGCCGCCGGTGAGGGTGGCGGTCCAGATGCCGATGGCGGTGCCGCGCTGTTTCGCGTCGTGGAACATGTTGCGCACGAGGGCGAGGGTCGAGGGCATCAGGGTGGCCCCGCCGACGCCGAGCAGGGCACGCGCGGCGATGAGGGTCGCGGTGCTGTCGGCGTACGCGGCGAGCAGGGATGCCGCCCCGAACGCGGTGGCGCCGATCAGCAGGAGTCGGCGTCGGCCGATCCGGTCACCGAGGGCGCCCATGGTGATGAGCAGCCCGGCCAGCACGAAGCCGTAGATGTCGAAGATCCAGAGCTGTTCGGTGGCGGTGGGGCGCAGCTCCGCGCTGATGAACGGGACGGCGAAGTAGAGCACCGACACGTCCATCGAGACCAGGAGCAGCGGCAGCATCAGCACGGTGAGCCCGATCCACTCGCGTCGGCCCGCTCGCGGTGCCGGTGTAATGGTGATCGTCATGATCAGTTTCCCTTCTGCGTATGACGTACGCTGTTATGCGTAGACCATACGCAGAACTAGGATGCCAAAGCAAGGAGGAAAAGTGGCGGCGAAGACAGACGACAGCGGGCCCGTACTCCCGCCCGCGATCGAGAGCGCGTGGGGGCTACGGGAGCGACCACCCAAGGGCCCCAGGCCGGGAATGAGCGTGCCCGCGATAGTGGACGCCGCCGTCCGCGTGGCCGACGCCGACGGCCTGGCGGCCGTCTCGATGAGCCGGGTGGCCAAGGAGTTGGGCGCCGCGACGATGGCCCTCTACCGGTACGTCGGCTCGAAGGACGAACTGCTGAGGCTCATGGTGGACACCGGGTACGGCCCCTCCCCCGGGCCGCCCGCGCCGCAGGACGACTGGCGTGCCGGCCTCACCCGGTGGGCCTGGGCCGAGCACGAGGTGCTGCGGCAGCGGTCCTGGCTGCTGCACGTGCCGATCAGCGGCCCACCGATCACCCCCCAACTGCTCGGCTGGATGGAGGACGGGCTGCGCTGCCTCGACGGCACCGCGCTCGGCGAGGGCGAGAAGATGTCGGTGCTCCTGCTGATCACCGGGTACATCCGCAACGAGGCCACCCTCACCTCGCAGATCGCCGAGGGCAGTCGGGCGGCCGGCGTCGAGCCCAGCGAGATGATGCCGGCGTACGGTCGACTGGTGGCCCGGCTCATCGAACCGGCCCGTTTCCCCGCGCTGCACCGGGTGCTGAGCGCCGGTGTGCTCGATCAGGACGATGATCCCGACGACGAGTTCACCTTCGGCCTGGACCGGATCCTCGACGGCGTCGAGGCGCTGATCCGGCGCCGGTCGGGCTGAGGGGGCGCGATGCTACCGAAGGACACCGTCGACACCACGGTCCTGCCGCCTGGGGAACGGTTCGGCATGTGGCTGGACCTCGTCGCGCGCACCTCGGTGCCGCTGCGCATCCGGTCCGCGCACAGCGACGACTTCGCCGCCCGCGCCGACTTCATCTCGCTCGGCCCGATCCATCTCGTGCAGTACGAGTATCCGTCGCTGGACGCCACCCGGTCCCGGAAGCTGGTAGGTCAGTCGAGCCCGGACCTGTACATCCTCGCCCTCACCACCGGGGGCGTCGGCACATCCAGTCAGGACGGTCGACGCAGCGAGATCCTGGCCGGTGAGTTCACCTTCTACGACGCGTCCCGGCCACACGACGTGTGCCACCACGCGACCGAGCCGGAGCGGAACCAGGCCACCTCGATCATCACGATGATCCCGCACTCCGCGCTGCCGCTGCCACCACAGCGGATGGCAGCCCTGTATGGCGGCCGGATGTCCGGTAGCGAGGGCATCGGGGCGCTGCTGGCACAGTTCCTCGTGCAGGTGACGAGCCACCCGGAGCAGTACCACGCCGCCGACGCCAGCCGGCTCGGCGCGGTGGGGCTCGATCTGGCCACCACAATGCTCGGCCGACACCTCGTCGCCGAGGACGCCATCCCCACCGAGGTCCGCCGTCGGGCGCTGCTCACCCAGGTGCAGTCGTACATTCACCGCCGCCTCGGCGACGCGGCGCTCGGCCCACAGGTCGTCGCCGACGCCCATCACATCTCGGTGCGGTCCCTGCACCGGTTGTTCGAGGCCGAGGACACCACCGTGGCGTCGTACATCAGGGATCTGCGGTTGGCCCGGTGCCGGCGTGACCTGACCGACCCGGCGCTGCGCAAGCAGCCCGTGCAGACAGTCGCTGCGCGGTGGGGTTTTTCCGACAAGGCCCACTTCAGTCGGGCATTCCGGGCCGCCTACGGCACCACCGCGCAGCAATACCGCGACAGTGGCTCGGATCTGGCACGGATCGTCAACCGCCCGGCATCCACTGTCAACTCGCTGCCGGCAGACTGACACCAACGCGGTCGGCCATCACCTGGCAGGCCGCCAACGGGGGCCGTGGCGAGGCGCCCGCCGCGCGAGCGGCGGGCGGCCGCCCGGTGGCACCCAGCTGACGCCCGAGGCTCCGGCTCCGTCGCGCTTCCCCCCAGAATCGCCGACGGGGCCGGTCAGGCGCCTTCGAGGAGCTTCAGCACGACCTGCTCCGCCTCCTCCCGAGGGGCCTGCGGATCCACCGACGCCACCACCCCGTCGTGGTAGAGGTCGACCACGCGAGGATCCACGTACGACGCTCGGGCCACCGTCGGCGTGTTGCCCAGCAGCTCCGCCACCTCCCGCATGACAGCTACCACCGCCTTGCGGCGCGCGGTCATCGAACGGGCCGGAGCGGCGGTGGCCAGTTCGGTGGCCGCGAGGACTGTGGCGTGCCAGGTGCGGAAGTCCTTGGCGGTCATCTCCCCACCGCTGGCGTCCCGCAGGTAGCCGTTCACCTCGTCGCTGCGCACGTCACGCCACTCGCGACCGTCCCAGTAGCCGAACAGCCGCTCCGCCTGCCGCCGACGACGGCGCAGATTCACCAGCACCTGGCACAGCTCCGGGTCCTCGATCCGGCGTACCTGCTCGATGCCTCCCTTGGCGGGAAACACGAACACCACACAGCCGCGCCGGGACCGGGCATGCTCGGGGCGCAGGGTGGACACCCCGTACGTCGGGTCGTCGCCGTTCGCGTACTGGTCGCTGCCGACCCGGAACATCCCCATGTCCAGCAGCCGGGCCACCGTCGCCAGCACCCGGTCCCGGCCCAGTCCACTGCCGTCCAGGTCGCGCCCCACCCGTTCGCGCAGCGTCGGTAGCCGTCGGGCCACCTCCAGCATGTGGTCGAACTTCGCCTCGTCCTGCTTCTCCCGCCAGCGCGGGTGATAGATGTACTGCTTCCGCCCGGCCGCGTCGATCCCGATCGCCTGGATGTGCCCGTTGGCGTGTGGCGCGATCCAGACGTTCTGCCAGGCCGGAGGGATGACCAGCTCCCGCATCCGGGCCAGGACGTCCGGGTCCCGCACCGGGGCCCCGGACGGGTCGACGAAGAGCCAGCCCCGTCCACGCCGGCGCCGTCCGTACCCCGGTCGACCCGGGTCGCTACGCCGCAACCGCACCGGAGACCCGCACCACCCTCTCCACCTCAGCCACTGCGGCAAGTACCTCGTCGAGGCACAGAGCCGCCATCGTCGGGTGGCTTCCTACCCCGTCCCACCTGGGCCAATCCCCCTCACCTGCCCAGAGCACCCGGTGCCGGGGCCGGTCCGGTGGTGGCCCCCAGTGCGCCGGTGGCACCGGTCCGAAGAGGACCACCGACGGGGTCGCGTACCCGGTGGCCAGGTGGGCGACGCCGGTGTCTCCGCTGACCACCAACCGGGCGTCGGCGACCAGCGCGGCGAGCGCGCCGAGGTCGGTCCGGCCGGCCAGCACGGCGTCCGGGGTCAGGCCCGCCGCGTCGGCCACCCGGGCCGCCAGTGCCCGCTCGTCGGCCGAGCCGGTGAGCAGCACCCGGTGCCCCTGGTCGGTGAGCGCACGGGCCAGCCCGGCAAACCGCTCGGCCGGCCACCGCTTGGCGGGGATCTTGCTGCCCGGGTGCAGCACCGTCACACCACCGGGCAGCCCCGTCGACGCGGGCCGACGCAGGCCGAGGTCGGCGCGGTCGGCCGGGATGTCGAACCAGGACAGCAGCCGGCACCACCGGTCCACCTCGTGCTCGTCGACGGCCCAGCGCGGGCCGTCGACGACGCCGGCCTCCGGGTTGGCGAAGGCGAGCAGCCGGCCCGGCCGGGTGGCCGCCAGCAACAGGTGCGACTGCGGGCCGCGCCCGTGCAGGTTCACCGCGACGCGCGGCGGCGGCCCGACCCGCAGCGGCCGGTCCAGCCCGGCGGTGTCCACCAGCCGATCGACGCCACCGACCAGGTCGACGAGCGGGGCAAGCCAGGCGGGTGCGGCGAGCACCAGCTCCTGAGAGGGGTACGCGGCCCGCAGCGCCCGCAGCGCGGGCACCGCTGTCACCAGGTCGCCGACACCCAGGGCGCGCAGCACGAGGATCACGGGTACGACGTCTCCTGCTCGGCGCAGACCACCATCTCGCGTACCGCGCAGCCGGGCGGCTGGTGGAGCGCGAACATGATCGCGGCGGCGGTGTCGGCGGGATCGTTGAGGATCGCGTCCGGCCCCGGCTTGTACTGCGGGTCGCGTTCGTCGAAGAACGAGGTGCGCATCCCTCCCGGGATGAGCAGGGTCACGCCCACCTGGCCGGCCAGCTCGGCAGCGAGGGCGCGGGTGAAGCCCACCACGCCGAATTTCGCCGCGCAGTACGCGGTGGCGTCACTGACCGCCTTGACGCCCAGCGTGGAGGCGACAGTGACGATGCGACCCCGGGAGGTGAGCAGGAACGGCAGCGCGGCCCGGATCACCGCCGCCGTCGCCAGCAGGTCGACGGCGACGATCCGGTCCCAGGTCTTCCCCGGCACGTCGGCGAGTCGGCCCGGTACGTCGGTGCCGGCGGCGGTGACCACCGCGTCCAGGCCACCGGCCTGCTCGGCGAGGTGCTGGGTGGCCACCTCGGCGGCCCGCGTGTCGGCCAGGTCGCACTCGGTCCAGGACACCCCGTCGACGGGCGGCTGCCGGTCCAGCACGAGTGGTCGACCACCGGACGCCGCGACCGCGGCGACCACCGCGGCGCCGAGTCCGCTGGAGCCGCCGGTGACCAGGACGGTGGGCCCGACACCGGGCTGCGTGGCGGTCATCGGGTCCGCTCCGCGAGGGTGCGGACGATCAGGTCGGTGGTGGAGCGACCATCCAGGTAGGGCACCACCACGGTGTTGCCACCCCAGCGGCGCAGGACCTCCGCCTCCGGCAGGGTGGCGCTCGCGTCCCCACCGCCGGTGGCGTAGTCGCCGCCCTTGACCCAGACGTCGGGGCGTACCCAGGACAGGGCCGCCTCCGGGGTCGGCTCGTCGAAGACGAGCACCGCGTCGACGCAACTCAGGGCGGCCAGCAGCCGGCTGCGATCGCCTTCGGACTGCACCGGCCGATCCGGCCCCTTCAAACCGGCCACGCTGACGTCCGAGTTGAGGCAGACGATCAGGCAGTCGCCGAGCTGCCGGGCCGCCTCCAGGGTGGCCACGTGTCCGGCGTGCAGTAGGTCGAAGCAACCACCGGTCGCCACCACGGTGCCCCCCGCGGCCCGTACCTCACCCAGGAGCGCGGCGACGGCGGGGACCCCCACCCGGTCGGCCATCGCACCGCCGGGTGTCCGGAAACGCGCCTGCGGCGTGTTTCCCGCCCGTGCCGGTGGCAGCGCCGTCGCCACTCCCCCATTCGCGACGTACGCGGACGCCTCGGCCACCGCTGCCTGCACCGCCTCGGAGACCAGCGCGCCCTCGGCCAGCGCGAGGCTGGCCGCCGCCGCGAACCTGTCGCCGGCCCCGCAGGTGTCCCCCTCGGCGCTCCCCGGCCCCGCCACCACGAGCGGCGTCGAGCCGGCGTGGCAGAGCAGCGCGCCGTCACCGCCGAGCGTCACCGCCACCGCGCCCGCTCGCCAGCGCCGCCGCAGCCCCTGGGCGCCGCGGGACGCGGTGGCCAGTCGGGAGGCGCCGGGCAGCGCCGGGACCAACTCGCGCACCTCCGACTCGTTCGGGGTGGCTAGGTGTACGCCGGGAACCGCCGCCGGGCCACGCGGATGTGGATCCCACACCACCGGCGCGCGGGTGGCGGCCAGCGCGTCGCGCAGCGCGGGCTGGCGGGCCACTCCCCGGCCGTAATCGCTGACCAGCACCGCCGACGCCGCGGCGATCACCCGGAGCACCTCGTCGGAGGGCTGTCCCGGTTCCCCGGAGGTCCCGCCCCGGTCGTGGCGCAGCAGCACCCGCCCCCGTGCCCGCAGTCGGATCTTCTCCGGCGTCGCTCCGGAGAGGGCAAGCGGGAACACCTGCACGCCGGCGGCGGCGAGCAGGGCGCTCAGCCGAGCCCCGCCGGCATCGTCGGCGAGCGCTGTCACCAACACCACGTCGGCGCCCTGCGCGGCGGCGAACACGGCCGCCAGCCCGGCGCCCCCGGGTCGGTCGGTGGCCACCGTCTCGTCGAGCACCGGCACCGGGGAATCCGGGCAGAGCCGGTTGACCACACCTTCCACGTCCCGGTCGAGCAGGGTGTCCCCGAGCACCACCAACGGTCCCCTCACGCTTGCCTCCCCATCCTCACGCGTCGACCTGCTGTCCGGCGCCGCCGTCGAGCACCACCTCGACCCCGGTGCGCACCGGAGCCGGCGTCCCCGACGCGGCGTGGACGACCACCGGATCGGCGACTGCCGCCAGCGCGGCGGGCAACTCCTGTTCGAGGTACTCGCAGAGCAGATGACTTGTCACCAGGTGCAGCTCCTGCACGACCTGGGTGTCCGGGGACGCGACGGCAAGCACGTCGTCGCAGGCGTCGGCGAGCGGATTGGGGGCGGTGCCGGTCAACGCCCAGGTGGTCACCCCGATGTCGCGGGCGGCCTGCGCGGCGACAACCAGGTTGTGGCTGGTCCCGCTCGTGCTCAGCAGCAGCAGGACGTCGCCCGGCCGGCCGTGGGCGCGCACCTGGCGGGCGTACACGTCGGCGTAGCCGTAGTCGTTGGCGATGGCGGTGAGCGCGCTCGTCTCGGCGTGCAGCGCGATCGCGGACAGCGGCTGGCGGTCGTCGTGCAGCTTGCCGACCAGCTCGGCGGTGAGGTGCTGGGCCTCGGCGGCGCTGCCGCCGTTGCCGGCGACCAGCAGGCGACCTCCGGCGGCCAGCCGGTGCGCCAGGTCCGCGCCCCAGCGCGCCAACTGTCGCTCACACCGCCGGTACGGCACCAGCGCCGCCGCGAGGTTCGTCAGGTGGGTGTCGAGCAGGCTGCCCGTCGGCATCAGGCCACCACCCGGGTCGGCCGGCGCACTGCCGCCACCTCGCTGTACACCTCGACCAGCCGCTCGGCGGTTGCCGCCCAGGAGTACCGCGACCGGGCCCGCTCACGGGCCGCCGTCGCGTACGCGAAGCGCCTGATCCGGTCGTCGAGCAACCCCGTGATGGCGGTGGCCAACGCGTGCGGGTCCCGGGCCGGCACGAGATCACCTGTCGTCCCGTCGACGACGGTGTCCCGGATGCCACCCACCGCCGTGCCGACGACGGCCACCCCACACGCCATCGCCTCCAGCGGGGTCAACCCGAACGGCTCGTACCAGGGCGCCGCGACCAGCAGGTCCGCGGACCGGTACCAGCGGCCCATCTCCTCCCGGGGCACCGCGCCGACAAGGTGCACCCGGTCGGCCACCCCGCACGACTCGGCGAGGGCCCGCAGCCGGCGGGCGTACGGGTCGGTCTCCAACAGCCCCTCGGGTGGGCCGCCCACGACCACGCACTCGGCGTCCGGGACCAGCGCCATCGCGCGGATCACGGTCTGGAAGCCCTTGCGCTCGACCAGTCGACCCACCGTGAGGATCCGGGCCCGTCCCGGTTCCCGGTCGGCGGCCGGTCCGAGCGGGGCGAAGGTGCCGAGGTTGACCCCGGAGGGCACCACCGTCATCCGGGACCGGGGCACCCCCATCCGGACCAGCTCGCCCACCTCGTCGCGGCACTGCGCGACGATCCGGTCCACCGAGCGGCCCAACTCCCGTTCGTAGGAGACCCGGCGGGCCGGGCTGGTGTCCTGCACACCCTGGTAGCGGCGCTTCACAGTGCCCAACGCGTGGTACGTCTGCACCACCGGCACGCCGGTCTGCCGGCCGGCGGTCAGCCCGGCCAGACCACTCATCCAGAAGTGCGCATGGATCACCTCGGGCACCCAGTCGCCGCGCCAACGCTCGACCAGCCAGGCGCTGAACTCCCGCATGTGTGGCAGCAGCGCGTCCTTGGCCACCGGCTCGGCCGGGCCGGCCGGCACGTGCACCACGTCGTACCCGTCCGGGCTGCGGACTGTCACCGGCAGGTCGGGCGCGTCCCGGCGGGTGTAGACCCGCACCTCGTGCCCGGCGGCGGCGAGCGCGGCGGACAGCTCCGCGACGTGCGTGTTCTGGCCGCCGGCGTCCTCCCCTCCGAGGACGGCGAGCGGGCTGGCGTGCTCCGAGATCATCGCGATCCGCATACTTCCTCCTCCAGCAGCCGGTCCCAGTCAGCGAGGAAACGGTCGAGGCCGTACCTGTCGCGTGCGGCGGTCCGCGCCGCCGCTCCGGCCTGCCGCGCGGTGGCCGGTTCGGCGATGAACCGGCGGGCGGCGTCGAGCAGGGTGTCGGTCCGGGTGGCGAGCGCCCCCGCCTCCGGGGGAACCGCCATCACCGCCTCGGTCGTGGCGAGCGCGACGACGGGCATGCCGATCGCCATCGCCTCGATGAGGCTGAGCCCGAGGGAGGTCCACCGGCACAGGTGCAGGTACGCCCGCCGCCGGGCCAGTTCGGCGTGCATCCGGTCCTGGGGCACGTCGTCGTGGCTGGTGAGTCGTTCGGCGGGCAGCCCGAGGTGGTCGGCCAGACCGGCGACACCCATGCCGAACACGTCCAGTGGCGCGATCTCGGCGAACTGGGCCAGCAGGTCGGTGCCGGTGACCCGACCCCGCCGTACCGGCTCGTTGATCACCACAGCGAGTCGGTCCAGTTCGCCGGTGTACGACGCGGAGGGGGCGACGATCCCGTGGTCGACCACTGTGGTGCGGGTGGCACCGGCGTCCCAGAAGATCTGGTTGAACCCGGTGACGTGGGCGATGAGCAGGTCATCGCGGTCGGCCATCGGGTGGCGGGTGTTGGGCACGTCGCCCTTGGGGGTGTTGTGCTCGACGTAGATCGCGGGGACGTCGCGGCCGGGGCGGCGGCGAAGCCACTCCTCGGCCCGGTCGATCTCCTCGGGCCGTTGCAGGATGACCACGTCGACGTCGGCGTCCGGCAGCTCCTCCGGGCTGACCTCGACCGCGCTGTCCGGCCACTGGTAGGTGCGGGCCCGGCCGAGGCCGTAGGGGCCACGGTCGGGTGTGGTGGGAATCAGGTAGCGGTGGCTGCCGCGCACGAACGACGTGGTCCAGGAGCCGTGCACGTGCCAGAGCAGGATGTTCATCGGCTGCCACCACCGCTGACGGCGAGTGTCCGGAGCGCGTCGACCACCTCGTCCGGGTCGACTCCGCTGAGACACGGATGCCCGGGGACCGGGCAGGTGGCCGCCCTGGTGTCCCGGCACGGCGCGGCGGCGTCACCGAGCCGGACGGTGGGCACCCGGTAGGGCCCCCACTGACCGAACGGGACGGTGGGCGCGAAGAGACTCACCACCGGCACTCCGGCGGCGGCCGCCAGGTGCGCGGGCCCGGTGTTGCCGACCACCACCGCGCGGGCGTCCGCGACGATCGCCGCCAGCCCGGCCAGGTCGGTACGGCCGCCCAGGTCGGTGCCGCCGGCCGCGGCGACCCGGGCGGTGACGGCTCGCTCGTCCGGGCCGCCGGTGACGAGCACCCGGTGCCCGGCATCGGTGAGCGCCCCGACGATCCGGGCCGCCGCCTCGGGCGGGCAGGCCCGGCTCGACGCGTCCGAGCCGGGGTGCAGCACCACGTACCCCGGATCTCCGAGGTCGGCCGGGCGCGGCGGCACGGCATCCCGGCGGAGCCGCAGGACGGGTTCGTCGCCGTCGGGCAGCCGGTGGCCGGCAGCGGCGGCCAGCGAGAGGGCCCGTTCGGGTTCGGGGACGCCGACCGGCACCCGGTGCCGGATGTCCAGCAGCGAGCCCGGATAGTCGTCGCTTATCGCCGCGATCCGGTCGATCCCCGCCATCCGCAACAGCAGCGCCAGCGGCAGGGCGGACTGGTGGAACGAGGTGAACACCACCGCCTGGTCCGCGCCCACAGCGCCCAGCCGCGCGGTCAGGCTGCTCATCGCCGCCCCGTCGAGCGGGCCCGGTGTCGGGTCGATCCACGGCAGCGGATGCTCGATGATCTCGTCGACGCCGGGCAACAAATCGGCGGCGGCCCGCCCACGCGGACCGCACAACAGCACCACCCGCTCCGCCCCGGCCGCGACGGCGCGGATCGCCGGGCCAGTGACCAGCACGTCACCGGCCGAATCCGAGCGGACCACCAGCGCCGTCCGGACCGGGGCGCCGGGCGGGGTCGAGGGCTGCACTGCCTGTTGTCGGCGCAGGATCTCCGCCACCGCCGCCGGCAGGTCGGTGGCCACCCACCCGGCGGCGGCGACCTCCTCCGGCCGGGTCACCGGGGTGGGCACCAGCACCCCCGCCGCCCCGGCGGCGAGCGCGGCGCCGACGTCCCGGCCGATGTCGCCCACCAGCACGCACCGGGACGCGGTAGTGCCCAGCTCACGGGCGGCGGCGTACACCAGACCGGGCGCCGGCTTGCGGCAGTCACAGCCGTCGGCGTCGTCGTGCGGGCAGACCAGCCAGGCGTCGAACCGACCCAGCAACTCCTCGATTCGGGCGTGCACCGCCCGCATCTGCGCACCGGTGAAGTAACCCCGGGCCAGGCCCGACTGGTTCGTGACGACCGCCAGCCGCAGCCCGGCCGCGCGCAGACGGTCCAACGCCGCCCGCGCGCCCGGCACCGGCCGCACCTTCTCCGGGTCGCCGTTGTACGGCACGTCCTCGATCAGGGTGCCGTCACGGTCCAGCAGCACCGCGTCGTAGAGCACCCGTCGAGGGCTTGCGACAGACCCGGAACCGGCGCGGTCAGCAGCGGCGTACAGCTGGGCTGACCTGCGCTGATACGGATCCTCCTGGTCCTGTCGCACAGCCGGCGGGTTCCCTGCGCCCCGCTGAGTAAACGTCGTCGTCGGAGCGGTGGGCCAGCGCCGCCAGCGATGCCCCGCGTCGGCCTTACCCGCCGTCGCGGAGAAGCTAACCCGGTCGGTCGTTAGCCGGTGCCGTGCCCGGGTATGGGACTCAGGTGGCGATTGTGGAGAAAGTGATCGAAGCTCCCCCGCAGCAGGTGTTCGACGTGCTGGCGGACGGTTGGACCTACAGCGACTGGGTGGTCGGCACGGCGCACATGCGGAACGTGGACGACGCCTGGCCCCGGGTGGGCAGCCAACTGCACCACAAGGCCGGGCCCTGGCCGCTCTCCCTGCAGGACGCCTCGACGGTGCTCGTCTGCGAACCGCCGCACCGGCTCGTGCTCAAGGCCGGGCTCTGGCCGGCGGGCGAGGCGATCGTGGCGTTCACCCTGCAACCGGTGGGTGAGAGCGCCACCCGGGTGCGGATCGGGGAGGACTTCGCCGCCGGCCCGCTGCGATGGGCGCACAACAAGATCAACGATCTGGTGCTGCACCTGCGAAACCGGGAGACGCTGGACCGGCTCGCCGACATCGCCGTCCGGCGGAAGGGGGACTCGTGACCCGGACCGTGACCAGGGATTCGACGCCCGGACACGGTGGGCGGCGAGGGCCCGCAACGCCCGGTAGGGGTGCCTCCCTCGGACCGAATGCGGCAACTGGATACCCTTTTGCGTGACCCTTGTCCGCAAACCGAGGATGACCGACATGATCAAGCCGGTGGAGTTGCCGTCACCGTGGCGGGACGCACGCCTGACCGTCGTCGTGCCCACGTACAACGAGGCGGGCAACCTCCCGGCGCTTGTCGAGCGCCTGCTCGCGCTGCCGCTGCCGGGGCTGCGCATCCTCGTCGCCGACGACAACTCTCCCGACGGCACCGGCGAGGTGGCGGACAAGCTGGCCATCGAGCACCCCGACCGGATCGAGGTCGTGCACCGCGCCGGCAAGGAGGGCCTCGGCCGGGCGTATGTGGACGGGATGAGCCGGGCGATCGAGGGCGGCGCCGAGTACGTGGCGCAGATGGACGCCGACCTGTCGCACCCGCCGGAGGCGCTGCCGGGAATGCTTGGCGCGCTGCTCTCCACCCAGGCCAGCGTGGTGATCGGTTCCCGGTACGTGCCCGGCGGCGAGCTGGACGAGAACTGGCCGCTCTACCGTCGGGCGCTCAGTGGCTGGGCCAACCTCTACGTGCACACACTGCTGCGGGTACGCATCCGGGACCTCACCGCCGGCTTCAAGATCTGGCGGGCCGACGCCCTGCGCGACATCGACCTCGAGCGGGTGCAGTCCAACGGCTACAGCTTCCAGGTGGAGATGCACTACCTCGCCACCAAGCTGGGGCACACCATCCTGGAGGTCCCGATCCGCTTCGAGGAGCGGCGCGACGGCATCTCCAAGATGACCACCGCGACAAAGGTGGAGAGCGCGCTCATGCCGTTCCGCCTGCGCAGCAAGCACCGCAACATCACCCGCTGAACCAACCTCAACCCCAACCCGGCCCGGCCCGGCCCGGCCCGGCCGATCATGGAGTTGTGGTGCCCGGTTAGCACCCGGGCGCGTGCTTTGTCACCCACCACAACTCCATGATCGACGCGGTGGGGCGCGGTGAGCCCGGGCGCGGTAAGCCCGGGCGCGGTGAGCCCGGGCGCGGTGAGCCCGGGCCGTGAGGTTTCAGTCGGGGTAGATGGCCCGGTGGGCCGTGGCGATGGCGGCGGCGTAGGCGCGGCCGGTGAGCGCGCGGTCACGGGCCAGCGCCGCGCGGGCCGCGTTCGCACCTGGTGCGCCGTGCACGCCGCCGCCGGGGTGCGCCGACGCGCTGGCCAGGAAGAGCCGGTCCACCGGGGTGTCCGCCCGGCCCAGGCCGGGGATCGGGCGCAGGAAGAGCTGCTGGTACGCGGCGGCGGTCCCGCCGCCGAGCGCCCCACCGACCAGGCTCGGGTTGCCCTTCTCCAGGTCGGCCGGCCCGGCCACGTGTCGGCCCACGATCAACTGCCGGAAACCCGGGGCCGCCGCCTCCAGCACCTCCTCCATCCGCTGCACGTGCCCGGCGATCTCCTCGGCCCGCCAGTTGCGTCGGAACGGCAGATGGGTGTACGACCAGAGCGACTCGGTGCCCGGCGGTGAGTGGCTCGGGTCCGCCACCGACATCTGCCCGACCAGTAGGAACGGGTCGCGGGGCAGCTCGCCACGGGCCAGCTCGCTGGCGTAGTGGGTGAGCCCGTTCAGGTCCGCGCCGAGGTGCACGGTGCCGGCGCCGGCCACCTGCCTGTTGGTCCACGGGACCGGCGCGGAGAGCGCCCAGTCCACCTTCAGCGTGGAGCCGTCCCACCGAAAGTGCGCCAGGTCCTCGACCAGCCGGGGCGGGAGTGCGGCCGCGCCGACCAGGTCGAGGTAGAGCGCCGGCGCCGGGACATCGGCGAGCACTGCCCGCCGGGCCCGCCACAGTGCGCCGCCGACGGTCCGCACGCCCATCGCCCGGCCCCGGGCGGTGAGCACCCGCTCGGCCCGGGCACCGTAGACGATGGTGCCGCCGCGCCCCTGGAGCCGGTCCACGAGGGCGTCGGTGATGCGCTGCGCCCCGCCGTCGGGCACCGGCCAGCCGACCTGCTGGCCGAGCATGGCCAGCAGCCAGCCGTACACCCCGGAGCCGGCCTCCTCCGGGGAGAGGTCGGTGTGCAGGGCGCAGCCGGCCAGCAGGGCCGGCCCGCCGGGACCGTCGAAGAGTTCGTCGCCGAGTTTCCGGACCGGTACGACGAGCCGGCGCGCGAGTCGCAGCGCGCCGGCGACGCGCAGTCGACGTAGCAGACCCACCCCGCCGCGGACCGGCGGGAACGGCGAGGTGATCGCCTCCAGCATCGGCTCGGCCACGTCGAGCCAGTCGGTGTACGCGTTGAGCCAGCGTTTGCCGTCCCCGGGGGCGAACTGCTCCAGCGACGCGGCGGTGACGTCCGGGTCCCGATTGATCACGGCGGCCCGGCCGTCCGGCAGCAGGTGCGCCAACACGTCGGGCGAGTGCCGCCAGGACAGCCCGTGCCGACCGAGGTCGAGGCCGCCCAGCACCGGCGAGGCGTACCCGAGGGGGTAGAACGAGCTGTAGAGGTCGCTCAGGTAGCCGGGCGCGGTGACCTCGGCGGAGCGGACCGCGCCGCCCGGCACGGCCGTCGCCTCCAGCACCACCACGTCCCAGCCGGCGTCCGCCAGCAGGTTGGCCGCGACGAGACCGTTGTGGCCGGCCCCGACGACGACGGCGTCGGCGCTCTGCGCGGCGGTGGTTGTCATCGGATCCGCCTACCCGGCGCGCAACCGGGCGAAACGCGTTTGGCTCGCCGGGGCCGGGGCATCCAGCGCCGCATGTACACGGTTGCGCAGCTGGTGGGCGGGGTGTGGGGTGCGGGCGGTGACGGCGGCGAACTGGTCGTGCACGATCCGGCGGACGACACGCCGGTGAGCACGGTGCCGGTGGCCACTGCCGACGAGGTGGGCAAGGCGACCCAGGCGGCCCGCAACGCGGTGCCCCAGTGGGCGGCGACCGCGCCGGCGGAACGGGCGGCGGCGCTGCACCGGGCCGCGGACGCGGTGGAGGCGGTCGTCGAGGAGTTGGCGGCGGCGGTCACCGCGGAGATGGGCAAGCCCCTCGCGGACGCGCGCGGCGGCGTCGAGGCGGGGATCGGCACCCTGCGACAGTACGCGGAGCTGGCCCCGCTGCGGGGCGGGCGCTCGCTCAACGGTCAGGCCGACGCGCTGGATTTTATGACCCCGCAGCCCCGAGGGGTAGTCGCGGCGATCACCCCGTGGAACGACCCGGTCGCGGTCTCCTGTGGACTGCTCGGCGCGGCACTGGTGACCGGGAACGTGGTGCTCTACAAGCCGAGCGAACGGACACCGGCGACGGGTTGGCTACTGGCCCGGGCACTGGACCAGGCGCTGCCGGCCGGGGTGTTGTCGTTGCTCACCGGCGGCCCGGAGGTCGGTGCGGCGCTGGCGGCGCAGGAGGTCGACGTGGTGGCGCACGTGGGTGCCACCGCGACCGGGCGGGCGATCGCCGCGGCGGCGGCCCGCACCGGCGCGAAAGTGCTCCTGGAGAACGGGGGCAGTGACCCGTTGATCGTGGACGCGGGCGTCGACCCGGAGTGGGCGGCGGAGCAGGCCGCGCTCGGCGCGTTCGCCAACGCCGGGCAGATCTGCGTGGCGGTGGAGCGGCTCTACGTGCACCGGGAGGTGGCCGACGAGTTCGTGGCCGCTCTGGTCCGCCGCGCCGCGGCGCTGCGGCTCGGGCCGGGCCGGGACCCCGGCACCGAACTGGGCCCGCTCGTCGACCGGCGACACCGGGACCACGTGCACGGGCAGGTGGCGGCAGCGGTGGCGGATGGCGCCCGGGTGCGGGTGGGCGGCGAGGTGCCCGACGGGCCGGGGGCGTTCTACCCGGCCACTGTCGTCACCGACTGCCGTCACGACATGCCGCTGGTCCGGGAGGAGACGTTCGGGCCGGTCGCCCCGGTGGTGGTCGTCGACTCGTTCGACGAGGCGCTGCGCTGCGCGGCGGACTCCCCGTACGGGCTGGCCGCCACTGTGTTGACGCCGTCGATGAGTCACGCGCAGCGGGCCTGGCGGGAACTGCCGGTGGGCACTGTGAAGGTCAACGCGGTGTTCGGGGGCGCGCCGGGGGGTGCCGCGCATCCGCGTCGGGCCAGCGGGCAGGGCTTCGGGTACGGCCCGGAGCTGCTGGACGAGTTCACCGCCACGAAGGCGGTGCACATCGAGGCGCCGGGCGGCGGGCACTGGTGAGACCGCACGGGCGGACGCAGGGGTGGAGCGCCCGCCCGTACCGCGTCGGTGGTGGTGGTGCGGTGCGGCGGCGTCAATCGCCGCGGGCCCTGCGGGTGGCGCGGTCGTTGGCCTTCTCGATGGCGGTGACCAGCTCCGGTTTGGTCATGCTGGACCGGCCGGGCACGTCGAGTCTGCGGGCCACCGACATCAGGTGATCCTTTGTGGCGTTGGCGTCCACGCCGCCCGCCGTGGGGGCGCGTCGTTCCGGCCCGCCACCGGCGGCCTGCTGGTCGCTGGGGCCCTTGCGGCCCTTCGGCTCCCAGTGGTCGCCCACCTTCTCGAACTGGTGCTTCACGGCGGCGAAGGCGGTGCGATGCGACCGTTCCCCCTCGCCGTACGTCTCGACCGCCGAGTCGTGCGTCTTCTCCCAGGTGCGCTGCGCCTTCTCCGGGGAGCGCCGCAGCGTGCTGGGCAGGTCCTCGCGCCCGGGCATCTCGTCCTCCTCCGTGTGGACAGGGTGTCGGTAACCGTTCCCGGCTGACGCTGCCGCAAACCACAGCGGTGAATGTCGGCCGCGCTGCGGGTTTGTCGATTTCCGCATCCGGGTACCGGCGGGCCAGGCCAGACCGGACGACCGGTCATCCGGCGGCCGGGGCGCAGGGAGCGGGCATGACGACCACAGACCCCGGTACGACGCTCGACGGCACCCCGGGCACCGGAGTTCCTCGGCGGATGCGGCAGCTGAGCTGGCGGACCTGGCGCGGTGTGCTGGTCCGCAGTGTGCAGAACTTCGTCAACGACAACTGCTCCGACTGGGCCGCCGCGCTCACCTACTACGGCGTCCTGGCGCTCTTTCCGTCCGCCATCGTGGTGGTGGCGCTCGTCGGTCTGGTCTCCGACGGGGAGCGGACCCTGGACACGGTGGTCGACCTGGCCAACCAGGTGGGCGCCGGGTCGGTGCTGACGACGGAGAACGGCGGCGTGGTCGGGGTGATCAAGACCGTGGTGCTCGACCAGAGCAACCCCAAGCTGCTGCTGAGTTTCGGCCTGCTCGGCGCGCTCTGGTCCGCGTCGGGCTTCATCGGCGCGTTCACCCGGGCGTCCAACGCCGTCTACGGGGTGACCGAGGGCCGGCCGGTGTGGAAGCTCCGGCCGGTGCAGATCGGCCTGGCGGCGATCACGCTCGTGCTCCTCGCGGTGGTCGCCCTCGGCCTGATCGTCAGCGGGCCGGTCACCGATGCGGTCGGCGACCTGGTCAACGCCGGCGGCCTGGCCCGCACGGTGTGGAGGGTGGCGAAGTGGCCGGTCCTCGCCATGATCATGATGGTGCTGCTGTCGTTGCTGTTCTGGATCGCGCCGAACGTGCGCCAGCCCCGGTTCCGCTGGCTCACCCCGGGCGGCGCGGTGGCCCTGGTCTCGTGGGCGGCGGCCTCCTTCGGCTTCGGCCTCTACGTGGCCAACTTCAGCTCGTACGACACCACCTACGGCAGCCTCGGGGCGGCCATCGCGTTCCTGGTCTGGCTCTACCTGTCCAACTCGGCACTGATGCTCGGCGTGCAGATCAACGCGGAGGTGCAGCGCGGGCGGCGGTTGCAGGCCGGCGAAACGGACCCGGAGGACCCGGTGCTGCCGCCGCGCAAGCCCGCCGACGACTGAGCCTCCGTTTCCGGCCCCGATGTCCGGCCCGCGCCCGGACCGAGGGCCGGTGCCGGTTTATCGGCCCGGGTGCCGGGTAGCGCAGAAGGCATGGAGCGTGGCAACAGTAAGCACGGACCGAGGATCGACGAGCAGATGAGTCAGGAGGTCAGCGGCCTCGTACAGGGGCCGGGGACCGGTGGCTCTCGGGTCGACGAGTCGCGGGTGCCGGAACCGGCCGGCGAGGACCAGCCGGAGACGACCACCGCCCCGGCCGGCGACCTGCGCACCGGCACTCCGCAGGGCATGAGCTCCACGGACGTCGAGCAGCGCAGCCGGCTCGGCCGGTTCATCTCGATGAGCGCGCTGCCGGGTGACCGTCTGGTGCTCGTTGCCAGCGCCCGCGAGAACGAGGCGCCGGACGACATCGTGGCGGCGCTGGAGCGGCTGCCCGAGGGCACCGTCTACCAGACGGTCTCCGAGGTGTGGGCGGCGCTGGGCAACAAGAACGAGACAACTCGCTGGTGAGCCGGATCGCCCCCGATCCGACCAGCCACCAGCGCTGAAGGAGGTTCCCCGATGAGTGGCGTTACCGAACATGTGGACGTTTCCGTACCCGTGCGTACCGCGTACGACCAGTGGACGCAGTTCGAGGAGTTCCCCCAGTTCATGGAGGGTGTGCAGGAGGTCCGGCAACTCTCCGACACGATGACCCACTGGACCG
This sequence comes from Micromonospora sp. NPDC005710, assembly GCF_040630995.1. Taxonomy (NCBI): domain Bacteria; kingdom Bacillati; phylum Actinomycetota; class Actinomycetes; order Micromonosporales; family Micromonosporaceae; genus Micromonospora; species Micromonospora sp. NPDC005710. The sequence goes on along the minus strand of NZ_JBEXYP010000004.1, from coordinate 319,874 downwards.
TGGACATCGCCGGGGTGAAGCGCGAGTTCGACGCCGAGATCACCGAACAGCTCCCCGACGAGCGGGTCGCCTGGCGGTCGACCGACGGCACCCAGCAGGCCGGTGTGGTGACCTTCCACCGACTGGACCAGGACAAGACCCGGGTCACCCTCCAGCTCGAGTTCGAGCCGCACGGGGTGGTCGAGCAGGCCGGTGACAAGCTCGGCATCGTCGACCGGCGGGCCAAGGGCGACCTGGAACGGTTCAAGACCTACATCGAGCGACGCGGTCAGGAGACCGGCGCCTGGCGTGGTTCGGTGGACCGTCCGCAGCCGTGAACTGAGCAGTGACCTGAGATGGCCGCCGGTGTCCCGGCGGCCATCGCCGTGCCCGAGGTCGTTTGCGATCATCGGCCCCGGGTACGGCTGGAGGTATGACCGACGACAACATCAGGGTGTGGCGGGACGAGGAACGGCTTCCGTTGGAGGAGTTGGAGCGCGCGGTGTCGGGCTCCAGCCTTGACGGGCAGGCCGACGACGTGACGGGCAACGACGCCGGCGAGGAGGCCGCGTTCGGGCACGGGCCGGCGGCGTCGGACCGCGACGGGCAGGCCCGGGGCAACAGCCGGGAGGACACCGACCCGCAGCGCGCCTACCGCCCGTCCACCACCGGCCGGACCGGGCCGGACGTCTGACCCTCGGTGCTCCGGGGCTGGACGGACACCGCCCCTTCGGGCTGCCCGTCGGTGGGTCGGCGCGCGCCCCACTCGTAGAGCGCGATCAGCGCCAGCGCGAGCACCAGCAGGGCCGAGCCCAGCACCTGTACCGACGTGTTGCCGATCAGCACGCCCAGCCCGGCCGGGACCAGCGCCGCACCGACGCCCGCGGCACCGATCTGCAACCCGATGGCCCGGTCCGCGTGCGCCGCGCCGACCCGTTCGGCGGTGGTGAGGGTGAGCAGTGGGAACACCGGCGCTGCGGCGAAACCGACCACGACCAGGCCGAGGACCGCGATGGCGGCCGGCCCGGGCACCGCGATGAGCGCCGCGCCGACCGCCATGCCGGCCAGGCTGACGCGCAACACCAGGCCCGCCCCCAGGCGCTCGGCCACCAGACCCTGCACGACCCGGCCGACGAAGAGGCTGCCCCAGTACGCGGAGACGCAGCCGCCGGCCACCGCCGCGCCGAGCCCTCGCCCCTCGGTCAGCAGCAGGAACGCCCACAGACCGGCGGACACCTCGATCGCGACGTACAGCGCGAAGGCGAGCGTGCCCGACCAGACCGCCGGCAGTCGCAGCGTGTCGCGGACCGTCGGTGCCGGCCCGGCTTGCGCGGCCGGGGCGGTGTCGGAGGCCCCGGTGCTGGCCGGGACGTCCCGATGCCAGGCCCGCACGGTGAGCGCGAACGCGGCGGCGAGGACGAGCTGGGCGGCGGCCACGACGGCGTACCCCCACCGCCAGGCGAGCCCGGCGCTCAACACCGCCGTCATGATCAGCGGACCGATGGCCACACCGAGGCCGAAGAAGGCGTGCAACCAGTTCATGTGGCGGGGCCCGAACGCCCCGGCGGCGTACGCGTTGAGCCCCGAGTCGACAGCGCCGGAGCCGAGCCCGAGCAGCAGCGCACAGCCCACGAGCGCCGCCAGCACCGGGCTCACCGCGTAGCCGGTCAGCGCCAGGCTCGCGAGCAGGGTGCTGCCGGCGAGCAGGGCGCCCACGCCGACCCTTGCCAGCGTGAAGCCGGCCAGCACGCTCGAGGTGAGGTAGCCGATGGTGCCGGCGGTGAGCACCCACCCGACCGCCTCGGTCGGTACGTCGAACTCGCCCCGGATCGACGGCCAGCCGACGCCGAGCAGGCCGTCGGGCAGGCCCAGACTGACGAACGCGAGGTAGGCCAGCAGGAGCAGCGAGGCGCGGGGGCGCGCGGACGGGGTGGACATGAGGCACCATCCTGCCGCAACGCGGCCTAGCGCCGTCGGGGCCCGATCGCCCACGGCGCGAAGAAGTCGTGTCCGTACGGTCGAAAAAACGGACAGCTCATCCAGAATCGGCTGATCGGAGGACGGCAGAACGGCTTGTTCGCGTAAGAATTTCGGGATGCATCAAGGCTCCGGAATCCTCTCACCGCGTCAGCGCCAGGTCGCCTGGATCGGTTTCCTGCTCGCCGCGCTGCAGGCACCCGTGTCCGCCTGGCTCGTCAGCGACGAGTCCTGGCTGTTCAGCCTGTGCGTCGCGCTGATGGTGGCCACCGTGATCATCGCCGACGACGCGGCCCGGCGACGCCCAGCCGACGCGACAACCGACTAGCCTCCACCGTCCGGCCGGGCCTCGTGGCCCGGCCGTCCCCGGCTGCGGCGGCGTTCCTTCATCTCCGCCTCGTAGAGGTGGCGCCGCCCACCGACCAGCTCGTCGCGGGCCTGCTGGTCCACCTCCCGGAACAGCGCGTAGTAGCCGTCGTCAAAGTCCTCGACGATCTGGAACGTCCACCGTCCGGCGATGACGTTGCGGCCACGCAACTCAGTGGCGATCCGGTCGGCGAGGTGCGGATGCCCAGCGGCCTGAAGCTGCTCCACCGCGTCGTCGAGCATCAGATCGGCGTGACCGATCAACTGGTGCGTCGAGTAGAGGTGCCCCCGGGCCCGCTCCACACACTCGAGCGCCTCGCTGAGCTTTCCGAGCGCGGCGACCGTCTCGTCGCTGACGCCGTCCGGCCGCCGGTGCCGCTCGTCGGGTGCGTCCGCCTGCTGTCCCATCCGTGCCTCCGTGCCGTGTGCCGTCGCTTCTGGGTGTCTGTCCTGCTGCCCCGTCTGTACCGGATCAATCCCCCAGGTCAGCGGCGTTCACCCCAGTGGCGCAGCCGACATCCGCCGAGCGGACGAGGTCGGCGCCGTCACCGGTCGGTTAGCCTCGGTCACCATGCGTGTGCCGTTCAACCGGGTCGCCTCCCGTACCGCCGTCGACTCGGCGCGGTCCACCCTGGCCGCCCTCACCGTCTCCGTGGGCACTGTCGGGCTCGCCGCCGCCGCCGCGCGACCAGGGCTGCTGGCCCTGGTCGACCAGCACGCGGCGGCCGTCCGGGACAGCCTCGACGGGGACCGCACGCCGCTGACCACCGCGGCGCTCGCCGGCTACGCCGAGGGGGTGCGCACGGCCGCCCTGGAGCACGGGTGGACGCCACCCAGCGGGCCGGTGGACTGGAGTCACCCGGAGTGGCTGCTCGCCCGCCTGGTGGCGGTCTGCGCGTTGGCGCGCGCACTCGACCGGCACTGACACGTGGGGAGGGCACCCCGCGGCGTACGCGGAACGCCCTCCCACCCGTCGTGCCGTTACGCCCGCTACGAGCGGTACTGCTGGGCTTCGTCCACCCGAGGCATCGCCTGGGTGCGGTCACCCCCGCGGTCGGCCATCTGCCGCTCCACGTCGCTCCGCCCGGCCGATGCGGCCTGACGCTGCTGCTGCACCGCACGTGCCTCCTGGGCGGCCCGGTCCAGCCAGCCGTCCCAGCGCTTCTGCATCGGCCTCACGAGACCGCCACCGACACCGACGATCAGGATGCCGGCCACCGTGGCGAGCACCGCGATCAGCACCGGAGTGGTCACCGTCGTGGCGATACCCACCTGGTTCAGGGCGGCGATCACGCCGAGAGCGATGATGAAGATCGCCGTCAGGTCGGCCAGGACCTTGCCGTACGAGAGCCCGCCCAGCGCCCCGGTGACCAGATCCCGGACAGCGTTGGCGATCGCAGCCGCCACCACCACGATGACGATCGCGATGAACGCCCGTGGCAGCCAGGACACCACTCCCCTGATCAGGTCACTGATCGCGTTGGGCCCCCAGACTCCGAACGCGAACTGCAGTGTGAACAGCAGTACGGCGTAGTAGGCCAGTCTGGCCAGGATGTCGCTGGCGTCGTACTTCGTTCTCTCCAGGGCCCGTTTGATGCCGCCACGTTCGACCGCCTGGTCGAAGTGCACCCGTTCCAGCACCGTATCCACGATTTTGAGGACGGCTCTGGCGATGAGCCAGCCGACCACGAGGATGACGATGAAGGCCACTGCCTTCGGGATGAAGAGCAGCACCGACCTCCAGGTGTCGGCGACGGCATCGCCGATGTCGGCCTGCCGGACCGCGAGGGTTTTCAGCATGATGTCCCTCCTGTCGCATGGACTGCGCCGGGCGCATACCCGGCAACTGGTCCGGCAGTCCGCGCAGCGCACGGCGTTTTTTGCGAAGGACCTTCGGACCGGGGCCCTGAACTGCCCGAACGTCCACCTCGAGGGACGCGGCGACGGCCCGCCGCCGTGGTCGGATGCCTTTTCCGGCCGGCCGACTAGGCTGCGAACATGCCAGGAACGGTCGGGCGTGTCCCCACGCCAGCAACTCCGGGCCCGGGCGCACCCTCCGGGTCCGGTCCGGCGGTGGGTGTGCACGCCCACGACTGGGCCGCCACCCCGTTGGGTCCCGTCGACGACTGGGACGTCGCCGTCCGGGCCGTGGTGGAGCTGATCGTCGACTCGCCGATGCCGATGGCCCTGGCCTACGGCGACGACCTCGTGCTGCTCTACAACGCCGGCTACGCCGAACTGCTGGGCACGAAGCACCCGAGTGCCCTCGGCCGTCCGGCCGCCGAGGTGTTCGCGGAGATCTGGGCGCTGCCCGGCGTCGGTGTGGTGATCGAGCGCTGCTACCGGGAGGGGGAGCCCTTCCTGGAGAAGGAGTCCACCCTGCCGCTGGTCCGTGGGCACTCCGCGACGGTGGAGCAGGCGGTCTTCACCAGGGGCTACTCGCCGGTGCGGGACAGCGCCGGGCAGATCGTCGGCGTGTTGACGGTCGCGGCCGAGACCACCCACGTCACCGAGCAGTTGCAGAGCCTCAGCGAGGTGGCCGCGGCGCTCGCCGGCACCCTCACCCTCGACGACGTGGCCCGGGTGGCGCTGCGGTACGCGATCACCACGTTCGACCCCGATCAGGCCTCGTTCGCTGTCGACGAGGGCGGCGGCGGCTGGCGCATGGTGCGTCGGGTCCGCGGCGAGTTGCTTGACGAGGCCGACGAGCGGCTGCCCCCGCTCTGGCGGCGCGCGCCGGCGGACTGGTCGGCCCCGGTGGTGCAGTCGGCCCGCTCCGGCGCCCCGTCGTTCACCAGGGACGGGCAGCCGCTGCGGGACATCGCCGTGGACCGCCACGACCAGAAGATCCGGGCGATGGCGGCCCTGCCGCTGGGCACCTCGGTGGTCCGCGGCGGGCTGGCGGTCGGCTACCAGGTCCCGCACACCTGGTCCCCCGCCGAACGGGCGCTGCTGGCCGCGTCGGCCGAGTTGATCGGTCAGGCCGCCGAGCGGGCCCGCCGGTTCGAGACCCAGCACGGCACCGCCCAACTGCTGCAACGCAGCATGTTGCCGGAGCACCTGCCCGACCTGCCCCGGCTGCGGATCGCGGCGCGCTACGACCCCGGTGTGGACGGCAACGCGGCCGGCGGTGACTTCTACGACGCGTTCCTGCTGCCCGACGGCTCGCTCGGTGTGGTGCTGGGTGACGTCGCCGGGCACGACGTGCAGGCCGCCGCGCGGATGGGGCAGGTGCGGGCGGCGTTGCGCGCCCTGGCCCTGGCCGACCCGACACCCGACGCGGTCCTCGCCGGCCTGGACCGGCTGGTGGACAGCCTCGGCACGGAGGCCGGCACCCACGAACTGTTCGTCACGGTGGCGTTCGGGGTGATCCATTCGGAACGGCGGGAGCTGACAGTGTCCAGCGCCGGCCACCCGGCGCCGCTGATCCGCCGCAGCGACCCGGATGGTCGGTTCCACGCCGAGTACGTCGACGTCCCGCCCGGCCCGCCGCTGGGGCTGGGCCGTCGGCCCGGCACCACTACCGTCCCGTTCCGCCCCGGTGACACGCTGCTGCTGTTCAGCGACGGGGTGGTGGAGCGCCGCCGGCAGAGCCTGAGCGCCGGGCTCGCCACCCTGAGCGACGCCATCGCCAAGGCCGGCAGTGGTGACCCCAGGGCACTCTGCGCGGTGGCCACCGCGGCGGTCCCGGGCGGCACGGAGGACGACGTGGCAGTGCTGGCGGTCGAGCACGCGCTCACACCGAGTCGTTCGGCGAGCATGGAGGTGCCCGCCGAGCCGACCGCGCCCAGCCGGGTCCGGCACTGGCTGACCGGCCAGCTCACCGAGTGGCAGGTGCCCGAGTCGGTGATCGGGGCGGCGGTGCTCTGCACCAGCGAGCTGACCACCAACGCGTTGCTGCACGCCGGCACTGCCGCCCGGGTGGAGATCGATCTCAGCGCCGAGCGGCTGCTCGTCTCGGTGGCGGATTCGGGCACCCGGGGCACCGTCACCCGGGCGCGTACCGACACGTTGAGCAGTCGCGGGCGCGGCCTCGGCCTGATCGAGGAGCTCAGCGACGCCTGGGGCACCGACCCGTCGGTCCGGGGTTCCACTGTCTGGTTCGAGATCCTCGCGCCGCCAGCCGCGCATCCCTGAGCCGCCCGAGGGTAGGAGGACGCCCATGGCTCCCGACCGGCCCGCCGGGGTCCTCTTCGATGTCGACGGCACCCTTGTCGACACCACGTACCTGCACACCGTGAGCTGGTGGGAGGCGCTGCGCCAGACTGACCAGCCGGTGCCGATGGCGGTGGTGCACCGCTCGATCGGCATGGGGTCGGACAAACTCCTCGACCATCTCCTCGGGCCGGAACGGGACCGCGACGCCGACGCGAAGCTGCGCGACGCCCACGACACCCTCTACGCCGAGTACTGGGAGCGCCTCACGCCGCTGCCCCGGGCGGCCGACCTGTTGCGGGCCTGCGCCGAGCGGGGGTTGCGGGTCGTGCTGGCCACCTCCGCCACGGAATCCGAGGTGGGCGCGCTTCGTCGGGCGCTGGCCGCCGACGACGTGATCGACACGGTCACCTCCTCCGCGGACGCCCAGCAGAGCAAACCGGCACCGGACATCCTGGTCGCCGCGTTGGAGCAGTCCGGGTTGGCCGCCGACCGGGTGGTCTTCGTCGGCGACTCGGTGTGGGACGTCGTCGCGGCCGGCAAGGTCAACATCCCGTGTGTGGGCCTCACCTGCGGTGGCACCAGCCGCGGCGAGCTGGCGGGGGCGGGTGCCGTGGCGGTGTACGAGGACCCGGCCGCACTGTTGGCCGAACTGGCCGACTCACCGCTCTCCCGGCTGCCCCGATGAGGATCACTCAGGCTCACCGCCGCGGGCACGCATAGCGGGAGCCTTTGCGGGGCAAGGACTGTCACCACCTGCCCGCGCCTCGCGGGTGCGGCTGAAGGGTGGTGCCGTGGAGCCGGTAGATGTGGCGTTCGCGCTCGTGGGCCTGGGCGCTCTGCTCGCGGGCATCCTGCCGCGGGTGCTGGAGCGGCGCCCGCTGTCCATGCCGATCGCCTTCCTCGCCCTCGGCATGCTGGTGTTCCTGCTGCCGATCGGGCTGCCGTCGCCGGACCCGCTGGCCCACCCGGAGTTGGCGACCCACCTCACCGAGATCGGGGTGATCGTTGCGCTGATGGGTGCCGGGCTGAAGATCGACCGGCCGTTGAGCTGGCGACGGTGGTCATCGACCTGGCGGCTGCTGGCGATCGCGATGCCGCTGTGCATCGCCGCGGTGGCACTGCTCGGCTGGTGGTGGGCGGGGCTGGTACCGGCCGCCGCGCTGTTGCTGGGGGCCGCGCTGGCACCCACCGATCCGGTGCTCGCCGCCGACGTGCAGGTCGGTGAGCCGACCGACGTGGAGGACTCCGAGGACGAGGTCCGGTTCGCGTTGACCTCCGAGGCCGGCCTCAACGACGGGCTGGCGTTCCCGTTCGTCTACGCCGCCATCGCCATCGCGTCGACCAGCCTCGCCCCGAGCGACTGGTTGGCCGAGTGGTTCACGGTGGACGTGCTCTGGAAGGTCGGCGTCGGCGTCGGCGGTGGCCTGCTCATCGGCTGGCTGCTCGGCAAGCTGTTCTTCCGCGCGCCAAGTGAGCTGCGGCTGGCCCGGCACGCCGAGGGTTTCCTGGCGCTGGCGGCGACGTTCCTCGCGTACGGGCTGGTGGAGGTCGTCGGCGGGTACGGCTTCCTGGCGGTGTTCGTGGCCGCCCGGGCGATCCGGGCCGCCGAGCGGACCCACGAGTTCCACTCGGTGCTGCACGACTTCGCCGAGCAGGTCGAACGGCTGCTCACACTGGTGTTGTTGCTGCTGCTCGGGGGCGCGATCGTGGGGGGCCTGCTGGGTCCGCTGACCTGGCCGGCGGCCGCCGTCGGGCTGGCGTTGGTGTTCGTGGTGCGACCGCTGATCGGCTGGTTGTCGCTGCGCGGGGCACCGGGCCGCCCGGCCGAGCACTGGGTCATCTCGTTGTTTGGCATCCGCGGCGTCGGCTCGTTCTACTACCTGGCGTACGCCACCACGAAGGCCGACTTCCCGCAGGCCGAGCTGCTCTGGGCGACCGTCGGGCTGGTGGTGCTCGTCTCCGTCGTGGTGCACGGCGTCACGGCGACCCCGGTGATGCAGCTACTCGACCGGGAGGGCGAACGGACCTCCGACCCGGCCGAGCGCAACGACGCGCGGCCCGTCGCGGCAGCGGGGCACGCCTGAGCACGCGCGTCTCAGGCCAGGCGGGCGGCCAGCGCGCGGCCCAGGTCCCGGCCGGAGCGCCAGGCGCTCTGCACCCGGGGCTTGCCGAACGCGTCACCGGCCAGGCCGACCCCGTCGGCGTCGAGGTGGTGGGTCGCGCCGCCGGCGTTGCTTGTCGGCTTCGCGTACGTCCAGCGGTGCACGTGCACGTCGACGGCCTGCTCGGGCAGCCCGAGCAGATCCTGGACGGCCTGTTCGATGGCCGGGCCGGCCCCGGTGGGTTGGGCCAGGTGCCCGGCCGCGAACTCGGGGACGGTGTGCGCGACGAGCACCGGGGCGCCGTCACCGCGCCGGTCGCCGTCGTCGCAGACGAGGCTGAGGACCGGATGGTCGTTGACGAACGCGCCCTGAAAGTCCGGCCAGCGCCGGGTCGGAAAGCGCAGCACCGCGGCCAGCGACGGCGACCAGCGCTGCGCCTGCACGACCCGGGTGGCGTCGGCGAGGGCCGGGTCGAGCAGCAGGGCGGCCTGCGGGCCCGGCATGGCCAGGGCGACCGCCGCACACGACTCACCGTCCACTACCGGGCCCGGCTCCACTGTGAGTACCAGCCGGTCGACTGTCACGGGCACCGCGCTGGCCAGGTGCTCGACCAACGAGCGCAGCCCACCGGGTGCGGCGAAGCGCGTCGGCCCGGGCACCTCGTGGTTTCCACTCCGGTCGTACGCCTGGAAGGTGTCGGTCCATTCGCGGACCAATCCGGCGGCGCGCCACTGCTCGACGAGCGCGGCGAAGTCCGGGTCGGTGGCGGTGAAGTAGGCGGCGCCGATGTCTGCGGGCCGCCCCTGGAAGCGTTTGCTGGCCATCCGGCCGCCGCGGACATGCCCCCGTTCCCAGACCTGCACCGGCACCCCGGCCAGGGTCAACTCGACAGCACAGGCCACCCCGGCGATGCCCGCCCCGACCACCACCACACCCGACTGGTCCACCGTCATCAGATGATCGTAGGTGGCGGACCGGTCGCCCTCTTTGATCGACTCGGGTTCCTTGAAAACGCGGTATCCAAGAGACTCGTGCACAGCGACATCGAGAAAACCGAGTCGATCACGCGAGCGGTCCGACATCACGGCCCGCAGAAACCCCATACCCCACTGCGACCGATGTGGTTCTGCCGGGCGGACGACCAGCGATGGCCCTGCGCGGAGGCCAGGCTTCTCCTGAGGGCCGAGTTCGGAGACAACAGGCCCAGCCTCTACAGCTCGCCCCGTCGATCAAGGAGTTGTGCTGGTTGACAAGTACCCCAGGTAAGCCCAAATCGGGCACCACAACTCCATGATCGACGGGGTCGAGGTGCCCGCCCTCGCGATCTTGCAGTTGCTGTCGCGGCATAGCAGGCATTCCGGGCATCTCGGCAACCGAAAGTGCAAGATCGGCGCGGGCGGGGAGGTTGTCGGGCTCGCGCGGCGCGTACCGACGACCAGGCAGGAATGAACTGCCGAGATCGGGGTACTGGCACACCTGTTCGAACGAAAGGGTGATGACGATGACGGACCGCAACACTGAGCAGGCCGACCAGAACGCCGCGATCAAGGACCCGGACGAGTGGGTGACCGGCGACGAGCCGCCGACCGCCGCTCAGGAGTCCTACCTGAACACGCTCGCCCGGGAGGCTCACGCCGATCTCCCGGACGACCTGACCAAGGCCGAGGCGTCCAAGCGCATCGACGAACTCCAGGCCAAGACCGGCCGAGGCCAGTAGCACCCCCCGCGATCTTGCACTTTCTGTCGGGACAAAATGGCGCACAAGCCACGAGTCACCAACAGAAAGTGCAAGATCGCGGGACTGGGCCGGGCCGGGCGCGGGAGCGCTCGCGGGGGTCAGGGGCGGTCAGGGGTGGGGCAGGTTGTGCAGGCGCACCTTTGTCAGGCTGGCGGCGTGGACCTCGGCGGTCAGGTAGGTGGCGTGGGGTTGGGATCGGCGGTCGGTGGGTGAGCCGGGGTTGAGCAGGCGCAGCCCGCCGGGTGCCTCGGTGTCCCAGGGGATGTGCGAGTGCCCGAAGACCAGCAGGTCGACGTCGGGAAAGAGGGCCGCACACCGCTTCTCCCGGCCGGTCCGTTGCCCGGTCTCGTGCACCACAGCCATCCGCAGACCGTCCAGCTCGACCCGGGCCACCTCCGGCAGCCGGGCGCGCAGCGCCGGGCCGTCGTTGTTGCCGTACACCCCGACCAGTCGGCGCGATCGTGCGGTCATCGCGTCGAGCAACGCCTCGTCCACCCAGTCGCCGGCGTGCACCACCAGGTCGGCAGCCTCGATGGCAGCCCAGAGAGGCCCGGGTAGGTCCCGGGCCCGCTTCGGTACGTGGGTGTCCGCCGTGAGCACGAGCCGCATAGCGGCATTGTCCCCCCAGTCCCGGCCGCCCACCCGGGGACGCGGGTGGGCGGCCGGGCTTTCGCGCCTCCGCCGCCGTAACCCGGGGCGTCACACCGACACCCCGGGGTACGGGTCAGAGGCTGGTCACGGGAGCGTCCAGCGTTGCGCCCCGGTGCCGTTGCAGGTCCAGATCTGCAGTTGCCGGCCGTCGGTCAGGTCCGAGCTGGGAATGTCCAGGCACCGCCCGGACTGGGGGTTGCGCAGGCTGCCGTCCGACTGGGCGGCCCACTGCTGGGCCCCGCTGCCGTTGCAGTCGTAGAGCTGCACGGGAGTGCCGTCGATGGTGCCGCTCGCCTTCACGTCCAGGCACTTGGCGAGCCCGCGCACCGTACCGTCGCCGGGTAGCGTCCAGCGTTGCGCGGCGGTGCCGTTGCAGGTCCAGGTCTGCACCTTGGTGCCGTTCGCGGTCTGGCTGGAGGCGATGTCCGCGCACTTGCCGAGGGCCTTGACCTCACCGGTGCGCGCCCCGCCGGTGCCGACGCCCGGGCCGGTGAAGGTGTAGCTGTCCACGTCCAGCAGCGCACCGCTGCCGCCGGTCACGACCAGGTACAGGTCGTGGGTGCCGTCGTCGGGCCTGGTCACCGTGGCGCTCAGCTCGGTGTAGTTGTCCCAGCCACCGGTGTTCGGCACCGCGATCCGGGCGACCTCGGTGCCGGTCGGTGAGTCGTACCGGAAGGAGAGGGTGCCGCCGGGGCCGCCGGAGGAGACCCGGGCCCGGACGCCGGTGATGCCCTTGAGGCTGACCGCGTGGTGCCGGACACTCTCGCCGTTCTGGACGTCACCCAGCCGCTTGCCGCCCTCGGCCGCCGCCTGGTCGATCACCTTGGGCCCGTTGAGCTGGACGAAGTGCTCGGCCTGCCACTGTTTCGGGTAGAGGAGGATCTCCTGCTCGCCGGTGAGCGCGACCGAGCCGGTCGCGCCGCGGTCGGTGTAGCTGCCCCGCAGGACGAAGAACAGCACCGAGTCGGGGCCGGCGTGGACTGGGCCGGTGTTGAAGGTGGCGCCGCAGCCGGTCCCCTCCCCCTCCTCGTGGGCGTGCTCCTGGTGGCCGAGCGCGGCCCGGACGACCACCGCCGAGCAGGCCGGTGTGCCGTCCTGCGGGTCGCTGGCGGAGGCGCCCACTGTGAGGTCCTGCTCCCAGTCGAAGAGCCCGCCGGCGGGCAGCCCGGTCAACGTGACGGTCGGCCGGTTGTTGCCGACCACCACCGAGACGACCGTGGTGGCGCTGCGGCCGGTGCCGTCGTTGACGGTGAGCCGGGCGCTGTAGGTGCCGTTCGCGGAGTACGTGAACGACGGGTTCGCGGCTGTCGAGTCGGTGCTGCCGTTGTTGGTGAAGTCCCAGGCGTACGTCAGCGGGTCGCCGTCCGGGTCCGAGCTGCCGGTGCTGGAGAAGGCCACGGACAGGGGGGCCAATCCGTTGTCCCGGTTGACAGTGGCAGTGGCCACCGGCGACCGGCCACCCTGGACGTAGTTGATTTTGTAGAGACCGGCGTCGACGGCGCCCGAGAAGTAGCCGCTGCCGTATTCCAGCAGGTAGAGGGAGCCGTCCGGGCCGAACTGCCAGTCGATCGGGTGCACGAGCTTCATGCCGGCGAGCACGGGCTCGATGACTGTCGGCGCGCCGGTGGACGGGTTGCCGTTGTCGAACTGGACCTCCTTGATCCAGTTGCGGCAGTACTCGGAGATCAGCCACTTGTTGTCGTAGTAGGCCGGCCACTTCACGTCGGAGACGAGGTTCGGGTCGTAGTGGTAGACCTCGACGTGGTTGGGCGACCCGCACCCGCCCGGGTTGTCCAGCGCCGGCCAGTCCTCACTGCCGCCGTGCTGCTCCCAGACCAGTGCCGGTGTGGTCGGCGGAAGCTGTTGGACGCCGGTGTTGCGGGGCGAGTTGTTGACCGGGCCGGTCGAGCCGCCGCAGGGGAACCAGCCGCGCGGGGTGGCGGTGGCGAAGTCCCAGTCGTTGTAGGCGACGTTGGGGCCACCGCAGTACGGCCAGCCGTAGTTGCCGGGCCCGTTGGCCCTGTTGAACTCGTCGTACGCGGCGGGGCCACGGTTGGCGAGGTCGGTGCCCGCGTCCGGGCCGACCTCACCCCAGTAGAGGGTGTTGTTGGCCTTGCGGTCCACCCAGATCCGGTACGGGTTGCGGACGCCCATCACGTAGATCTCGGGGCGGGTCCGCGCGGTGCCGGCAGCGAAGAGGTTGCCGGCGGGGACGGTGTAGCTGCCGTCGTTCTCCGGATGGATTCGGTTGATCTTGCCGCGCAGGTCGTTCGTGTTGCCCGAGGTGCGCTGGGCGTCGTACTGCGCGTTGCGGTTCGTCCGCTCGTCGATGGGCGCCATGCCGGCCGAGTCGCCGCCGGAGTTGGTGTTGTCGCCGACGGCGAAGTACAGGTTGCCGGCGGTGTCCCAGCTCATCGAGCCGGCCGAGTGGCAGCAGAGATCGCGTTCGGTGGGCCACTCGATGAGCATGTCCTCGCTGCCCGGGTCGAGCAGCAGTGTGGACGGGTTGAAGGTGAACCGGCTGATCCGGTTGACGAGTGGGGTGACCTTCGGCGAGTAGAAGAGGTAGACCCACCGGTTGCTCGCGAAGCTCGGGTGCAGGGTGATGCCGATCAGGCCGTCCTCGAAGCGGGCGTCCAACGCCAGGGTCAGGGCGACGGTGGTGGACCTGGTCGCCGGGTTGTAGAGGCGGACCTGGCCACCGGCGTTGCTGGTGCCCCGGTTGATGTAGAAGACCTTGCCGTCGGGGGCGACGGCCAGTTCGATCGGTTCGCCCATGGAGAGACCACCGTCGAGGGCGACCTTCTCGAAGCCGACTGTGGCGGGCGGCGCGAGGGCTACGGCCTGAGTCGGGGACGCGGCGGCCGGGCGGGCGCTCGCCTGCGGGACGAGACAGAGGGTGACCAGGACGGTGAGCAGGGTGGTGGCGCTGACGAGACGTCGGCGCGGTGTGCGGGACACGAGACCTCCAGCTGTCCGGGATCTCGGTGCCGCTCCCGCCGACTGGAGGAGCACCGCAGGGTGTCCCGGACATTAACGTCTTTCACTGGAAAGCGATAGAACTTCGTGTCCACCGATAGAAAGTTGTCACCATCTCCACGAAAGTCCGGCTCAGCGGCCCACCGGCGAGAAGTACGCCGGGGGCATCCCGCACTGACGCAGCGTCGGGTCCCGCTCGACGTCGGTGAGCACACCGGCGGCGTTGATCAGGCCGATGTGGGAGAACGCCTGCGGGAAGTTGCCCAACTGCTCCCCGGTCAGCGGGTCGATCTGCTCGGCGAACAGGCCGAGGTCGTTGACCCGCTCCGCCAACCCTCGGAACAACTCGTGCGCCCGGTCCCGCTCACCGGCGAGCGCCAGGCAGCACACCAGCCAGAACGAGCAGATGAGGAACCCCGCCGGGTCGCCGTCCCAGCGCCGCAGCAGGCCGTCGTGGGAGAGGCGCTGCTCCACCGCGCGGATCGTCGAGAGCATCCGCGGATCGTCGGCCCGCAGGAACCCGACAAGCGGCATCACCAACACCGACGCGTCCAACTCGTCGGATCCAAAACTCCCCGTGTACGCCTGGAGCCGCTCGTTCCAGCCCCGCTCGACGACCTCCGCGCGCACCGCGTCCCGGGCTGCCGCCCAGCGGGCCACGTCCTGCGGCTCGCCGAGCCGGTCACCGAAGCGGACCGCCCGGTCGAGGGCGACCCAGCACTGCACCTTCGAGGAGACGTGGTGGTGCTGGGTGCCACGCTCCTCCCACATGCCCGCGTCCGGCAACTCCCAGTCCCGCTCGGCCTGGTCCGCGAGCACCCGGAGCACGTGGTGCACCTCCGTGCCCAGCGGCTCCAGCTTGTCGCGCATCAACCAGGCCGCGTCCATCGCCTCGCCGAAGATGTCGGTCTGCCGCTGCTGCCACGCGTTGTTGCCGATCACCACCGGAGGGCTGTCCCGGTAGCCACCGAGCTGGTCCAGGCGGTGCTCGGTGAGGTCGCGCTCCCCCAGCACGCCGTACATGATGGGCACCGGCCGGTTGTCGATGCGGCCCATCGCCCGGCCCAACCAGGCGAACTGCCGCTGCACCTCGTCCAGGCACGCCGTCCGCCACAGCGCCCGCAGGGTCAGGCTGAAGTCGCGTACCCACACGTAGCGGTAGTCGTAGTTGCGGTCACCGCCGAGCTTCTCTGGCAGCGAGGTGGTCACCGAGGCGACCACCGCTCCGCTGGGCCGGTACGTCATGCCCTGCACCACGAGCCGGCTGCGCCGCACCTCGTCGGCGTAGAGCCCGTCGTAGGGGTGGCCGCTCGACCAGGAACGCCAGCCGGCGACGGTGTCGGCGATGGTCTGGTCGGCGTCCGGCACCTCGGGCAACGGTGCGTCGTACGTCGGGGCGTACCCGAGGGTGAAGGTGTGTCTCGTGCCGGCGCCGGCGGTGAACGTCCCGGTGGCCTCGCCGTCGCCGGCGGTCAACCGCTCGCTGCCGCGCAGGGTGAGTCGCGCGGCCCCGGCGATGGCCTCCAGCATGTCCTCCCGCTCGATGAGGTACGCGATGGTGCGGCCGTACTCGAAGCGCGGCCGGTAGTGCACCCGCATCGGCACCGAACCCGACAGCCCTTCCACCATTCGGACGAGCACCTGCGGCGAGTGCAGGCCGATGTCGTGATCGCGCGAGCCGGGCTCGAAGGCGAGCGCGTCGGTGAGCGCGACGTCCCCCTGCGGGGTGCGGAAGACCGTCCGCAGCACCAGTGTGTCGTCGAGATAGTCGCGTTCGACGCGGTAGTCGCCCACGGGCTGGATCGACCAGTGCCCGGCGTTGTCGTCGAGCAGCCGCCCGAAGACCGACGGGGCGTCGAACCGACCCGGGCACCACCAGTTCACCGAGCCCGAGCGGTCCACGAGCGCCGCGCTGCGTCCGTCGGCGAGGAAACCGTAGTCGCTGATCTGTCCGCTCTCCACCTGACTGGCTACCCGGGCAGTCCGCGCTCATTCCCCTCCGGCCGCCCGAGCGACACGACGTCACGGCTTTGCGTTACCGCTCGGCCTGGACGGGAACCCGGGGAGCTGACGAGGGAGGATGCTCATGACGTCAGCTTCGGGGCCGACCGCCGCGTGGCGGTCCGGCACACAGGGTGGCGACCTGCTTCCATCCGGGCCGGCCGGCCGCCTGTCGACGCCGACCGGGGACGGCCACGGGCCGGAATCCGGCCCACCGACCGTGACGATCGGCTCGTACCCGGACTATCCGACCGCGCAGCGGGTCGTCGACTACCTGGCCGACAACCGCTTCCCGGTGGAGCACAGCGCCATCGTCGGCACCAACCTCGCCCTGGTGGAGACGGTGCTCGGGCGGATGACCACCGGTCGAGCCGGCCTGCTCGGCGCCGGCACAGGTGCCTGGTTCGGGCTCTTCATCGGCCTGTTGTTCGGTATCTTCACCGTCGGCAACTGGCTGGCGGTGATTTTGGTCGGCCTGGTCATCGGCGCGATCTGGGGTGCCGTCTTCGGCGCTGTCGCGCACGCGATGACAGGCGGGCAACGTGACTTCACGTCGGCCAGCTCACTGCGCGCCGGCCAGTACGCGGTGACCGTCGACGCGCAGCTCGCCGACCAGGCGCGACAGTTGCTCGGTCGGATGCAGATGCCCAACTCGGCGGACAACGCCCGCTGAACGACGACCGACCGGCCGTCCCGGCAGCACGCCGGGGCGGCCGGCCGTTCAGTCGTGGTACGTCAGCTCGCCGGCGCGGATCTCGACCTCGACCCGGTTCTCCGGGGGCGCCAGGGGGCAGGCCCAGCGGTCGTCGTAGGCGCAGCTCGGGTTGTAGAGGAAGTTGGCGTCCAGCCGGACCCGGTCGCCGGGCAGCAGCTCGACACCCCGACCGAAGGTGCCCTTCACCGTGTCGGTGAGGTACCGGCCTCCCCCGTAGCTCTCCCACCCGCAGGTGCCGTCGCGCAGTGGCACGAACAACCCGCCCCCGTACGCCTCGATCCACCACAGGGTCAGCGGCCCCCAGGGTGTCTCGGCCACTGCCACCCGCCGGTAGGCGACCACCCCGTCCGGGCCGCCGGTGTCGATGCGCAGCTCCCCGCTGGCCGGTCGCAGGGGCGCTTCGACAACGGCTTCGGGATTGGGCGGGAAGTACCGCAGCCCGGGAAAGCCGGGCCGATCCGCAGCGGGGATGGGGCTCTGCGAGTGGGTGGCGAAGATTTCGTCGCGGCCGGCGCGGAAGCCGGTCAGGTCGGCGTCGGACAGGTACAGCCGGGCCACCCGCTCGCGCCAGTCGGCCAACTCCAGGTCGGTCAGCATGCTGGGGACTCCTGATCGAATGACAGCTCTCCGGACCGGAGGGGCTCGCCACACGCCCGGCAGCGCACCTCGGCGACGAAGACCTGGCCGCAGACGTCGTGGACGAAGTCGACAGTGGGCACGTCGCCCCCGCTGTAGGTGTCACCCCAGCGCTTGAGCACGAGGATGACCTGCCCGAGGTCCTTGCCCTTCTGGGTGAGTTCGTACCCGGCGGCCTTGCCGTCCTCGATGGCACGGGCCTGGAGGATGCCGGTTTCGGCGAGTTTGCGCAGTCGGGCGGCGAGAACATCCCTGGGCGCACCGACGGCGCGAAGGATCTCGGTGTACCGCGAGGCGCCGAATGCGAGCGCACGCACGATGTGCAGCGACCACCTGTCGTTGACTGCGTCGAGCGCCACAGCGAGGGTGTCCCGCTCCGGTTTGGTTTTCAAACCGTCGGTGCTACGGTTCGTTTGGTTGGACATTCAAACCACACTACCCGAGGAGACACCGATGACGTCGCCATCCGATCCACCTACCAACGGCCCAACACCCGTCGTCACCCAGCGCCGAGCCTGGACGACACTCGTGATCACCGGGCTGATCATCGGCACGGCGTTCATCGCGGTCTATGTCGGGCTGCAACGCAGCCCCCAGCCGAGCCGGCTGCCGATCGCCGTTGTCAGCGCCCAACTGGCGAACACCGCACAGGCCGGCTTCGGCGACACGGTGGCAGTCACCGAGGTCGCGACCGTCGCGGACGGTGAGGCAATGGTGCGACACGGCGACGCCGTCGCCGTCCTCGGCGCGACGTCCCCCAGCACGCTGACACTCGACTACGCGGGCGCGAGCGGGTTCAGCGAGAGTGGCGCCGCGCGCCAGCTCGCCGCCGGCCTCGCCGAGAAGGCCGGGGCGACCGTTCAGGAGAACGACATCGTGCCGCTGGCTACCTACGACAGCCGAGGGCTGTCCGCCTTCTACGTGGTGTTCGGCGTCACCCTTTCGTCGTTCGTCCTCGCGCAGGGGCTCACCGCGGCCACCGCGAAGGTGCGACTGCGCCACCGCATCTACGCGATGGGCGGATTCGCCGTCCTGATCGGGGTGATCGCGGCGACCGTCGCAGGCCCGGTATACGGATCACTGACGGCCCCGTTCCCGCTGCTCGCGCTCTCGCTCATCCTCCTGTCCGCCGCCAGCGCCTTCACGACGAAGGCTCTCGGGGCCTGGCTCGGCCCGGCGGGAATCGCCCTCGCCGTCCTCACCCTCACGACGATCGGCAACGCGACGAGCGGGGCGACGATCGGCGTCGACCTGCTGCCGGACTGGGCGCAGGCGATCTCGGGCAAGCTCCCGCCGGGAGCGGCGGTGCGGGCCGTCAACAACTTCGGCTACTTCGACGGCGCGCACACAGTGGCACCCCTCGTCATCCTCGCCACCTGGTTCCTGGCGGGCCTCGGGTTCGTCCTGCTCCGCCAGCGAACCGCGCAACGCCGCCCGGTCCGCGCTGAGGTGGCACGGTGACCGCCCGGAACCGACTGGCTGGTGAACGTCACCGCGCCGGCGACGCTGTGACCTGAGCGCCGGCCGGGCGGGGAGACGCAGGCCCGGCCGGCCGTCAGCGCGACGGCCAGTTGGTGAGGACGGCGTCGAGGGCGTCCAGGGTGCGCGACCACGAGTCGTCGGTGGGGCGTGGGGTGTGCCGGAAGCCGCCCGTTCGCTCCAGGCTCACGAACCCGTGGAACGTGCTGTGCATCATCCGCACCGCGTCGGTCTGGTCCGGCTCGGAGAGCCGGTAGCCGCGCAGGATCGCCCTGGTCATCTCGGCGTGCCGGATGCCCGCGCTGGCGGCGGCGGTCTCCGGGTCGAGGTCGATCTGCATGGCGGCGTAGCGGCCCGGGTGCTCTCGCGCGTAGTCGCGGTACGCGTTGGCGAAGGCCACCAGCGCGTCCTTGCCGGCCCGGCCGGCGAGCGCGGCGGCGACCCGGTCGGCCAGCTCCGCCAACGCCAGCAGGGCGATCCTGACCCGCAGGTCGTGCGCGTTCTTCAGATGGAAGTAGAGGCTGGCGTCCTTCACCCCGAACTGGCGGGCGAGAGCGGCCACGGTGACGTTCTCGACGCCCACCTGGTCGGCCATCTCCGCCGCAGCACGTGTCAGGCGCTCGACTGTCACCCCTGCGCGTGCCATCCACCACACTCCAGAACCTAGCTTTGTTAATCGTTTGCCTAGGAGAGCTAGGCTACTACCTATGTTGGTCCTGACCGAATCCGCCATCCGCGCCTCCTTCGTCAACTGCAGCCGGGGCGAGGCGAAAAGGCTGGCCGTACCGAATGATCTTGAGAAGCGTCAGTGGGACGACCTCGACTTCCTCGGCTGGCGGGATCCCGCCGCGCCACAGCGGGCCTACCTGGTCGCCGAGACCGACAGCGGGCTGGCCGGGGTGGTGCTGCGGGCCGCGACGCACCAGACCGGGCGCGTCCGGCACAGCATGTGCTCGTTCTGCCTGACCACGCACCTCGGTGGCGGAGTCTCGCTGATGACGGCCCCCAAGGCCGGCCCGAGCGGACGGCAGGGCGATTCGGTGGGCACCTACCTGTGCTCCGACCTGGCCTGCTCCCTGTACCTGCGGGGAAAGAAGCACGCCGGGCCCCCCGCGCCCGAGCCGCTCCCCCTTCCGGAACGGATCGACCGGGTCCGGAACGCCCTCGCGACATTCCTCCGCAAGGTCGCCGACTGACTCTTCAGGGCGGCCGGAGCCGGGGCCTGTTCGGGCCCCGGACCGCCGCCGGCTAGCTGTCGGTCGCCAGGCGGGCGTGCAGGTGCTCGTCGTAGCGGCGACCGTCGCCGTACCGGTACGACTCCCGCAACGTCCCCTCCGCCGCGTAGCCGGCGCGGTCGGCGACCCGGCAGGACGCCGGGTTAGCCACCGCGTGGCACAACTCAACCCGGTGCAGCCCGAGGTCGGCGAACGCCCACTCGGTGAGCCGGACGACGGCACGCACCGCCACCTGACGCCCCCGTGCCGCGGGCACCGTCCAGTACCCGATGGACGCGTCGCCGCCACGGATCTGGTGCAGCGACACCGAGCCGAGCAGTTTCCCGTCCGCCGCCGCGGTGACCGCCATCGACGCGTGGTCGCCGGTGGACCAGTCGGCCCGCCGGCGCACCCAGAGCAGTGCCACCTCGTCGTCGATCGAGCCGCCCTGCGGGTTCCACTGGGCGATCGCGGGGTCGCGGAGGGCGTCGCGGACCACCGGAGCGTCCTCGTCTCGCCACTGTCGCAGCAACAGGTCGGCGGCGGCGAGTTCCACATGTTCCACGGGGCCGGAGTCTGGCACAGGCCGCCGCCGTCGCGCCGCCGGACCACCGCAGGTGTTGTTCAAAGCTGCACGATTTGCTCCCCGAGGCACGCACAGGTGACCCAGAAGACGCTCAAAGACTGTTAGTTAAATTTTGAAAGAGTGCTATCGTCATGGGCATGACCGAGAGCCTGGACAGCACCCGAGGGGCCGCCTGGCGCGCCTACATCGAGGCCAGCCAGCGTCTCTTCACCCAACTGGAAGAGGACCTGCGGGTCGACAGCGACCTCAGCTTCGCCGACTACCACGTGCTGGTCCTGCTCTCCGAGGCGCCAGGGCAACGGCTGCGGATGGGCGAGCTGGCCAGCCGGTTGATCTTCTCGCCCAGCCGCCTCACGTACCAGGTCTCCTCCATGCAGCGCCGTGGCCTGGTCAGCAAGGAACCCTGCCCGGACGACAGACGCGGCAGCGAGGCGGTCCTCACCGCCGCCGGGCTGCTCGCCCTGCGGGAAGCCGCACCCCACCATCTGGCGTCGGTGCGTACCCACCTGATGGACGACCTCGACGACGCCGAGGTCGCCTGCCTCACCCGGATCTTCGACAGGCTCGGCGAGCGCCTGCGGGCATCACGGGTCAGCTCGGCCACCCCTACCGCACGTTAGGAGCCCTCGACATGCCCGCGATCACCGTCGACAACGTCCTCGTCCTACCCCGCCTGCCCCGACTCGACGAGACCACCACGATCCGACCGGTCCGCACGGTGACCACGGCGCCCAGCGGCTTCGAGGGTGAGGGCTTCCCGGTCCGTCGCGCCTTCGCCGGGGTGTCGACCACCGACCTGGACCCGTTCATCCACCTCGACCAGATGGGCGAGGTCGACTACGCGCCGGGCGAGCCCAAGGGCACTCCGTGGCACCCGCACCGCGGCTTCGAGACCGTCACGTACATCATCGACGGCATCTTCGACCACCAGGACTCCAACGGCGGTGGTGGCACCATCACCGACGGCGACACCCAGTGGATGACCGCCGGAAGCGGCCTGCTGCACATCGAGGCGCCGCCGGAGCACCTGGTGGCGAGCGGCGGGCTCTTCCACGGCACCCAACTGTGGGTCAACCTGCCCCGCTCGGCCAAGATGAACCCGCCCCGCTACCAGGACATCCGAGGTCGGGAGTCGGCGCTGCTCACCACGCCCGACGGCGGTGCGCTGATCCGGGTCATCGCCGGCGAGGTCGCCGGGCACCGCGGCCCGGGTTCGACATTCACCCCGATCACCATCACCCACGTCACCGTGCAACCGGGCGCCCAGGTCGACCTGCCCTGGCGGCCCGACTTCAACGCCCTGGTGTACGTGCTGGGCGGTCGCGGCACCGTCGGCGCCGACCGGCGGCCGGTGCGGACCGGTCAGCTCGCCGTGCACGGCCCGGGTGACGCGCTGCGGTTCGATGCCGACACCACGCAGGACAGCAACACCCCGGCACTGGACCTCTACATCATGGGCGGTCAGCCCATCCGGGAGCCGGTGGCACAGTACGGCCCGTTCGTGATGAACACCCGTGACGAACTGCTCAAGGCGTTCGAGGACTTCCAGGCCGGTCGCCTCGGCGTGATCCCCACCGAGCGGCTCCCGCACACCGGCGGCCAGGGCACCCGGCCCTGACCCTGCCGGGCTACTGAGATCGGCGCCGACGCCTCCGGTTCACCCCGGGGGCGTCGGCGCCGCCTCAGGAGACCGCAAAGATCCCGGCCACGCCCAGGATCACCATCACCAACACCGCTACCAGCGCCCCCCGCTCGCTCTCCACCGCCGGCTCGCGGTTCTCGGTCACGGGATTCGTCGTCTCGCGGGGCATGGTGTGGCCTCCTTGGCTGTTGTCTGCGTCGCTTCCGATGGCGTTGGCCAGGTCACCGGTCTGCCGGCCTGGCGTGCGGACCCGCGCCCGGGGTCCTACCGTGGAGGACGTTGCCGACCTCCAGGGGGGCTGGACGGTGCCGTTGCAGGACTGGTTTCTCACCGCTGAGGAACGTGCCAACCCGGTGTCTGGCATACCCGTATGGACCACGGGAAACCTCGCCGAGCCGTTGATTCACGGCGCCGCGTACTTCGACCGGCTGGTCGACGAGGTCGAGGCCCTGGGCCCCGGAGACCACCTGTTCTTCACCGACTGGCGCGGTGACCCGGACCAGCGGTTGCGCGCCGACGGCCCGACAGTCGCCCAGCTCTTCGCGCAGGCCGCGCAGCGCGGTGTGGTGGTCAAGGGGTTGATCTGGCGTTCGCACCTCGACGTCCTGGCGTACAGCGAGGCGGAGAACCGCGACCTGAGCGAGACGATCTCGGCCGCCGGTGGCGAGGTGCTGCTCGATCAACGGGTCCGACGCGGCGGGTCACACCATCAGAAGCTCGTGGTGCTGCGGCACCTGGGCGCGCCCGAGCGGGACGTCGCCTTCGCCGGCGGGATCGACCTGTGCCACAGCCGCCGCGACGACGCCGCGCACCACGGCGACCCGCAACCGGTGCAGATGTCCCCCCGGTACGGGTCGAATCCGCCCTGGCACGACGTGCAGCTCGCGGTGCGCGGTCCGGTGGTCGGCGCGTTGGACACCCTGTTCCGGGAACGGTGGACCGACCCGATGCCGCTGGACTCGGAGAACCCGATGGCGTACCTGCGGGATCGGTTGCGCGGCTCGGACCTGAAGCCCGACCCGCTGCCCGAGCAACCGGCCGATCCGCCACCCTGCGGTCCGCACCAGGTCCAGGTGCTGCGCACCTACCCCGCCGTCCGTCCCCGCTACTCGTTCGCGCCGGATGGGGAGCGCACCGTGGCCCGGGGCTACACCAAGGCGGTACGCCGAGCCCGCCGGCTCATCTATCTTGAGGACCAGTACCTGTGGTCGGCCGAGGTCGCGGACCTGTTCGCGCACGCGCTGCGGGACAACCCGGACCTGCACCTGATCGCTGTCGTCCCCCGCCACCCGGACGTGGACGGCAGGCTGGCCCTGCCGCCGAACATGGTCGGGCGCGAGCAGGCGCTGTCGTTGTGCGAGCGGGCCGCACCGGACCGGGTGCACGTGTTCGACGTGGAGAACCACGCCGGCGACCCGGTCTACGTGCACGCGAAGGTCTGCGTGGTCGACGACGTCTGGGCCAGCGTGGGCAGCGACAACCTCAACCGGCGGTCCTGGACGCACGACAGCGAACTGTCCTGTGCGGTGCTCGACGAGACCCCGGACCAGCGGGAGCCCGCCGACCCCGCTGGGCGGGGTGACGGCGCGCGCAGCTTCGCCCGCGACCTGCGACTGCGGCTGTGGCGGGAGCACCTGGACCGGGACCCGGACGGCGCGGACGACGCCGACCTGTTGGATCCGGCGGACGCCGTCGCGGCCGTCACGGCCGCCGCCGACGCGCTTCAGCAGTGGTACGACGACGGCCGGGTGGGAGAACGCCCACCCGGGCGGCTGCGCCCGCACCGCCCCGAGCGGCTGCCGTGGTATACCCGGGCCTGGGCGCTGCCGGTGTACCGGTTGGTCTACGACCCGGACGGCAGGCCGCTGCGGGCGAGGCTTGCCGGCACCTGGTGAAGCGGCCGGGCCGGTTCCGGCGCGGCGACCGCGTGCACGCTCAGCCCGCCGGGGTAGGCGAACGAGGAGCGCGGTGAGTAGTAGCCGAAGCCGATTGTCAACGGGTTGGCCGGGCGCAGCGCGTACATCGGATGGCTGGGCTGGAGGAACTCCACTGACTCGATCTCGAACGGGGCGACCGGCTCGGCGACGAACGGGTAGGCGGAGCTGAGCAGTTGGCCGTCGCGCCTGGTGAAGTAGCGGTGGTGTCCACTGCTGATGACATGCCCGGTCTCCCCCACGCGACAGCGCGCCCGGACCAGCGGCGTGCCGTCGATCTCCGTCTCGGACAGCAGGTCCTCACCACTGACCTCGATGCGGGTGCGCCCGGCGAGCACCGGCGCGCCGCGGGCGACGGCGTACTCACGGACCCGCCGGGTGGAGGCCACGTAGTGGGTCCACCAGCCGCCCGGGTTGAGGCCGCCGGGGGCGTCGACGCCCAGGAGCGAGACCCC
This sequence comes from Micromonospora sp. NPDC005710, assembly GCF_040630995.1. Taxonomy (NCBI): domain Bacteria; kingdom Bacillati; phylum Actinomycetota; class Actinomycetes; order Micromonosporales; family Micromonosporaceae; genus Micromonospora; species Micromonospora sp. NPDC005710. The sequence continues at coordinate 295,262 of NZ_JBEXYP010000004.1, read as the reverse complement.
GAGGTAGGTGAGCGAGTACGCGCCGAAGCCAGAGGTCTGCGTCTCGTCGTCGACGACGTACTGGTTGAGGAAGACCTGGCGGTCGGGGCGGGGGCAGAGCCCCGGAGGGACCAGTGCGGCGACCGCGTCCGGATCCGCCGGCAGCCAGCTGAAGTAGAGGGTGCGACTGTTCACGACGAGCTGGGGAGCGGCGGGATCGAGCACGGTGCCTCCGAACCGGGTGTGTACAGGCGACGCTACGGCCGGTCCCACCAGCGGGACAACGACGGATAGTCGACACTGCTGGCGACTTGTCGGATCCCGTGTTGACCGATCGACACTGCCTGTGGGCCGATCGGCCCCACCGGTTGGCCGGCCGGGCAGTGCAACACGGTCGGAAAAGCGGGTAAGGAGCCTCACAGCGATCCTGACTTCTGCACTACTTGTCCGATTTGTTATTTAACACACCTTAAGTACATCAACCTTTCGGCTAGATTTCCGGGAGACGATCAGGTTAAGGTGACTCCCGAACGGACCATTGAGAGTTAAACCAAAGCGTCACACCTTTTTCGTCAGCGGACGAGGTGCAGGGAGGACCACCCATGACCGCGCCAACGATCACCGAGCAGCCGAGCGCAGCCGCCAAGCCCACCACCAAGCTTGACCCGCGCGCTCTCACCGACAGCGCTGCCGACCTGCTCAACGCGATGGCGGCGCTGCCCGCCAACCACCCGTCGCGCGCCTCGCTGCGGGACCGGGCGATCGAGGCCTGGCTGCCGCTCGCCAACCACCTGGCCCACCGCTACAGCGGGCGCGGCGAGCCCAACGACGACCTGGCGCAGACCGCCGCGATCGGCCTGATCAAGGCCATCGACAAGTTCGACCCCTCGCGCGGTGTCGACTTCGCCGGCTACGCGATCCCCACCATCATCGGTGAGCTGAAGCGGCACTTCCGGGACCGCACCTGGGACATCCGGGTGCCCCGCCGGCTCCAGGAGCTGCGGCTGGCCATCTCGGACGCCAACAGCTCGCTCCTGCAGACCCTCGGTCGCTCGCCGACGGTCGCCGACATCGCCGCGCACCTCAAGCTCACCGAGGAAGAGGTGCTGGAGGGTCTGGAAGGCGCCCGCGCGTACAACGCGGTGTCGCTGTCCACCCCGACCGGCGACGGCGAGCGCGCCACCGAGCTGGGTGACATGCTCGGCGGCGAGGACACCGAGTTCGAGCTGGCGGAGCTGCGCGTGGCCCTCGGCCCGGCGCTGGCCACCCTCGACGAGCGCGAGCAGAAGATCCTCACGCTGCGCTTCTACGGCAACCTGACCCAGTCGCAGATCGCCGACCAGATCGGTGTCTCGCAGATGCACGTCTCGCGGTTGCTGACCCGCGCACTGACCAAGCTGCGTGGCCAGCTCGACGGCACGTACTGACCAGCTGACGACGGAAGGGCCGGGTCCGTGGACCCGGCCCTTCCGTCGTGCCGCCTGTCACGCGAGCGTGACACCGGTATCACGCCGTCGGTCCGACCGGCTCAGTGCCCGGCCGGCTCCCGCCACATCGGCCAGAACGGCGTGCCGTCGGGCACCCGGAACGGCTCGCCGGCCAGGTAGCCGTGCTTCGCGTACAGGTCCCGGCTACGCGGGCTGCTCGCCTCCAGGTAGGCAGGCATCCCGTTGGCGTCCAACCAGGCGTGGTGGTGGCGCATCAGCGCACTCCCCAACCCCTGCCCCTGCCGGTCGGGCCGGGTCGCCAGGAACGCGAGGTGATGGTGGTCCGGATGCGGGTGGTTGGCCGCGAACAGCTCGTCGAGGTGCTGGAACCGGTCGGTCCACTCGCCGCAGGCGGCGGCCAGTCGGGCGTCGTAGTCCTCCGGCGGCGGTGCCGGCTCGCCGACCGACGGGAACCAGACCGCTACCGAGGCCCGGTCCGCCGTGGCGTGGACCATGCCGTGCCGCATCGCGTGCCCGACCAGGATCTCGAAGTCCCCGGCCAGCACCGCCTCCCGCTTGCTCGGGTCGGGTACCAGCCAGGACGTCACCTCCAGCACGATGAACGCCTCGGCGATCCGGCCCGCGACGAGGTCCGTCTCCTCCGGCCCGAGTTGCTCGATGACCAGGCTCATCGGGTCACCTCCACGGGGGCCGGCGTCTCCGGCCGGACGGCGGCAGTGGCGCTCGCCGCGCCCAGACCGATCCGGGCGTACGTGTCCGGGCGGTTGCTGCGCAGCAGCAGGGCCCAGCCGATGCCCAGCAGGGCGGCCACCGGGTACGCGGCGGGCAGCGCCCAGCGCAGCGTCGAGTCCGGTGCGACGCCGAGCAGGTTGGCGAAGTTCGACACGGCCAACCAGATGATCACGAAGAGCGCGATGGTGGCCAGGCCGGGTGCGATGGCCCGTCGCCAGAGGTTCTCACCTCCGGCGGAGCGGGCGAAGTAGGCGATAACCGCGACCGAGGTGGTGGCGATCAGCAGCAGGACACCGAAGCCGCCCGTGGTGCCGACCCAGAAGAAGAGCTGAACCACCGGGTCCCAGCCGTTGACCGCGTACAGCAGGATGACGAGCAGTCCGAGGACGCTCTGCGCCACCGAGGCGGCCCGCGGCGCCCCGGTGCGGGCCGAGGTCTGCCCGAACACCGCCGGCAGCACCCGCTCCCGACCGAGCGCGAACGTGTAGCGGGCGGTGGTGTTGTGGAACGAGATCATCGCGGCGAGCACGGAGGTCAGGAAGAGCACCTGTCCGATGGTGACAGCGGTGTCACCGAGGTGCGCGGCGGCCAGGTTGAAGATGAGCCCGACGCTCTGCTCACCGGCCGCGGCGACGATCTGGTCCTGCCCGACCGCGACGGTCATGGTCCAGGACGACAACGCGTACAGCCCGGCGATGATCGCCACCGAGAGGTAGGTGGCCAGCGGCACCGTCCGCTTCGGGTCCTTGCTCTCCTCGCTGAAGACCACCGCCGACTCGAAGCCGACGAAACCGAGGACGGCGAGCACCAGCACCGCGCCAACTCCCGGCACGAAGAGGTTGTCCGGTGAGAACGAGGCGAAACCGACCTCACCGCCGGCCGGGTTGCCGAGCTGCCCCAGGTCGAAGACGAGGACCACCACGATCTCGGCGACCAGCAGCGCGGCCAGGACCATGCCGTTGAGGTCGACCCGGAGCAGGCCGAGCAGGCCGACCAACGCCCACGCCACCAGGGCCACGACGGCCCAGTGCGGGTGCCCGCCGAAGAGCCGGTCGAGCACCGGCTCGGCCGCGACGCCGATGGTGCCGTACAGCCCGACCTGCAGCGCGTTGTACGCGATGAGCGCTACCCAGGCGGCGCCCACGCCGGCCGGCCGGCCGAGGCCACGGGAGACGTAGGCGTAGAAGGCGCCGGCGTTCTCCACCCGGCGGGACATCGCCACGTAACCCACCGAGAACAGGGCGAGCACCGCGGCGATCAGCAGGAAGGCCAGCGGGATGCCGGTCACCCCGATGACGCCGTAGCCGGTGGTGACGACGCCGGCCACCACAGTCAGCGGCGCGGCGGCGGAGAGGACGAAGAAGATCACCGAGGGGATGCCGAGGCGGCCTCGGGCCAGGGCGTCGGAGACGTTGCTGGGTCGGTCGACTGTCGATGTCGGGGGCATGCGACTACTCCGGTTGTCGAGGGGAGGGTTGGGGGTTACCGGGAGGGTCAGGGGATGCCGCGCAGCACGGCGGCGCCGACGGCGGCCTCGGTGTGCCCGACGAGTTCCTTGAGCGGTGCCGGCAGCGCCGGGATGAGGACGTTGAGCCGGTGGTGCGCGCGGGGGCCGGCGCTCCACAGCACTTCGCGGGTCAGCCCGGCGGCCACGACCAGGCCCAGGAGCAGGGCGTCCGGGACGCCCGGCGGGTCCGGCCGGTCCAGCAGTGCCCGCAGCCGGGTGGCCGGCCAGGCCACCGCGTTGAGGTCGATCGGCAGGTAGCTGACCGAGGTACGCAGCAACCGGCGGCTCTCCTGGCGGCGCAGCACCCCGGCGCGGGCCAACCGCTCCCCCACCGAGGTCGTGGCGCTCTGCGCCAGGAAGCTCAGCCAGGTGCGCAGCTCCCGGTGCTGGGATTCACCGACCAACTGGTCCAGCACCGTGTGCGCCAGGGCATCGGCTGGCGGGCGTCTGTCGATGACGGTGATCTGCCCGGCCACGACAGTGATGTGTCCATAGAGGATCAGCTCGCCGAGGAGCCCGCCGGCCAGCCCGAGCCCGGTCGCCGCCGGGTGCAGTTTGGCCTTTCCACGACTGTCGTTGTGTGCGATCAGGAAGAACTCGTCGGCGATGAGCAACGGCCCTCCCGTACAGGTGTGTCCACAGTGATCGCGACCGGGAAAGGATGCACCGACAGCTACTGCAACGCAACTCCCAGATTCGAAAGTTGCACTCCGTGCATCTGCGACCTGGGGATCTTGTCGTGGCAGACTCGGACGGTGACCACCCCTGCCATCCGACCCGCCGCCAGCCCGACCGTGCGGCGACGTCGCATCGCCCGCGAACTTCGCCAACTTCGGGAACGCGCGGGCATGACCCTCGATGTGGCCGCCCGCCAACTCGACATGTCGAAGAGCAACCTCTCCCGGATCGAGACCGCCCAGATCGGCATCAAACCGCGTGACGTCCGGGCCGCTCTCGCGCTGTACCAGGTGACCGGTTCGGATGCCGAGGCGCTCATCGAGATCGCCCGGGGGGCACAGCAGCGCGGTTGGTGGCAGAACTACAGCGACGTCCTTCCCGAATGGTTCGAGTTCTACGTCGGCCTGGAGGCCGAGGCGGCGACGCTGCGCACGTACGAGGCCGAGTCCGTGCCGGGCCTGCTGCAGACCGAGGCGTACGCGCGGGAGATCTTCCGGCGTACCGCCGGCGAGGACGGCCTGGAGCGGAAGATCGCGGCCCGGCTGCACCGGCAGGAGGTGCTGCGCCGCGAGGACCCGGTCGACCTGTCGGTGGTCATCAACGAGGCGGTGCTCCTGCGACCGGTCGGCGGCACCGCGGTGATGGCCGCACAGCTGGTCCACCTGAGCCGGACCGCTCAACTACCCAACGTGACAATTCAGGTACTTCCCTTCGCCGCTGGCGGGCATCCGGCCATGAGCACCCCGTACGTGATCCTCCACTTCGCCGACGCCGCCGACGCGTCGGTGGTTTACCTGGATAACCTCACGATGGGACTGGCTCTGGAGGAAGCCGATCATGTGCGCGGGTATAGCCTTCTGCACGAGGAGCTGTGCCGGATGGCGCTCGATCCGGCGGCGTCGATGACCCGTCTTGAGCAGGCTTCTCGTAACTTTGCGTGACCGCCTCTGCGGCACGCCGACGCAGACGAGAGGCACCGCGGATGACGGCGTACGACCTGACCCGAGCGGACTGGCGCACCAGCACGCGCAGCAGCGGCAACGGCAACTGCGTGGAGGTCGCGACAGTCGACGGTCAGGTCGCCGTCCGGGACAGCAAGGACCGCTCCGGCCCGGTGCTCGCCTTCGGCGCGACGGCCTGGCGGGCCTTCGTGCTCGACGTCGGCGAGGTCCGTCGCTCCTGACGCACCCGCGCCGGTGCGAGACTGGGCCGTGCTCTCCGACGTAACCCTTGACCTGCCGGTCCGGCCGGTGCTGCCGGCGCTGGTCGCGGCACTCGACGCGGCCGGCACCGGTGTGCTGGTGGCCCCGCCGGGCACCGGCAAGACCACCCTGGCGCCGCTGGCCGTCGCCGACCGGGTGACCGGCCGGGTGGTGATCGCCCAACCCCGTCGGGTGGCGGCTCGTGCCGCCGCCCGTCGGATGGCCGAACTGCTCGGCGAGCGGGTCGGTGAGCGGGTCGGCTACGCGGTGCGTGGCGAGCGCCGGGTCGGCCCGGCCACCAGGATCGAGGTGGTCACCACCGGCCTGCTGGTCCGCCGGCTGCACCACGACCCGGAACTGCCGGGAGTCGGTGCCGTGCTGCTCGACGAGTGCCACGAACGCCAGCTCGACGCCGACCTCGCGCTGGCCTTCACGGTGGAGGCCCGCGCCACCCTCCGACCGGACCTGTGGCTGCTGGCCATGTCGGCGACCCCGGACACCGACCGGTTCGCCGCGCTGCTGGGTGGGCCCACCCCGGCCCCGGTGGTACGGGCCGACTCGGCGCTGCACCCGGTCCAGCGGATCTGGGTGCCCCCGGCGCGCCCCATCGCCCCACCCGGGGCCCGGCCGGTGGACCGGGCACTGCTCGACCACGTGGCCGCCACCGTCCGGCGGGCGCTACGCGAGCACGACGGCGACGTGCTCGTCTTCCTGCCCGGGGCCGGCGAGATCGCCGCGGTCACCGGCCGGCTGAACGACCTGCGGGACACCGTGGCACTGCTGCCCCTGCACGGCCGCCAACGCGGCACCGAGCAGGACGCCGCGCTGCGTCGCGCGGACCGACGGCGGGTGGTCCTGGCCACCGCGCTGGCCGAGACCAGTCTGACCGTGCCGGGCGTACGCATCGTGGTGGACGCCGGGCTCTCCCGGGTGCCCCGGATCGACCTGGCCCGAGGGCTGGGCGCGCTGGTCACGGTGCCGGTCTCCCGCGCCGCCGCCACTCAGCGGGCCGGACGGGCCGGCCGGGAGGCGCCCGGGTACGTCTACCGATGCTGGTCGGCGGCGACCCACGAGCGGCTGCCAGCCCGCGCCGAGCCGGAGATCGCCACCGCCGACCTGACCGGCTTCGCGCTGGAGCTGGCCGCCTGGGGCGCACCGGGTGGCGTCGGGCTGGAGTTGCCCGACGCGCCGCCGGCCGCCGCGATGACAGTGGCCCGGAGCACCCTGGAGACCCTGGGCGCTGTCGACGCCGACGGTCGGATCACCGCGCGGGGGCTGTCGATCGCCGCCGCCGGGGCGCACCCACGGCTGGCTCGGGCGCTGCTCGACGGCGCCGGCCGGGTCGGTGCCGACCGGGCCGCCGAGGTGGTCGCCCTGCTCGCCGAGGAGAGCGCTGCCGGTCCCGGTGACGACCTGGTCGCCGGGTGGCGTCGGCTGCGCACCGGCGTGGACGCCGGCGCCACCGCCCGCTGGCGCACCGAGGTACGCCGGCTCCGCGCCGCACTGCCGACCGGCACCGCACCGGGAGGCCGCACCGATGCCACCGACCGGACCGGCTCGGTCGGGCTGAGCGACGATCTCGCCGCCGGGCTGCTGGTCGGGCTGGCGTACCCGGAACGGTTGGCCCGGGTGCGGCGGCCGGGCGGTTCGGCGTACCTGATGACCGGCGGGACCGCCGCGGAGCTGGCCGCCGGCTCGGGCCTGACCGGGTCCGACTGGCTGGCGGTGGCGGTCGCGGACCGCACACCGGGCGCGCCGTCGGCCCGGATCCGCCGGGCCTCCCCGGTGGACGAGGCGACGGCGCGGGAGGCGGCCGGCCCGCTCCTGGGCACCGTCCGCGAGGTCGGCTGGTCCGACGGGGACGTGGTGGCCCGGGAGGTGACCCGGCTGGGGGCGATCGAGCTGGTCGAGCGGCGGCTGGACCGGCCGGACCGGGCGGAGGTGGCCGCCGCGTTGCTGACCGGCCTTCGTCAGGACGGGCTGGGGTTGCTGCCGTGGACGCCGGCGGCGCGGGCTTTGCGCGAGCGGCTCGCGTTCCTCCGGCACCACCTGGGTGACCCGTGGCCGGACGTCGGCGACGACTCGTTGCTCGACTCCGCGCCGAGCTGGCTCGGCCCGGAACTGGCCGCCGCGCGCCGCCGTGCCGACCTGGCGCGGGTGGACGTGCCGTCGGCGCTGCGTCGGCTGCTGCCCTGGGCGCAGGCCGCCCGCCTCGACGACCTGGCCCCGGAGCGGATCGAGGTGCCGAGTGGTTCCCGGGTCCGGCTGGACTACAGCGACCCGGGCGCGCCGGTGCTCGCCGTGAAGCTCCAGGAGACGTTCGGCTGGCCGGCGGCCCCCCGCATCGCCGACGGCCGGGTGCCGGTGCTGCTGCACCTGCTCTCCCCCGCCGGCCGGCCGGTGGCGGTCACCGCCGACCTGGCGTCGTTCTGGCGTACCGGCTACCCGCAGGTCCGCTCCGAGCTGCGCGGGCGTTATCCCCGGCATCCGTGGCCGGAGGACCCGGGAACGGCGACGCCCACCCGGCGCGTCACGCCACGTCGGCGCTGAGTGCCGGCCTACTCCTCGACGACGTCGGCCACCACGACTGTGACGTTGTCCGGCGCGCCGGCGTGCAGAGCCAGGTCGATCAGCTTGGCGGCGCAGGCGTCCCGGTCGGGGTGGCCGCTGAGCACCTCGGTGAGGGTGTCCGGGCGGACCACGTTGGAGAGCCCGTCGCTGCACAGCAGCCACCGGTCGCCGTCCCGGGGCACCATCGTCGCGTACGACGGGGAGACCTCGTCACCCTGCAACGCCTGGGTGACCACGGCGCGGCGCGGATGGCTGCTGGCCTGGTCCGGGGTGATCACGCCCTGATCCACAAGCATCTGCACGAACGTGTCGTCCCGGGTGACCTGCTTGAGCACGCCCTCGCGGAACAGGTAGGCCCGGGAGTCGCCGACGTGCGCGAGCGCCAGGCAGCTGCCGGTACGGGCGAAGAGCAGCGCGGTGAGCGTGGTGCCCATGCCCTGGCGCTCGGGATCGTCGTCGACCGCCTGCCGGATCCGGGAGGTGGCCAGCGCGATGCCGCCCTCGAGCGCGGCCACCAGGGCGTCCTCGGGTGTCTCCACGTCCAGTGGGGCGACCGCGTCGATGGTGAGGGCGCTGGCCAGGTCGCCGGCGGCCATCCCGCCCATGCCGTCGGCGACGGCGACGAGCCAGGTGCCGGCGTGCAGGGCGTCCTGGTTTCCGCTGCGGATCAGCCCACGGTCGCTCGTTCCCACGGAACGCAGCTTCAGGGTCATGGGAGGCAGCCTGCCAGGCGAAGGGCGCAGTTGTCTCTAGGAGATCAGGACGACGGCGCGTGGCGCGGTCAATCTCACGTCCGGACGGCGGCCTCCGGGAGCCACCCGCCGGGCTGACCGCCCACGTGGGATGCCGAAACCCATCCAACCAGATCAATTGACAGGGCGTGCCGGCACTGGAAACATCGAGCCGATGACTGGGAGCGCTCCCAGCTTTGGGCGCACCACCGTGCCACCACCACCGTCCCACTTTCCGTCCCGGAAGGACTCCCCGTGACGCCATCCCGACGCCGCCTCCTGCTGGCTGTGGCGACAACTCTGGCCCTCACCGGCGTGGGCGCCGGCGCGGCCCACGCCGACCCACCACCGGACGCCCCCGAGCAGATCGACAACGGCGACTTCAGTGAGGGGGTGAGCCCCTGGTTCTCCTTCGGCACCGGCGCGCTCGCGGTCACCGACGGCCAGCTCTGCACCACAGTCGCGGGCGGGCTGGCCAACCCGTGGGACGCTGGCATCGGCCAGGACGGTGTGCCGCTGATCGCCGGCGCCGAATACACCCTCGGCTTCGCGGTCTCCGCCACTCCCGGCGCCGCGGTCAAGGCCGTGTTGCAGCTCGGCAGCGCCCCGTACACCACGTACGCGGCCGTCGACGCCACAGCCACCGGCACCGTCCAGCGGGTCGAGCAGACCTTCACAGTGCCGGACGACAACCCCAACGCCCAACTGATCTTCCAGGTCGGCGGTGCCGCCCAGGCGCAGACCATCTGCCTGGACGACGTCTCGCTGCGTGGCGGTGAGCCTCCCGAGCCGTACGTGCCGGACACCGGGCCGCGGGTGCGCGTCAACCAGGTCGGCTACCTGCCCAGCGGGCCGAAGAACGCCACTGTCGTCACCGAGGCCACCACCGCGCTGCCCTGGCAGCTCCGTAGCGCCGCCGGCACCGTCGTGGCCAGTGGCACCACCACCGCTCGCGGTGTCGACGCCGCCTCCGGGCAGAACGTGCAGACCGTCGACTTCACCGGGTACCGCACTCCCGGCACCGGGCTCACGCTCACCGTGGACGGCGAGACCAGCCACCCGTTCGACATCTCCGGCACCCTCTACGACCGGCTGCGCTCCGACTCGTTGCAGTTCTTCTACGCCCAGCGCAGCGGCATCGCCATCGACGGTGACCTGATCGGCGACGAGTACGCCCGGCCCGCCGGCCACCTCGGCGTCGCACCCAACCAGGGCGACACCAACGTGCCCTGCCAGCCGGGTGTCTGCGACTACTCCCTCGACGTGCGCGGCGGCTGGTACGACGCCGGCGACCACGGCAAGTACGTGGTCAACGGCGGCATCGCCACCTACCAGTTGCTGAACACCTTCGAGCGGACCAAGACGGCGGCCACCGCCGACGGAGGCGCGGACCTGGCCGACAACACGCTTCGGGTGCCCGAGCGCGGCAATGCCGTACCGGACATCCTCGACGAGGCCCGCTGGGAGCTGGAGTTCCTGCTGCGCATGCAGGTGCCCGCCGGCAAGCCGCTCGCCGGCATGGTCCACCACAAGATCCACGACCAGAACTGGACCGGGCTACCGCTCGCCCCGCACGCCGACCCGCAGCCGCGCGAGCTGCACCCGCCGTCGACCGCGGCCACCCTCAACATGGCCGCCACCGCGGCCCAGTGCGCCCGGCTCTTCGCCCCCTACGACGCGGCGTTCGCGACCCGCTGCGGCACCGCCGCGAAGACGGCCTACGCCGCCGCCAAGGCCCATCCCGCCGTGTACGCCAGCCCGACCGACGGCACCGGCGGCGGCGCGTACGACGACGGCAACGTCACCGACGAGTTCTACTGGGCGGCGGCCGAGCTGTACCTGACCACCGGGGCCCAGAACTACCTGTCCGACCTGACCGCCTCGGCGCACCACACCGGGAACGTGTTCGAGGCACGGGGCTTCGGCTGGCAGAGCGTTGCCGCGCTGGGCCGCCTCGACCTGGCCACCGTGCCGAACGGGCTGCCCGCCGCCGATCTGGCCCGGGTCCGCGCCTCGGTGACCACCGCCGCCGACACGTACCTCGCCGAGCTGCGCCGGCAGGCGTACGGGCTGCCGATGCCCGGTGACGCCGACAGCTACTTCTGGGGCGGCAACAGCAACGTCATCAACAACGCCGTCGTACTGGCCACCGCGTTCGACCTGACCCGCAACCCCGTCTACCGCGACGGGGCCGTGCAGGCAATGGACTACGTCCTCGGTCGCAACGCCCTGAACATCTCCTACGTCACCGGGTGGGGTGAGCACGCCGCGCAGAACCAGCACAGCCGGATCTTCGGCCACCAACTCGACCCGAGCCTGCCCCGACCGCCCGCCGGTTCCCTCGCCGGTGGCCCGAACGCGGCCCTCCAGGACCCGTTCGTGGCGCAACTGCTCACCGGCTGCAAGCCGATGTTCTGCTACGTCGACGACATCAACTCGTACTCCACGAACGAGGTGGCGATCAACTGGAACTCGGCGCTGGCCTGGATCTCCTCGTTCCTGGCCGACCAGGGTGACGCCGGCGCCGTGCCGGCCACCACCTGCACGGCGCGCTACACCAACTACGGCGCCTGGCAGGGCGGCACCGGGTTCACCGGCCAGCTGACCATCCAGAACACCGGTGCCAGCGCCGTCAACGGCTGGAGCGTGCGGTTCGCGTTCACCGGTGACCAGCGGGTACGCGAGGCGTGGCTGGCGAAGGTCACCCAGTCCGGCGCAACGGTGACCGCGCGCAACGAGTCGTACAACGCCAAGATCACCCCCGGCGGCACCGTCACGTTCGGCTTCAACGCGACGACTGGCGGCGGCGCCAACCCGGGCCCCGGCCTGATCACGGTCAACGGAGCGGCCTGCTCGCTGACCTGATCCCGTTGCGGTGGCCGCTCTGCCGGGCGGCCACCGGGACCGCACCCTATGCGCGGCCGGCGGGTCAACCGCCGGCCGCGTTGTGCGTCGCGACCAGGCCGGGGAGGTCGTCGAGCGAGTCGATCCGGAACAGGCACCGCTCGGCCACCGGGGCGGGATCGAGGATGTGCCCCCACGGACCACGCCGGATCAGGCAGGTCGTCATTCCGGCGTCCAGGGCCGGGAGTACGTCGTTGTCGGGCCGGTCGCCGACGTACAGGATCGACGACGCGACGCCACCGCCCGCGGCGACGACCCGCGCGAAGAACGCCGGTGACGGCTTCGCCACCCCCCACCCGTGCGACGTGCCGATCATGTCCACCGGCAGGTCGAGGGCGCGCAGGGTCGCCTCCGCGTGGGCTGGCTGGTTGCCGGCCAGGCCCACGAACAGGCCCTGGTCCTTCAGGGACTCCAGGCATCCTCGCGCGTCCGGGTACAGGTCCTCCTCGGCGAACGACTCCGGCTGGCCGGCAGCCGCCCGGCGCTCCACCTCGGTCGTGAGGTCGAAATCGGGCCGGAAGACCCGGAACGTCTCCTGATAATCCAGACCCCTGGCGATCACCGCACCGAAGACCGCCGAGAACGTGTGCCGGGGTACGCCGAGCCAGTCGGCCCAGGCAGCGAACTCGTGAGACTCGTCGAGAATGGTCCCACCGACGTCGAAGATGACCGTGTCAATCATGTCCGTCCCCCGTTGACGCGCGCACGTCCGTGCAGCATAGAGGGGGCCACGACGGCTGACCGGTCTCGATGATCATCTATGGCGGCGGCAGGATCGCCGAGATTCCCCGTCTGCTTCGCGCGCCCGCGGTGTGTGCCACCCATTTGTGTTCCGGCGGCGCGTGGTCATCCGCAGTGCCGCCGCCCACTGTGGTGGCGACGGAGCGCCCCGGGGCCGACGGCGCCGGTCCGTCGGAAAGCCGTTCGCGGCGAGCGGGCCGATGCCTACGACAGACGCTGTCGAGCTGATGACGTGGACGAATCACCAGGCCCGCCGCAAAACCGATGGATCGGCCGCGCCACGTGAGCCATCGTGACGTCATGGATGGCCACCAACCAGCCGACCGCGATCGGTCACGCCGAGCAAGCCAGCGTGACCCCATCAACAGCGACCAAGCCGTCGGCGGGGATCGGCCGCACCAAGCAAGCCAGCGTGACCCCGTCATCGGCGGCCAAGCGGCCGACAGAGACCGGCCGCGCCGAGCAGGGCACGGTGAAGCCATCAACGGCGACCAACCCGCCGACAGGTCTGGACGACCAGGCCACGGTGCCGCCGGGGATGGCGACAGCCCAAGCGGCGCGGAGCGTCGGGTGTGGGCCGCGATGCCGGCCGGGGCGCGGACCGCGCTGGCCGGGCTCTCCGGCGCGGACCTGCGCACTGTGCTGTTGGGCGTGGCCCGCGACCGGGCGGCAGCCGTGCGTACGCCCGAGGTGGTGCGCCGCTGGCAGGTGGACCGATTCGTCCGCCCGGCCCGCGCCGACCCACGTGCGCTCGCCCGGGTGGAGGCCCGGATGTGGCAACTCCTGCCCGCCGACGTCGCGGGAGTGGAACTGGCGCCGGTAGTGCCGCTCGGCACCTCCTCGGCCGTCGCACCGGTCAGCCAGAACAGAATCGTCACCACCATGCGTGCCAGCGAGGTGCTAAGCGACCCCACGAACGCCCTCGCCGTCGAGGCGGCCGTACGTCGTCGCCGGCAGCGTGAGGTGCACCTGGCCGCCGCCCATCGGGTGCTCCGGGCGCAGGATTTCGGCAGCGGCGCGTCGGCGCACTTCCGCCTCTTCGCGCTGGTGTCCAGCGCCCGGGACACTGGCTCGGGCGACACGCAGGCCCGGCTGCTGATCCGACACCTCAGCTACTGGCGGGCCGTGCTCGCCGAGTTGGCACCGGCGGCCGCGCCTCGGCTGCACGTCACCACCTTCGACGACCCGGTGGTACGGGAACGGCTGGCCGACACCGTCCGACCGGCGCTCGCCGGCGATGTGGTGCCCCTGGTGGACGAACCGGAGCGATCTCGCGGTCGCGGCTACTACACGGACTGCGCCCTGCGGATCACCGTCCTGGACGGCAGCCTGGAGATCGGCGACGGCGGCCTCACCGACTGGACTGCCCGGCTGAGCGGCGACGCCAAGGAACGATGCCTCGTCTCGTGCCTCGCCACCGAACGTCTCCTCGCAGCCACCACCCGCTGAGCCAGGAGGCGGAGGATGACGCACGCCGCGGGGTCCAGGAGCCGGTGCTCGGCGATGCCACCGGCACGCCACAGCTGAGCAGCGTCGGCCGCACGCCAGGACTCGACAGCGTCGGCTGCACGCCAGGGCTCGGGCTCCGCGAGACTGGCGAGTGAGCCCAGCCACGGGTCGGCGTGCCCAGCGGGCCCTGGCCGGGGCCATCGACGAGCGCCGACCCGGGGCTACCTCCAAGGCCCTGCCGTTTGGGTTCGAGTCGCCACGCACTGCCGCCGCTCGAAGCAGCCAAATCTGGCCTACCAACCGGCCGGAAAAGTGTCGTACATCTGTTCTATTCTTGGTCCATGGTGGAGGAGTTGAGGCAGGCGGAGGCGGCAATCGCTGACTGCCTCGACGCGCCGGCGTGGGCTCTTCCGGAGCATGACCTCGTCGCGGCACTCGACGCCGCGCACCGGCTTGAGCAACGCCTGGCCGCGGTCAAGCTGGCCCTCGTGCGGGCGCTGGACGGTCGAGGCACCGCTACCGCCCAGGGGGCGTCCTCGACGGCTGTGTGGCTGCGCGACCGGCTGCGCCTCGGGGTCGGCGCTGCCCGTCGTCTGGTCGAGCTGGCCGCGACGCTCGACAGCGCCCCGACCGGTGTACGGGACGCGCTGGCCGGCGGCACGGTCGACGTGGAGCAGGTCCGGGTCATCGCCGACACGGTCAGCTCAGTGCACACGGCCGCCGGCAGCCAGGCGGCCCAGAAGGCAGTCGGCGTGCTGGTCGAGTGGGCCGGGCAGTTCGAGCCGATCCTGCTGCGCAAGCTGGGCACCCGGATCCTCGATCACGTCGCCCCGGAGCTCGCCGACGCCGCCGCTCAGGCGGCGATGGAGGCCGAGGCCCATCGGGCCCACCGAGACCGTCAGGTGACGTTGTCCGAGCTGCGGGACGGCCGGTTGCGGTTGTCCGGCAGCCTCGATGCCGAGGCGGCGGGTCTGTTGCGCGCGGCTATCGAGCCGCTGACCGCACCGTCCGGTCCGGACGATCGGCGTTCTCCCGGGCAGCGCCGGCACGACGCGCTCGCCGACCTCTGCCGGCTCGCCCTGCGCACCGGCGAATTGCCCGAGCACGGCGGTGATCCTGCCCAGCTCGTCGTCACCACCAGCTTCGATACGTTGGCCAGGCAGCTCGACGCCGGCACCCTCGACACCGACCTGCGACTCACCCCGGAGACGGTTCGTCGGCTCGCCTGCGACGCGGCGATCCTGCCCGCCGTCCTCGGCGGCAGCGGCCAGACACTCGACGTGGGCAGGCAACGCCGACTCGTCACCGGCCCCCTACGACGCGCTCTGGTCCTGCGCGACCGTGGTTGCGCCTTCCCCGGCTGCGACCGCCCGCCGCGCTGGTGCGACGCCCACCACATCCGCCACTGGGCCGACGGCGGCAGCACCAGCCTGACCAATGCCGTCCTGCTCTGCGCCCACCATCATCGACACGTCCACCGCGGCGAATGGACCGTCCGGCTCGGCGGCGACGGTCACCCGGAATTCGTTCCGCCGGCCTGGCTCGATCCCGACCGGCTTCCTCGCCGCAACCAGTACCACCGGCGGACGTGACCTACCACCGATCCGACTCCTGCGGAGAGAGCCAACATCGACGAAGAAGCCAGTGCCCCAACAGGCAGAGGGCCCGAACAAGCCGGAGGACGCCAACAAGCGGAGGACCCCGACAAGCCGGAGAACCCGAACAAGCCGCAGCCCGGGAGCTGTTCGGAGCCGAGGAACGATCTGCGGGCGGGCTGTGACGGATGCCGCATCCGGCGGGGCGTCGACGCGCATCCGGCGGGCCCTACGGTCGAGGTGTGGGCACCACGGCGCGGGTTGCCGGCCGCTGGCGGTCGTTGTCGCCGCTGCCGCCGCCCGGTCGGCTGCGCACTCTGTCGCTGGCCACCCTCGCCAACACTGTCGGTACCGGGCTGTGGGTGACGGGTGCGGCGCTCTTCCTCACCCGCGCGGTGGGGCTGAGCCCGACCGAGGTGGGGCTCGGGCTCACTGTCGCCGGTCTGGTCGGGCTCACTGCCAGCGTGCCGCTCGGCGGGCTCGCCGACCGGCGGGACCCCCGCAGCCTCCGGGCCGTCCTGCAACTGGCGCAGGCCGCTGTCGCCGCCGCGTACCTGCTGGTCGGCTCTTTTCCGGTCTTTCTGCTGGTGGCCACACTGGACGCTCTGCTGATCTCCGGCAACCTTGCCGTCCGCGCCGCGCTCGTCGCCGCGGTGGGCGGCCCGCAGGGCCGGATACACGCGTTCGCGACCCTGCGCGCGGTGGCCAACCTGGGGGTGGCGCTGGGTGCGGGGCTTGCCGCGTTCGCGCTGGTGGCGGACACCGGGTGGGCGTACCGGCTGCTGGTGGTCGGAAACGTCGCCACCTATCTGGTGTCGGCGGCGCTGATCATGCGACTCCCGGCGTACCCGCCGGTCCGGCGGCGGCTGCGGCCGAGGGCCGGCCGGGCGCTGCGCGACGGGCCGTTCGTCGCTGTCGTGGGAGCCTCGGCGGTGCTCTCCGTGCACCACGTGGCGTTGACGCTCGTGCTGCCTCTGTGGGTGGTGGCGTACACCGACGCGCCGCCGGTGACGGTCTCCGCCCTCCTGCTCGTCAACACGCTGCTGACCGTGTTGCTCGCCGTACGGCTCAGCGGGAGGGCGCGGCACGCGGTGCCGGCGGCGGCGACGGCGCGCCGGGCCGGGCTGGTGCTGGCGGCCGGGATGCTGCTCTGGGCCGCCACCGCTGTCGTGCCCACCGCGGCGGCGGTCGGCCTGCTGCTGGGGGCGACGGTGATCTACACGGTGGGCGACCTGTGGCACGCCGGGGCCGGGGCGGCGCTGGCCTACGACCTCGCCGCCCCGGACGCCCTCGGTGCCTACCAGGGGGTGGACGGACTGCTCGCCGGGCTGGTCCGCGCGGCCGGCCCGGCCCTGCTGACCTGGTTGATCATCGACGGCGGCCCGGTCGGCTGGCTGGCGCTGGCGGGTTTGCTCGCGCTCACCGGCCTCGTCGTGCCGCCGCTCACGCGGCGCGCGGTGGCCCGGCGCGCCGACCGGTCACCGAAGCCGGGCTGACCGTCAGCCGATCTCCTCGTCGACGAAGCACCAGCGCCAGGCCTCGCCCGGCTGCGCCGAGCGGATCACCGGGTGGCCGGTGGACGCGAAGTGCTTGCTCGCGTGCTGGCTCGGCGACGAGTCACAGCAGCCGACCTGCCCGCAGCTCAGGCAGGTGCGCAGGTGCACCCAGTAGGTGTCACCGATGGCGACGCAGTCCGCGCACTCGTCGGGGGTACGGGGCTCGGCGGCACCGGCCTCGGTCAGGTGCTGACAGCTCACTTCTCAACCTCTCGCAGCAACGACTCTTCCAGGTCCAGGTCACGGTAGGCCTGCACCAACACTTCCTCGGGGATCCGACCGGAGTCCCGGGCCGCCCGGAACACGTCCCGCTCGGCGTCGATCATCTCCTGTCGCAGCCGACCGTACGCCTGCGACGGGGTCTCCCGCTCGTTGCCGCCGAGTCGTTCCCACGCCATGTTGGTGCGGTCCTCCACCGCTCGGCGCAGCCGGTCCACCACCGCGTCCGGCGCACCGTCGGCCAACTGGTCGAGGCGGTCCTGGGCGGCCTTGCTGGCCTGCTGTTGGACGGCGGCCGCGGAGAGCGCGTCCTGCACCGGGTCGTCCGCCGGCAGCTTCAACCGCCGGGAGACAACCGGCAGGGTGGCGCCCTGGCCGACCAGGGTGAAAACGATCACGGCGAAGGCCAGCCAGATCAACAACGCCCTGGGGTACGGCTCGTCGTCGGCGAGGGTCAGCGGCAGGGCCAGCGCGGCGGCCAGGGTCACCACGCCCCGCATCCCGGCCCAGCCGATGATGATCGGGAACTTCGGTGACGGCCGGGCGTCCCGACGGCGGACCCGCGGAACCAACCGGGCCAGGTAGGTGGCCGGGAACAACCAGACGAACCGGGTCAGGAAGACGGTGGCGAGCACCGCGACGGTGATCAGGGTGAGCGAGCCGATCGGCTCGTCGAGGTCGCGTACGACCTCTCGCAGTTGCAGCCCGACCAGCAGGAAGACCAGGCCCTCCAGCAGGAAGCGCACCAGCCGCCAGAACGCGCCGATCTGCAACCGGGAGGCCGCCGACAGCAGCTGGGGCAGCTTGTGCCCGAGCACCAGACCGGTGACGACCACCGCGACCACCCCGGAAGCGTGCAGGTGTTCGGCGGTGAACACCACGGCGAACGGGATGATCAACGACAGCGCGTTGTCCAGTAGCGGGTCACTGATCCGCCGATGCAGGAAACCGAACACCAACGCCCCGAGCGCCCCGATCAGGATGCCGCCGCCGGTGGACCGCAGCACCTCGATGGCGATCTTCTCGGTGCCGACGGCCGAGCCGACGGTGGCCATTGTCGCGACCCGCAGCAGCACCAGCGCTGTCGCGTCGTTGACCAGGCTTTCGCCCTCCAGGATGGTGACGACCCGGCGGGGCAGCCCGACCCGGCGGGCGACGGCCGTGGCGGCCACGGCATCCGGTGGGGCGACCACCGCGCCGAGGGCCAGGCAGATCGCGAACGGCAGCTGCGGCAACAGCAGGTGCAGCACCAACCCGACCACGAACGCGGTGAACAACACCAGGCCGACCGCGAGCAGCAGGATCGGCCTGATGTTGTTCTTGAACGCCGGCACCGAGGTTTCCAGCGCGGCCACGTACAGCAGCGGCGGCAGGATGCCGACGAGCACCAACTCCGGGTCGAGTTCGACCTGCGGGAAGCCCGGCACGAACGAGAGTCCCAGGCCGAAGACGACGAGCACGATCGGCGCGAGCAGGCCGAGCCGGCGGGCCAACGCGGCACCCAGGGTGGCGATCGCCAGGAAGACGACGACCGGAAACAGGCTTTCCATGGGGTACGAGCCTAGGGGTACGGCTGTCCGGCCCCGATCAGCCGCCCGGGCGCAGTTTCGGGAGCACCTCCGCGCCGAACGCGTCGATGAAGCCGCGCTGCTCCTGCCCGACGTGGTGCAGGGCGATCTGGTCGAAGCCGAGCTGCGCGTACTCCTCCAGCCAGCCGACGTGCCGGCCCAGGTCCGCCGACACGTTCACCACCTCGGCGACCCGCTGCGCCGGTACGTCGGCGGAGACCACGTCGAAGTGTTCGACGGTCTCCAGGTCCCAGCAGACCGGCGGGGCGAAGACGTTGCTGCGCCACTGGTCGTACGCGAGCGCCTCGGCCTCGGCCTGCTCCGGCGCCCAGGAGACGTGCACCTGGAGGTGCAGCGGCCCTCGCCCGCCCGCGTCCCGGTACGCGTCGATCATTTCGCGCAGGTGCGCGACCGGGGCGTTGACGGTGATCAGCCCGTCGGCCCATTCGGCGCACCAGCGGGCGGTGGCCACGCTGACGGCGGCACCCACCAGCGCGGGTGGCTGCTCGGGGCGGGTCCACAGCTTGGCGCGGTCCACCCGGACCAGGCCGTCGTGGCTGACCTCCTCGCCGGCCAGCAGGGCCCGGATCACGTCCACGCACTCGCGCAGCCGTGCGGCACGTACGTCCTTGCGCGGCCACGGGTCGCCGGTGATGTGCTCGTTGCTGGCCTCGCCGGTGCCCAGGGCCGCCCAGAACCGGCCCGGGTACATCGCGCCGAGGGTGCCGATGGCCTGCGCGATGATCGCCGGGTGGTATCGCTGGCCGGGTGCGTTGACCACGCCGAACGGCATGCCGGTGGCCTGCAACGCCGAGCCCAGCCAGGACCAGGCGAAGCCGGACTCACCCTGCCGGGCGCTCCACGGGGAGAAGTGGTCGGAGCACATGGCCGCGTCGAAGCCGGCCCGCTCGGCGTGCATCACCGCCTCCAACAGGGCTCGTGGACCGATCTGCTCGTGTGAGGCGTGAAATCCGAACGACGTCATGGGCACACCTCCTACCCACGACGGCCCCGGCTGACGCGTGCCGCGCCCCGACCTACTCGGCGTGCGCCCCGGCGCCGGCCGAGGCGGCACCCTCACCCACCCAGACCGTCTTGGTGTTGCAGAACTCCCGCATGCCCAGCGCCGACAACTCCCGCCCGTACCCGGAGTTCTTCACACCGCCGAACGGCAACTCCGGGTAGGAGGTGGTCATCCCGTTGATGAAGACGTTTCCGGCGTCCAGGTCGGTGGCGAAGCGTTCCTGCTCGGCAGGGTCCCGGGTCCAGGCGTTCGAGCCGAGCCCGAAGCTGGTGCCGTTGGCGACCTCGATGGCCTCCTCGTACGACGAGACCCGGAACAGGCCGGCGACCGGGCCGAAGACCTCCTCGGACCACATCCGCATCTGTGGGGTGAGGTCGGTGATCACCGTCGGCGGGTAGAACCAGCCGTCGCCGCTCGGCGGCTCGCCGCCGCAGAGCACCGTCGCGCCGTTGTCCGCCGCGTCGCGGACCTGGGCGTGCACCTCGTCGCGGCCACGCTCGCTGGCCAGCGGCCCGACGTCGGTGTTGGGGTCCATCGGGTCGCCGACGCGCAGCGCGGCCATGTTGGCGGCGAACTTCTCGGCGAAGGCGTCGAACACGTCGGTGTGCACGATGAACCGCTTCGCGGCGATGCAGGACTGGCCGTTGTTCTGGCAGCGGGCGGTGGTGGCCACCTCGGCGGCCCGGTCCACGTCCGCCGAGGGCATCACCACGAAGGGGTCGCTGCCGCCGAGTTCGAGGACTGTCTTCTTCAACTCCCGTCCGGCGATCTGCGCGATGGATCTGCCGGCGGGTTCGCTGCCGGTGAGCGTCGCGGCGCGCACCCGCGGGTCGCTGAGGATGTGGTCGACGGCCTCCGAGTCGACGAGCACAGTGGTGAAGGCTCCCTCGGGGAAGCCGGCCCGCCGGAACACGTCCTCCAGCAGCAACGCGGTCTGCGGCACGTTCGAGGCGTGCTTGAGCAGGCCGGTGTTGCCGGCCATCAGCGCCGGGGCGGCGAAGCGCATCACCTGCCAGAGCGGAAAGTTCCAGGGCATCACCGCGAGCACCACGCCGATCGGCTGGTAACGGACGAACGCCCGGACGGCCTTCACGGCGTCGGCGTCGGCCGGCTCATCGGCGAGGAACGCGGGGGCCCGGTCGGCGTAGAAGCGGGCGGCGGAGGCGCATTTCGTCACCTCGGCCTGCGCCGCGACGTACGTCTTGCCCATCTCCGTGGTCATGATCCGGGCGATCTCGTCGCGCTCGGCGTCCAGCAGGTCGGCCGCGGCGTTCATCCACCGGGCACGCTCGTCGACAGTCGTCTCCCGCAGCTGCTGGAACGCCAGGTCGGTGCGCTCGATGGCGTCGTCGAGTTGCTCGGTGGACATCGCCTCATAGGTTTTGAGCACCTGTCCGGTGGCGGGGTTGGTGGTGGCGATGTGGGGCATTACGTCCTCCTGTCACTCGAACAACGAGTGTCGTACGCCCGGCTCCTCGCGGCGGCGGGCGGCGCGGCGGCGCTGGATCACGACCAGGTCGACCACGGCGACCACGGCGAGGAGTGCGCAGACCACGCCGAGCCAGGCGATGCCGGCCCAGAACGCCAGCACCGCGAAGAGCACCATGATCACCAGCCCGAACCCGGCAAGGGTGAGCCGCAGGTTCAACGCGCTGTTCGCGTGGCCGACCGTGCCTCGGGCGCGCCGGGGCTGCGATCTCGTCATGTTCAGGGAGCTACCCCCGATCGGCCGGGTTAACCGGTACGGGACGCCCCAGCGCCCGGAGGCGGCGGTGTGCTCCGGCACATCCGTTCGCGCCGGGGCCTCGCCGACCGCAGGATGGGCGCATGTCAATGACCCTCGCCGTGCCGGTGACCGTCTCCATCGCCCGCCGCGTCGACCCCGGCCGGGCGAGCGAGATGGTGGCCTGGATGCGGGCCGGTACCGCGCTGGCCGAGGCGTTCCCCGGGTTCCTCGGGGCCGGCTGGGTGCAGAGCGGCCCCGGTTCGCCGGAGTGGCACATGCTCTACCGCTTCGCCGACGCCGAGACGCTGCACCGGTGGGAGGAGTCGCCGCAGCGGCACTGGTGGCTCAGTTCGGCGCAGGGCATCGTCGAGCACACCCGGGTCGAGCGGCGTACCGGGATCGAGGGGTGGTTCGACAGGCCGCTGGAGCAGTCGGTGGACCAGGTGGAGCCGGCCCCGCCCGCGTCGCCACCCCGCTGGAAGCAGGCGGTGACCATCTGGCTGGCATTCTTCCCGCTGAGCCTGACCGCCACACTGCTGACGAGCCGTTTCCTGGACGCGGTGCCGCTGGCGGCCCGGGTGCTGCTGATGACGCTCTGCCTGACCCCGCTGATGACGTACCTGGTGCTGCCCCGGATCACCAGGGCGTTGCACTGGTGGCTGCACGGCCAGCGGGCCCCGTGGCGGGACGCATAGCACCTCGACGGCTTCGGTGTCGGCACTCTGCCGCATTCCCGACAGCAACTTCCCGGCAAACCACGTCCTGCGCATAGAGTTACCGCGCTGTCGCTCTGTGCTGCGGGAACGGGAGACGTCATGCCTCGACGCTGGGTCGCCGCCCTGGCCTGTTTCGCCGCGCTCGTCGCGCTGGCCTGCGAGGGCGGCAACTCCGCGGAACCCCGCCCCACCACGAGCGCCCCGCCGTCGGGCGGTCCCGGCGGCATCGCCGCCCTCGGCGACTCGATAAGCACCGGCTTCGCCTCCTGCCTGGTGCTCACCTCCTGCGAGCGCAACTCCTGGTCGACGGGGGACGGGCTGCGCGTCCAGAGCCACTACCGGCGGCTGCTCGAACAGAATTCGGCGATTCGCGACCGGACGTACAACCATGCCCGTCCCGGCGCCCGCGCGGACGCTCTGGAGGGTCAGGCCCAGGCTGCGGTACGCGACCGCGTCGACTACGTCACGGTGCTGATCGGCGCCAACGACGTCTGCCGGGGCGGGGTGGACGCGATGACGCCGGTCGCGCAGTTCCGGGCCGACGTCGACCGGGGCCTGCGGGTCCTGCGGACCGGCCGGCCGAAGGCCCGGGTGCTCGTGGTGAGCATTCCCGACCTGTACCGGCTCTGGGAGGTCGGGCACGGCGACGCGCGGGCGACCCGCGCGTGGCGGCGGGGCATCTGCCCGGCCCTGCTGGCCGACGCGACCTCGACAGCGCCCGCGGACCGGGCGCGCCGGGCCGCCGTCCGGGACCGGATCGACGCGTACAACGCCGAGTTGAAGGCGGCCTGCCGGGCGTACGGATCACGGTGCCGGCACGACGGCGGCGCGTTGCACAAGGTCCGGTTCACGCTGGACCTGCTCAACCCGTTGGACTGGTTCCACCCCAACGCCACCGGCCAGGGCCGCATCGCCGAGGCGACCTGGCGCCCCTCCGGCCTGGCCGGCTGACCATCCGGGTGGGTCGTCAGGGCTGACGCGGCTCCGGAACGGCGTTGCCGCGGGAACGGTAGAGGGCTCGCGACCGTTGGGCGAGGTCCTTCGTGGCGGACGAGTTGGCCCAGGTGCCGAGCACTATTGCCGCACCCGGGACGATCTTGGCGACCATTCGCTTCGCGGCCCGGACACCTGCCATCTGGGCCAGCCGGACACCGAGTTGCAGCATGACCCGCCCGAGCGGACGCTGACCGCCCAGACCGAAGAGCGCGTCGGCGCGTTCCCGGCCGGCGGCCACGCCGAGTGCCAACCGGGCGCTCTCGGCGACCTTGTGCACCCGCTGGAGCACCAACAGGTCGCTGGCCCGGTCACTGTGCAGGGGGTCGATGCCGTACGCGGCGGCGATGTGCAGCGCCATCCGCGCCTGGGTCCAGGCCAGCACGCCCACGTCGATCACGGCGCCGGGCAGCCCGGCCGCGCCGGAGACCGCGCCGGACAGCCGGGCCAGGTTGACGAACTTGCGGGCCGCCTGGTCGGCCAGGGCGTCGGCGGAGACCCCCGGCTGCTCAGCGCGGGCCCGGGCGGCCCACTGCGCGGCTTCCGGCCCGAGGCGGCGAACCGCCTCCAGGGCAAGGTGCTCCGGCGCGTACTGCGGGTCGTCGCGCATCCGGTCCCAGAGACGGGCCGGCGGACCCTCGGGGGCGTCCACCGGCCCGGCCGGCAGGTCGGCGGGCGGCTGCGCGGCGGCGGGCTGCGGAGCCGACGGTTGTGGAGTAGGGGCGGCGGGCTGACCGCCGACGGGCGGCGGGGTGTCGGTCACCAGGTCTCCCCAGGGGTGGAAACGGTGGACAGGGCGGCCGATGGAGCGGTCAGCGGCGGCGGTTGGACAGCCGGGCCGCCAACCCCTTCAGCTTCTGCTGGTTGGCCGGCTTGGCCATCTCGCGACGACCGCGCTCGACCAACTGCTGCCCCTTCGGCGATCGCAGGAACGTGGTGATCCGCTGCATCAGTGACATGGCGTCCTCCTGTCGACGATCCCGTGTTCATGTGTACCTCGAACCTGCAACACATGTACCCGGGACGCCTGAGCCTCAACCCTGACCGTCCATAGTGGGCGGTAGGTTACCGCCCCGCCGGCACGATGGCGTCGACGACCCGGGTGGCCCGCCACTCGTGCTGCTGGTAGTACTCGGGATACGCGGAGACCTGCACCGCCTGGGCGGCGTCGGTGAGCCGCATCCGCTCCCAACCGGGCACCTGCTCCAGCGCGCCGAGGAACTGCCGGGTGGCGAACTCGGGGTCCATCAGCCGGCCCACCGGGCCCCAGCCGCTGCTGGACCGCTGCTGGAACAACCCGACCGAGTCGTGGTCCCAGCCGACGCCCTGGTGCGGATAGTTCTGCGACTCGGGCAGCACGCCGCTGGCGACGTTGTAGAGATTGCTCTCCTGCATGGCGGTGGCCACCGCGATCACCAGACCCCGGCGCGGCACCCCCATCCTGCGGCCGGCCCGAACGATCGCCTCCGCGTTCTCCATCTGGTCCTCGTCCAGCCCGGCGACGGGAGCCGGGTCGGTCGGGCGGGCCGGGGTGACCTTGCGGGCCGGTGCCGTGGTGTCCGGGTCGGCGGGGGTCGCCGTGGCGGACGGGGCGGCGGCAGCGGTGCTCGGGGCAGCAGTGCGGTCGAGGGAACGGGAGGCGCGCTGCTGCTCGGCGCGCTGCGCCAACTCGGCGCTGGACAGCGATCTGCCCCGGGTCGCCGCGTCCGCGTCCTCGTTCCTAACCTGAACGACGGCGGTCAGACCGAGGCAGCACACCACACCGGTGGCCAGCGCCACCTGTGCCCGGCGTCGACCGGTCAGGTCCCGGGCATACGCCCGGAGCCGGCTCGCGGCGGTTGTCCGTTCGGTTGAGGTGCCATCCTCCGTATCGGCAGTGGGGCTGCTCGGGGCGTACGGGTCGTCGAGGGTGCCGTCGTCACGCATCAACCGAGGCTAGGCAGGTGGAAACCCCGATCACGCACGGTGATCACGTGGTCCTCGACACAGATTCGCCAGGTACTGGTGGACGACCCGGGCGGCTCGACCCGCCCGGGGAACGAACCTCGCGTACCGGATGAAGCTGGCGGCGCACGCGGGTCGGCACGGCCCGGGACGGGGCCGGACATCAGACCTCCGAGCCTGACATGATCGACAAACTCGGCCTTTGCGCCGAAGAGGCCCTCGGCCGATCGGTCAACAGGGCCTCGGCCCGGTGGCGTAAACAGATGATTGGTCCGGTCATGCCCAACTCCCGCCCGACGGATTGCCCGGCGCAGGAATGCACCAGGATGGCGGGTACGTTGCTCGAACGGGTGCCCTCCGTCGCGACGGCGCCCCGTAGGCACATTTCAGGAGGTCCGCACCGGTGCTCGACCCACACGAGCTCTACCAGCTCACCGACGACCTGCCCGACCTCGGGCAGCCGGTCCTGATCCAGGCCCTCACCGGGTTCGTGGACGCCGGAAACGCCAGCCGACTGGCGCGTGAGCAGCTACTCACCTCGCTGGAGGGTCGGCCGATCGCCACCTTCGACGTCGACCAACTCTTCGACTACCGATCGCGACGACCGGTGATGACCTTCGTCGAGGACCACTGGGAGAGCGTCGACGCGCCCAAGCTGGAGCTGCACCTGCTCCAGGACGACGACGAGACCTCGTTCCTGCTCCTCACCGGCCCCGAACCGGACCTGCAGTGGGAGCGTTTCGTGGCCGCCGTCGCCGGGCTCGCCGCCCGACTCGACGTCCGGCTCACCGTGGGGCTCAACTCGATCCCCATGGCGGTCCCGCACACCCGGCCGACCGGGGTGACCGCGCACGCCACCCGCCCTGAGCTGATCGCCGGCTACGAGCCCTGGCTGCAACGTGTCCAGGTGCCCGGCAGCGTCGGTCACCTGCTCGAGTTCCGCCTCGGCGAGCAGGGCCGCGACGCGCTGGGCTTCGCCGCCCACGTGCCGCACTACGTGGCGCAGACCGAGTACCCGGCCGCCGCCGAGGTGCTGCTCACCTCGGTGTCGCGCAGCACCGGGCTGCTGCTGCCCGGCGACGGGCTGCGCTCGTCCGCCGAGGTGGTTCGCGTGGAGATCGACAGGCAGGTCGCGCAGACCGAGGACGCCGCCGCCCTGGTCCAGGCCCTCGAGGAGCAGTACGACGCGTTCGCCCGAGGGCGGGGCGAGAAGAGCCTGCTCGCCCCGGACGCCGGCCCACTGCCGACCGCCGACGAACTGGGCGCGGAACTGGAGCGCTTCCTGGCCGAACAGACCCGTCCCGGCGACACCCCGGGCAGCTGACCCGGCGTCGCGGCGGCGGATACGGCAGGCTGGGGGCATGCGCCTGGCGACCTGGAACGTCAACTCGGTGAAGGCCCGCCTACCCCGGCTGCTCGAATGGCTGGCCGACACCGGGCCGGACGTCGTCTGCCTCCAGGAGACCAAGTGCCCCGACGGGGCCTTCCCGGCGACCGAGGTGGGCGAGCTGGGCTACATGGTGGCCAGCCACAGCGACGGTAGGTGGAACGGGGTGGCCATCCTGTCCCGGATCGGGCTGGGCGACGTCCGCGTCGGGTTCGTCGACGAGCCCGGCTTCCCCGCGCCCGAGGCCCGGGCCATCTCCGCCACCTGCGACGGGGTGCGGGTCTGGTCGGTGTACGTGCCCAACGGCCGGACACCGGACGACCCGCACTACGCGTACAAGTTGGCCTGGTTCGCGGCGCTGCGCGACGCGCTGGCCGCGGAGCTGGCCGGCGGGTTGCCGCTGGCGGTCTGCGGAGACTTCAACGTCGCCCCGACCGACGCCGACGTCTGGGACCCGGCGGTCTTCACCCACTCCACGCACGTCACCCCGGCCGAACGGTCGGCCCTCGCGGCGCTCCGCGACCTGGGCCTCAGCGACGTCGTGCCCACCCCGATGAAGGGTCCGCACCCCTTCACCTACTGGGACTACCGGGCCGGGATGTTCCACCAGAACAAGGGCATGAGAATCGACCTGGTGTACGCCTCCGCGCCGTTCGCCCGAGCGGTCCGCTCCGCGTACGTGGACCGCGAGGCCCGCAAGGGCAAGGGCCCCTCCGACCACGCGCCGATCGTTGTCGACGCGGACCTGGTCCCGGCGGTCGAGACGTTCTGAGTGGCTGACGAGGCGTTCTGAGTGGCTAGGGTGGGCAGATGGCAGTCGTGAAGATCAACGCAATCGACGTCCCCGCCGGTGGCGGCGCGGAACTGGAGAAGCGGTTCGCCGCCCGGGCCGGCGCGGTGGAGAACTCCCCCGGCTTCCTCGGCTTCGAACTGCTCCGCCCGGTCGCCGGCGAGACCCGCTACTTCGTCTACACCAAATGGGAGAACGAAGAGGCGTACCAGGCGTGGGCCGCCGGCCCGTCACGCGCCGCCCACGCCGCCGCCCCCGGCGACAAGCCCCGCCCACCGGTCGCCACCGGTGCCAGCCTGCTGGAGTTCGAAGTGGCGCTGCACGTTCCCCAGCCCTGACCGGCGGCGGCGTGATCCACTCGAGTTCATTGAAACTGCGGTGTCCGGGTCGGCCTGACACCCCGACTTCAATGACCCCGAGTCGATCAAGCGAGAGCGGGCGAAGCAGCCAGCCTCCTGTCCGGGTCAGCCTCGGGAATCAGGACTTGCGGGAGGACTGGAGGGTCGCGAAGGCGATCACGTTGTCCGCGTAGCCGGTGCGGCCGCCGATGAACTGCCCACCGCAAGTGATCAACCGCAGCCCTGGTGGTCCGTCGTGGCCGTAGATCCGCTCGGCGGGCAACTGGTCCTTCGGGAAATGTTCGACGGTGTCGACCCGGAACACCACAGCCGACTCGTCCGCCCGGGCCACCTCGATCAGATCGCCGGGCTTGAGTTTGCCCAGGTCGTAGAAGACGGACGGGCCGGACTTCGTGTCGACGTGCCCGACGATCACCGCCGGGCCGGGCTCACCGGGTGTGGGCCCGCGGTCGTACCAACCGGTCTCGTTGTGCTTCTCCAACGGTGGTACGGCGATCGAGCCGTCCCGCGCCTGCCCTACTGGCGCCACCGGCGCGGCCACCTTGATCGCCGGCACCGAGAGGCGCACCGGGCGACTGGCCGACAAGCCGACCGACTCACTGCGGGCCGGCCGGTCACCGCCGGTCGGGGCCAGGTCGAACGGACCGACCGAGCGGCCCAGCCCGGCCCCGGTGGCGAAGACCCCGGCCAACACCAACACCACCGCCAACGGTACGGACCAGGGGCTGCGGCCGGACGGACGGCTCCGCCGAGGTGCGACGGCGGTCGGGGCACGCGCCGCCACCGACGGACGGTCGGGATCCGACCGGCGCTGGGAATCGGGCGGGCCGTCGACGTCCGGCCAACCGTCGTCGAAGGTCGGCCACTCATCGTCGGGCGGCGACGCGGGACGCCCGGCAAACGGCTGGCGCCCGTCATCGGTTGGCGACGCGGGGCGGCCAGAGATCGGCTGGCGTGAGCCTGGTGGCGGCGGTGTGGGGCGGAAGATCTCCATGACGGCCTCAGCGACGCGCTGTGGCTCGGGGGCGGCGCAGCGCCATCACGGCGATGATCAGCCCGGCGATGGTCAGTGCCGCGCCGACGGGCAGCAGCAGCTTTCCGGTCACTCCGCCGCTGCTTCCACCGAAGCCGGTTGCCGGACCACGACTCGGCTGGTTGGGGATCTTCTTGACCACCTGAAGCATGGTCGAGGCGGTTTCGCCGCCACGGCACTCCAGCTTGACCCGGTAGTTGCCGGGGCGGGTGCGCTCCCGGACCATCGGCGCGGCGGTGAGCACCCCGCCCTGCGGTTGTACGCCGACCGCTCCGAAGGCGTCGGAGACCACAGTGGCGCCCACCGAGTTGTCCCCACAACTGGCCCGGATGCCGACCAGGTAGCCGGGCTGCACCGTGCTGGGGCTCACCTCGACGAAGATGTCGGCCGACGGCGCCGGCTGGGGCGCACCACCGGGCGGCCCTCCCGGCTGCGGCGCGAGCCCGACGGCAGCAGCCCGCTCAGGCGCGGCCAGAGCAGGCGCGGCCGCCAGGAACGGTCCGGCGAGCACGGTCGCCAGCGACAGGGTCACGACACCGCGGGTCACTCTCACGATGCCCCCTCTCGACGCCGTACGGCCGGGTCGAGCAGTGGAGCACCCGACCTGCCGTACCAGTTGGATCCTCTCATTTCCGGTCGCACATCACATCCGATCTGGCGGCGGCGTCGCGTACGCTCGGGTCGCTGTGACCGCCACCGACAATGACCCCGCCGTCCCGCCCGTCAACCGGACGATCCGCACGTTCCACCCCCGCCGGGGTCGAATGAGCGACCGGCAGACCGACGCGCTGAGCCGGCTCTGGCCCGCGTACGGCCTGGATGTGCCGGACGGACCTGTGGTGCCCGTCGACCTGGCCGACCTGTTCGGTCGCCGGGCGCCAGTGGTGTTGGAGATCGGCTCGGGCATGGGCGACAGCACCGCTGCGATGGCTGCCGCCGACCCGGATCGAGATTATCTGGCGGTCGAGGTGCACACGCCGGGAATCGCGAACCTGCTCGACCTGGTCGACCGCGCTGGCCTGCGGAATGTGCGGGTGGCGCAGGGTGACGCGTTGTCACTGGTCAACGGCTTGCCCGAGTGTTCGTTGGACGCCGTGCACGTTTTCTTCCCGGACCCGTGGCCGAAGGCCCGCCACCACAAACGGCGGATCATCCAGCCGGTGCACGTGGCGCTGCTGCGGTCCCGGCTGCGCTCCGGCGGCGTCTTGCACTGCGCTACCGACTGGGCCGAGTACGCCGAGGCGATGCGGGAGACGTTGGAGGCGGACCCGGAGTTGGTGGACGCGTACGGGGGCTTCGCGCCGCGTCCGGCGCACCGGCCGGTGACGAAGTTCGAGCGGCGGGCGATCACGGCGGGTCGGCCCGTCGCCGATCTGCTGTACCGCCGACGGTGACCGAAACGCCTGAACCGGGACGTGGCGGGGTGTTCGGGACGCCCGGACGGGGGTCCGGTGCGGGCCTGGTTGGCGTACCGGGGCATGATCCAGGCACCATGGACAGGCTATGACGCTCACCGCCGCGCTGCCGACAAGCGCCGACCCCGACACCCTCTTCGACGCGTTCGCCGGCTGGGCGAAGGAGCGCGGCCTCGACCTCTACCCCCATCAGGAAGAGGCGGTCATCGAGATCGTCTCCGGCGCCAACCTGATCATGAACACGCCCACCGGCTCGGGGAAGAGCCTGGTGGCGATCGCCGCGCACTTCGCGGCCCTCGCCGACAGCCGGACGACCTTCTACACCGCGCCGATCAAGGCCCTGGTGTCGGAGAAGTTCTTCGCGCTCTGCGAGGTCTTCGGCGCCGAGAACGTCGGCATGCTCACCGGCGACGCGAGCGTCAACGCCGACGCCCCGATCATCTGCTGCACGGCGGAGATCCTGGCGAACCTGGCGCTGCGCGAGGGTACGAAGGCCGACGTCGGCCAGGTGATCATGGATGAGTTCCACTTCTACGCCGAACCCGACCGGGGCTGGGCGTGGCAGGTGCCGATCATCGAGCTGCCGCAGGCCCAGTTCATCCTGATGTCCGCCACCCTGGGGGACACCACCAGGTTCGTCGACGACCTGACCCGCCGCACCGGGCGGCCGACCGCGGTCGTACGCACGGCGGAGCGGCCGGTCCCGCTCATCTTCTCGTACGCGATGACACCACTGCACGAGACTCTCGAGGAGCTGCTGGAGACCAAGCAGGCCCCGGTGTACGTGGTGCACTTCACCCAGGCCGCCGCGCTGGAACGCGCCCAGGCGCTGACGAGCGTCAACGTCTGCACCCGCGCCGAGAAGGACATGATCGCCGAGGCGATAGGTGGCTTCCGGTTCACCGCCGGTTTCGGCAAGACGCTGTCCCGGCTGGTCCGGCACGGCATCGGCGTGCACCACGCCGGCATGCTGCCCAAGTACCGCCGCCTGGTGGAGACCCTCGCCCAGGCCGGCCTGCTCAAGGTCATCTGCGGCACCGACACCCTCGGCGTCGGCATCAACGTGCCGATCCGCACCGTGCTCTTCACCGGCCTGTCAAAGTACGACGGGGTCCGTACCCGCCTGTTGAAGAACAGGGAGTTCCACCAGATCGCCGGGCGGGCCGGCCGGGCCGGCTACGACACCATCGGCCGGGTCGTGGTGCAGGCCCCCGAGCACGTCATCGACAACGAGAAGGCCCTCGCCAAGGCCGGCGACGACCCGAAGAAGCGACGCAAGGTGGTCCGCAAGAAGCCACCGGAGGGCTCGATCGGCTGGGGCCAACCCACCTTCGACCGCCTCGTCGACGCCGAGCCGGAACCGCTGACCTCCAGCTTCCAGGTCAGCCACTCGATGCTGCTCAACGTCATCGGCCGGCCCGGGGACGCGTTCACCGCGATGCGGCACCTGCTCACCGACAACCACGAGGAGCCGACCGCCCAGCGCCGACACATCCGCCGGGCCATCGCCATCTACCGGGCGCTGCGCGCCGGCGGGGTCGTCGAGGAGCTGCCCGAGCCGGACGAGACCGGCCGACGCATCCGGCTCACCGTCGACCTGCAGCTCGACTTCGCCCTCAACCAGCCGCTCTCCCCGCTCGCGCTGGCCACCATCGAGCTGCTCGACGCCGAGTCCCCGTCGTACGCCCTCGACGTGCTGAGCGTGATCGAGTCGATCCTCGACGACCCCCGGCAGATCCTCTCCGCGCAACAGTTCAAGGCACGCGGCGAGGCGGTCGCCGCGATGAAGGCCGAGGGCATCGAGTACGAGGCGCGCCTCGAACTGCTCGACGAGGTGACCCACCCGAAGCCCCTGGCGGAGCTGCTGGAGGCCGCGTACGAGATGTACCGGCAGGGGCACCCGTGGGTAGCCGACCACCAACTCTCCCCCAAGGCCGTCGTCCGCGACATGTACGAGCGGGCCATGACCTTCACCGAGTACGTGCAGTTCTACGGGCTGACCCGCTCGGAGGGTCTCGTCCTGCGCTACCTGGCCGACGCGTACAAGACGCTGCGCCAGACCGTGCCCGAGGACGCCAAGACCGAGGAGCTGATCGACCTCATCGAGTGGCTGGGCGAGTTGGTCCGCCAGGTCGACTCCAGTCTCATCGACGAGTGGGAGCGGCTGCGCAACCCGTCCGACGTGGCCGAGGTGGCCCAGGCGCACGCCGCCCTGACGGATCGGCCGCCGGCGGTGACCCGCAACGCGCGGGCGTTCCGGGTGCTGGTGCGCAACGCGCTGTTCCGTCGCGTCGAGCTGGCCGCGCTACGCCGCTGGGATCTGCTCGCCGAGTTGGACGCCGAGGACGGCTGGGACTACGACGCGTGGGCCGACGCCCTCGCGCCGTACTTCGAGGCGTACGACTCGATCGGGGTCGGGCCGGACGCCCGCGGGCCGGCGCTGATCATGATCGAGCAGGGTCGGGAGCGGTGGACCGTACGGCAGATCTTCGACGACCCGGACGGCGATCACGACTGGGGCATCAGCGCCGAGGTCGACCTGGCGGCCTCGGACGAGGTCGGCGCGGCGGTGGTCCGGATCACCGACGTCGGCCAGCTCTGAGCTGTCGATCGGCGCGGTGCCGACCGGCAGGGCCCGGGCGCGGACCCGACAGCGCAGGGGTACGCCGGGCGGCGACGTCCTCGATCCAGCCGAACAGCAGCACCGCCCCGGCGGCCAGTAGGCACACACCGGTCAGTCGCAGTGCGATCGAGGCGGGCGAGTTGTAGGGAAGCACCGGCGCGAGCAACAGGAACATCCCGAGGCTGGCCGGGATGTGCCAGAGGTAGATGGTGACCGCTCGGGCGTTGACCACCCGGAGCACCGGGCCGAGCGGCGCCCGGCCGACGAGCCGGGGCCGCACCCTCAGCAGCACGCCGACGAGGGCCATCGACCACAGCGTGGTGCCACCCGCGATGTGGTTGAGGTCGACGGCCCGACCGGTGCGCATGGCGGCCACCACCCAGGTGCCGCCCACCCCGGCGAGGCCGGCCACGAGCCAGCCGTACCACCGCCACGGGATGCGGTGCAGGAGCCGGTCGTGGTGGGCGAAGCCCATCAGCCAGCAGGACAGGTAGGCGGCGACGAAGTAGCCGGCGTGCACACCGGCGAGGTGCATCCCGACCGGCAGCGCGGTGGCGACACCGATGCTGGGCCACGGCCAGCGGCGGAACAGCCGCAGCAGCACCGGGGAGAGCAGCACCAACCACAGGTAGGTGACTACGTACCAGAGCCCGATGTGGAACGCCCAGGCCCAGGACGGCCCGCCTACCGGAGGCACCCGCAGGGGTACCACCCACCACAGCAGTTCGGCCCAGCCGGTCACACCGCTCGGGTGCCAGTCGACGGAGAGCACCGCCAGGGTGACCGCGCCGAACGCCCAGAACGGCAGCAGGAGGCGGCGCAGCCGCCGGCGCACGGCCGAGGGGCCGTGCCGGTCCAGTGACGACGCCATCAGCGATCCGGCGATGCCGAACATCAGACCCATCGCCGGGACGAGCAGGCTGAGCCAGATCCACCCGGTCACGTGGAAGAGCACGACCCGGACCAGCGCTGCCGCTCGCAGCAGGTCCAGGTAACGGTCGCGGTCGGCTGCGGGGTCGGCGGACTGGACGGTCCTCGCCGCCGTACCCCTGCCAGGGATGACCCTGGACGCCTCATCAGTGACCACAACGCACAATAACGCCACAAATAAGACAAAGTTCGCGGCATCGCGAACGTGAATCGGGGTCCTACCCGCCCCCGGACGGCTGTTCCTCTGATCAGCCAGCGGCCTTCACGCGGCCTGCCGGTGAGTGTCAGACGGTGAACCAGATCCGTCGACGACGGGCCAAAACGAACAGTGTCGCTCCGACACCCAGCAGCAGGCCCGCACCCGCGACCACGCCGCCGGTCGACTGGCCGGTCACCGGAAGGCCGCCTCCCCCGCCGTCGGCGCACCCCGCTGGCCGCTCCCACCGGTACGGGCCATTCAGGTGGCTGACCTGCGGGT
This sequence comes from Micromonospora sp. NPDC005710, assembly GCF_040630995.1. Lineage (NCBI taxonomy): Bacteria > Bacillati > Actinomycetota > Actinomycetes > Micromonosporales > Micromonosporaceae > Micromonospora > Micromonospora sp. NPDC005710. Next base: position 260,964 of record NZ_JBEXYP010000004.1, on the reverse strand, counting down.
CGAACTCCTCCGACCGCAGTGTGACGGCCAGCCCCGCGACGGCCGGAAAGGAGACGTCGACTGTGGTGCCGGTCTCGATTCTCCGCCGCTGCTCCGGGCCGCGACTGGGGTCGAAGGTGACCAACAGGTTCCAGCCGATGTTCGGAGCCGACACCGCGATGACGAACTCGTCGCAGGTCGAGCGGGCACGGATGCCCGGGACGATGCAGTGACCTGGATCGGCGACCCAGGAGTACACGGCAAACGCTTCCCGCTCTCCCGCGACGGTGACCGTGAGGACGTCGAATCCCCGGGGCACCTCGATTCCCTTCACGGACTTCCCCGGGGCCAGGGAGATGGTTCGCGAAAAGCCCACCGGGAAGGCCTTGACCACCAGGTCGACAGTCCGCCCCGCGGGCGGGTTCGCCAGGTCGACGAGCACGGTGCCGTCGCACCGGGACTGGAAGGTGGCCGTCGGATCGGTAGGAGGCTGCCCGCACCTGCCGTCGAGTGGGACGCCGCCGGAGAAGCCGGACGTCTCGTAGTAGCCGTCGTCCCACTGCACCCACACGATCAGGTCGGCGAAGGTCGTGGTGCCCGGCAGGGTCTGGCTGCCGACCACCGGCTTGCCCACCGAGTGCGGAAAGACGCCCTCGGGGCTGGCAGCGATGGGGTCGATGCTGCTGTCGGGCGGGTACACCTCCACCGTGACGAAGCGGTACCGCGTCGAATCGGTCGCCTGCGTCTTGGCAAGGACTGTCCACTGGATCTGGTAGGTGCCGTCGGCCAGGCACCGAACCTCGTGATCGATGCTGAAATCCGAAGCATCCGCGTTCGCCGGGGTCATGAGGACAAGCGTGCCGGCGAGGCCGACCACGACCGCCCCGAGAGCAGCGACCACTCCCCGTGGCCACGAGCGAACATCGATCATGGGTGCTCCCGTGATGAGGTGAGCGAGGGTGGGTCGACCCGGCCGGCGCGACGCCCTGATGTCGAGTACGCGTACCCCCGCCTCCGTGTCGAGTGGAGGCGGGACCGGCCGGTGAGCCGTGGCAGATGTTACCGGCGGCGACCCACCGGCGGTGGCCCACGACACGCCTCCGGCCGGTCGATTCGTCCGGTTCCCAGGAGGCGGCACACCCTCTCAACTTGGCTGGGCAATGTCAGACCCGTCGATTAGAATGTGTGTACTAATAAAGTTCCTGACCTGGGAGGACGCCCATGACCGCGCCCGCCTCCACGCCCCTCACCCCCTACGCCACACTGCTCGGTTTCACCCGCTACGTCGACCGCACCGGCCCCACCAAGGCGACCTTCGTCGGCGGGCTGCGCAAGCAGCGCGCGAGCCGGACCGGCTTCAACCCGCACGGCCAGTTCGTCAAGGCACTCAAGGCCGACATCGCCTTCCACACCGGCGGCACCCACCTCGCCGGGGTGGCCGACATCGTCAAGCCACGGTGGCGCCCGCTCTACCAGACGCTCGTCCCCGGTGCCACTACCTGGCTGCACTCCCTCGGCGAGCCGGCCGCCATCGATCTCGCCCAGACCCGCGACGCCCTGGCCATGCTGGGCGACCTTCCCGTCAAGATCAACCCCCACTTCGGGGTACGCCACGCCGACGGCCGCGCCGAAGCGATCCGCCTGCACTTCGACGAGGCCCCACCGAGCGAAGAATCGGTGCTCGCCACCCTGCATCTGATGGCCCGACACATGGACGCCGTGCTCCCGCACGCCGAGCCGGTCCTGGTCGACGTCCGCCGTGGCCAGGCCCACCGCATGCCCGCCGACGCCAAGCCCGACCAGATCGAACGCTGGCTCTCCGGCGAAGCCGCAGCCTTCCGCGCCATCTGGTCCACCGCCGCCTAACGCCACCACTCCCCACCACCTCCGACGCTCGTACCGCTCGCGCCCCCAACGCTCCACGCGCCCCGACCCCATGCCCAACGCCCTGGTCCCTCGGCACCTGACGGCCACGGCCCCTCAAACGCTCCACGAGCCCATCCACAGTCCACGCGCCCACCCCTCGCGCCGCCCATCCGTCCACCGTGCTCTAACCACCCAAGATCCGCGCAACTTCGGGGATTCTGCTGTCTGGCGACGCAAGGAGACAGCAAGAACAGCGAAGTTGCGCGGATCTTGGCGTTACGGCCGCCAACCGAGGGTTATCCACAGGGGCAGCAGCACAGCGTCAACGCCGGTCATCGTATTTGTCATGCCTATTTCCCCACGGCGGCCGACGAAGCTTCAGGGACGCGTCTTTCGCGGTTCCCACGTCGTTGCCGAAGGCCTGCTTACCCGGGCGGAGTTACGCAGTGCGGCGTGGCGTCCGCTATTCCGGGATGTCTACGCCGACACCCGGCTGGTGATCACCCACCGCACCCGATGTGCCGCCGCAGCACTGTGGGTTCTGCCACCGGGTGCAGCGATCGCTGGTCGCAGTGCGGCGGCGCTCTATGGCGCTGTGTCGGGTGCCGACCACGAGCCCATCGATGTGCTCGTGCCCGCAGGGCAGCGGTTCGGGCCGGTCTCGGGCCTCGTTGTGCACACCGGCACGATTACCGCGAAAGACATTGCGGTACGTCAGGGCATCCCGCTCACCACGCCCACGCGCACGTGTTGGGACCTGGCCCAGTGGTTACCAACAGAGGACGCAGTGGCCGTCGTGGATCGTCTCGCCCACCAACGGTTGGTGGTCCTCCCCCAACTGCGAGTCGCTTCTCGAGCGGAGATCGGCAAGCGAGGGTGGAAACGGATGGTGAGGGTGGCTGAGCTGGCCGACGCGGGCGCGGAGTCGATTCCGGAGTCCCGGCTCCGCGTGCGGATAGTCCTCGCCGGAGTGCTGATGCCCGTAACTCAATTCGTGGTTGAGCGAGATGGGAGGTTCGTGGCCCGTCTCGATCTTGCGTGGCCGCACCTCAAAGTCGCCGTCGAGTACGACGGCCTGTGGCACGACGATCCCGAGCAGTTCCATCGGGACCGACGCCGCCTCAACCGACTCCTCGGTGAGGACTGGATAGTTCTGCACGTCACCGCGAAACGGTTCCGCGAGGACTTCGACGGCTTTCTTGCCGAACTCCGTCAAGCCCTTCGCTCCCGCTCCCGTTGACCCGGCCACAGCACGATCGCTCAGCCCCAGGCACCCCGAGATCCGCGCAACTTCAGGGATCCTGCTGCCTCATCAGCTCACGAGGCAGCATCTTCCCCGAAGTTGCGCGGATCTTAGATTCAGCGGGGCTTGCGGGGTGCGGGTCGCGCAGGTGGCGCTGGCGGGGGCGGGGGGATCAGCTGGCGGGGAGGTACTTGGCCAGGTCGTCGAGGATCTTGTTGGCGGCGCCGACGCCGATGCCGGTCATCCAGACCTCGTCGGAGACGGGGTACGCCTTGCCGGCCTTCACCGCGCCGAGGCCCTTCCAGAGCGTCCCGCCGGCGACAGTGGCCTGCTCGGCGGCGGCCTTGTCGCCGTACGCGGTCACGAAGATGACGTCACCGTCGACCTCGTTGATCCGCTCGGGGCTGACCAGGTCGAAGCGCTTGTCCTCCTTGTTGGCGAGCAACTGCCGTTCGGGGCGGCCCAGGCCGGTGTCGCCGACGACGATGCCGGAGAACGAGTCCGGGCCGTACACCCGGATGTTGCCGGGCAGGAAGCGCACGATGGAGACCTTGCGCCCGGCGGCGTCGCCGAGGGTCGCGCCGAAGTCCTTGGCCCGCTTCTCGTACGCGGCGAGCAGATCCTTGGCCTGCTGCTCCCGGCCGAGCGCCTTACCGTCGAGGAGGAGGTTGTCCTTCCAGGTGATGCCCACCTTGTCGGTGAACACGGTGGGCGCGATGGCGGCCAGCTCGTCGTAGAACTTCTCCTGGCGGAACTTGCTGCCGAGGATGAGGTCCGGCTTCAGCGCGTTGATCGCCTCCAGGTCGGGTTCGGTGAGAACCCCGACCTCCTTGATGCCGGCGAGCTTGTCCGCGCCGAAGTACGTCGGCCAGCTCTTCGCCTCACCGGCGGTGGCGGCGCCGACGGGTGTGATGCCCAGCGAGAGCGCCGTGTCGATCTTGTCGGTGTCGAGCACGACGACGCGCTTGGGCTCGACCGGGACCTTCGTGGTGCCCATGGCGTGGGTGATCTCCCGGGTCTCCCCGGTGGTGGAACCGGCGACCGGGTCGCTCTCACCGCAGGCGGTGAGGCCGGCACCGAGGGCGACGGCCGCGGCGAGAGCGGCGACGAGACGACGCATCAGAGTCCTTTCGAGGGGTACGGGCCGGCGAGCGGGTTGGCCGCGTCGTCGGTGGCGGGTCGGGCGTCCGGTACGGACGCCGTCGACGAGGAGGGGTCGACCGTGGCTGCGGTCATTTCGGCCGGGCCACCAGCGCCACCCGGCGAAGCGACCGCCCCGCCAGACGCGGCAGGAGCAGCGGCAGCCGGAGCGGCAGCGGCAGGAGCGGCAGCCGGGGCGCTGCCGCCGGTGTAGGCGGGCACCACGAGCGGTGCGCCGGTCACCGGACAGGGCACGACCACGCAGGCCAGCCCGAAGACGTCGCGGACCAGGTCGGCGGTGAGGATGTCCCGGGGCGGCCCGGCGGCGACCACGGTGCCGGCGCGCATGGCGACCAGGTGGTCGGCGTAGCGGGCGGCCTGGTTCAGGTCGTGCAGCACGGCGACGACGGTGCGGCCCCGCTCGGAGCGCAGTCGGTGCAGGAGGTCCAGCACCTCCACCTGGTGGGCCAGGTCGAGGAAGGTGGTCGGCTCGTCCAGCAGCAGGGCGTCGGTGTCCTGGGCGAGTGTCATGGCGATCCACACCCGTTGCCGCTGACCGCCGGAGAGGCTGTCCACCGGCCGTTCGGCCAGGTCGCTGACGTCGGCGAGGGCCATCGCCTGGTCCACCGCGGCGCCGTCCTCGGCCGACCACTGCCGCCACCACCGCTGGTAGGGCTGTCGGCCGCGCCCGACGAGGTCCGCCACAGTGACGCCTTCGGGAACCAGCGGGCTCTGCGGCAGGACGCCGAGGCGGCGGGCGACCTCCCGGGTCGGCAGGTCACGGATGGCGGTGCCGTCCAGCAGCACCGTGCCTCGGCGGGGGGTGAGCAGCCGGGCCATGGTGCGCAGCAGGGTGGACTTGCCGCACGCGTTGGGCCCGACGATCACGGTGAACGCGTCGGTGGGCAGGTCGAGGTCGAGCCCGTCGAGGACTGTCCGCTCGTCGTAGCCGGCGACCAGGTCCCGGGTGGAGAGCATCACACGACTCCTTCAGGCGTCACGACGACCGCCGCCGGCCGCGCAGCAGCAGGAAGATCAGGTACGGGCCGCCGATCGCGGCGGTCAGCACACCGGCGGGTAGTTGGGTGGGTGCGAACAACCGCCGGCCGGCGAGGTCGGCCAGCACCAGCAGGAGGGCGCCGAGCAGCGCGGCGCAGACCAGCGGTGGTCGTTCGGCGCGTACCAGTCGACGGGCCACCTGCGGGGCGACGAGCGCCACGAAGTCGACGGCGCCGACCTGGGCGGTGACCATTGCCGCGACGAGGACGCCGGTGCCGGCGAGGCCGATCCGGCGGGCCACCGGGCGCAGCCCGACGCCCCGGGCGGTGGCGTCGTCCAGGGCGGCGCTGTTGAGCGCCCAGCCGGCCCAGGCCAGCACCGGCAGCAGCACCAGCAGGGTGCCGGCGATCCAGGCGGCCTCGGTCCAGCCCTTGCCGGCCAGGGTGCCGATCAGCCAGATCTGCGCGCGTAGCCCGTCGATCGGGTCGGCGCTGAGCATGACCACCTCGGTGAGCGCCCGGAAGCCGAACGCGACAGCCACCCCGGCGAGCACGAACCGCTGCGCGGCCAACCCGTGCCGGGCACCGAGGGCGAACAGCAGCACCGCCGCGAGCAGCCCACCCACCAGTGCGGTGGGCGCCACCAGTACCGCGGCCATTCCGCTGGTCAGGGCCACCGTCGCGGCGAGGCCGGCGCCCTGGGTGATGCCGATGACGTCCGGGCTGGCGAGCGGGTTGCGGGCCACGCTCTGGATCAGCGTGCCGGCCACGCCGAAGGCGGCGCCGGCCACTGCCGCCAGCACGACCCGCGGCAGCCGAAGATCAAGAACCACGAGGTCGTACGGAGTGCCGGCACCGGAGAGGGCACGCAGCACGTCGGCTGGGGCGACGTACGGGGTGCCCAGCGAGAGGCTGAGCACGACGGCCAGCAGGAGCAGCACTGTCAACGCGGCGGCCACCAGCACCGCGCGACGGCGGATCAGCAGGCTGACCGGGCCGACGCGCACCAGCGACCGCCCCGGCAGCCCGGTGGTGGTCACGCGGTCACCACCCGGGCGCGGCGGACCAGCACGGCCAGCAGTGGCGCGCCGATCAGCGCGGTGACGATCCCGGCCGGGATCTCCCCGGGCGGGGCGACGAGCCGGCCGACGATGTCGGCGGCGAGCAGCAGCGCCGGCCCGAGCAGGGCGGAGACGGCGAGGGTCCAGCGGTGGTCGGCGCCGACCAGGGCGCGGGCCAGGTGCGGAACGGCCAGTCCGACGAACGCGACGGGTCCGGCGGCGGCCACCGCCGCGCCGGTCAGCAGGACGGCGGCGAGGCCGCCTCCGAGGCGGACCAGGCCGATCCGGTGGCCGAGACCACGGGCCACGTCGTCGCCGAGGGCGAGCGCGTCCAGCCCTCGGGCCACCAGGGCGGCCAGCACCAACCCGGTGAGGACGAACGGCAGCACCTGCGCGGCGACCGACAGGTCGCGACCGGCGAGCCCGCCGACCACCCAGAAGCGGTACTCCTCGAAGGTGCGGGCGTCGATGCTGAGCAGCGCGTACACCCCGGAGGCCAGGCTGGCGTCGAGCGCCGCGCCGACGAGCGCGAGGGTGACCGGGCTGGCGCCCTCGCGGGCGCGGGTGGCGATGGCGAAGACCAGCAGCCCGGCGATCAGGGCTCCGGCGATGCCGAACCAGACGTACCCGGCGAGCGTGCCGACGCCGAAGACGGAGATCGCGAGCACCACCCCGAACGACGCGCCGGCGCTGATGCCCAGGATGCGCGGCTCGGCGAGGGGGTTGCGGGTGAGCGCCTGGAACAGCACGCCCGCCACGGCGAGCGCGAGCCCGACAGCGAGGCCGAGCGCGGTCCGCGGCATCCGCAGCTCACGGACGATGGTGCTGGCGTCGCCGCCGTCCGGCGCGACGAGCGCGTGCCAGACCTGGCCGACGCCGAGTGGTCGGCTGCCGAGCGCGAAGCTGGCCAGCACTGTCAGCAGCAGCACCAGCGCGGCAGCGACGGTGACTGTCACCCGACGCCCGGTGTGGGTGCTGGCCCGACTCCGGGTCGGCCGGCTGGCGAGGGCGGTCACGAAACTCCTGCACGATCGGGCTTAGGTTCGCCTAACCTTAGCCGACCTGCGAAAAGGGGCCTAACCGGCGTCTGTCGATGCCGGGTCAGGCACCTCCGGCCCGCCCTGTGGTGTCTCCGGTACGTCCAGCGAGCCGCCGTCGCCGGCCGCCGCACCTCCGCGCGGCAGGACGGTGAGTGGTCGCATCATCTCGTTGTCCTCGTGTTCCAGTAGGTGGCAGTGCCAGGCGTAGCGACCGGGCAGGTCGAAGCGCGCCCTGATCCGGGTGACCTCCCACGGGTACGCGAGCACCGTGTCCATCCGCCCGCCCTCCCCCGGGTCCGGTCGCACCTGGCCCGAGTGTCCGCGCCCGAGCAGCTCGAACTGGACCTGGTGCAGGTGGACGGGGTGCACGTGCCGGGTGAAGTTGCGTACCTCCCACTCCTCGGTGTCGCCGAGGGTGGGCTGCTCGGTCACCGGGTCGCTCCAGCGCAGCGGCAGACCCCGACCACGTTCGTCCAGGACGCCGAGCAACATGATCATCGAGCCGCCGGAAATCCGTTCGTTGAGCGACAGCCGGCGTACCCGCTGGGCCGTTCCGAGGTGCGGCTGCGACGGCAGCCGAAGCTGCTCCGGCGGCACGCTCGGATCGGCGTCTGCCTCGTCGGTGACCACGAAGCGCAGCACCTGCCCGGTGGTGTGCGGGTCGGCCGGCGGGAAGTCCACCCCGGGCCGACCGCCGCCGTACATCCCGTCCGGCCCTTCGTTGACGAGGTACAGCTCGGTGCCGGCCGGTACGTCGCTGAAGTCGACGATCGCGTCGACCCGCTGGGCGGGGCCGAGTGTCACGCGCTCGTGCGGCACCGCCTCGGGCAGGAAGCCGCCGTCGCTGCCGATCTGCCAGACCGGCAGCACCGGCCGAGCCGGCCGGGCGGTGGCGTTCGCCACCACGCTGAGCAGCAGGAAGCGGCTGTTGCAGGCGTTGAGCAGCCGGAACCGGTAGCGCCGGCGCTGCACCGTCAGCGTGGGCCAGGTGCGGCCGTTGACCACGATCGTGGAGCCGGAGAACCCGGGCACCCACACCGGCGGCCCGTCGCCGCCCCCGGAGTACCGAGTGGGGTAGCGCAGCTCTCCGTCGGCGGTGAAGCTGCGGTCCTGGATCATCAGCGGAATGTCGTGGTACGAGGCGTTCGGCGCGTCGTCGCGGGCGGGCGCCGGGCCGGGCAGCGCACCGTCGGGCAGTTCGTCGTCGCCGAGCAGGTAGAACCCGGCGGGCCCGGCGTAGACGTTCTCCCGGGTGAGCCCGAGCGCGTGGTCGTGGTACCAGAGGGTGCAGGACCGCTGGTCGTTCGCGTACTCGAAGGTGGCCGAACCAGGTGCCCAGCGCAGGCCGGACCGTTCGGCGAAGCGGGACCGGAACTCCCGGTACGCGCTGCCGGACACGGCAAAGTCCGGCGGCAGGTCACGGGCAACCGGCAGGTACCACGCCTCGGAGTGCCCGTCGCTCTCCTGGGTGCTGTGCCCGCCGTGCAGATGCACCACCTGGGGCACCGGCCCGCGGTACCCCTGTGGGCTGCCGTCCCACTGCCCATGATGGTCCCGGTGCTCGATGCCACCGCCCGGGTTGGCCCAGTGCAGGGTGGGGTCGACCGGCAGCAGGTGCGGCAGGTGGTCGCCCCGGTCGTCGACGAGCTGGTTGACCCAGGTGACCCGCACCGCGCGGCCCACCCGCGCCATGATGGTGGGCGCCGGCCAGCCGAAGCTGCCGGGGTGGGCGGTGGAGCCGTAACCCCACACCGTGGTGCGCGGCCACGAGGGCGGCAGGACCTGCTGGCGGAACTGGCGGACCGCGATCTCGTACGTGTCGCGTTCCGGGTCGGTGGCCACTGTCGGCATGGCCGGGGGGATCCGCAGCGACGTCACGTATTTCGGGATGTCACCGACGTTCAGCGGCGCCGCCGCGGCGAGCGCCCGGCCCGATGCCGCCCAGCCCGCCGGGATCAGCGCCGCAGCGCCGCCTGTCGCACCGGCCGCGAGCAGCCGACGTCTGGTGACCATGCCGCACCTCCCAGATCGCTTCGAACCTCGATATGAGAATGAGATTCGCGGACGGCGACAGGGCGGACAGATGGCCAATGACACCCAGAAGAGGAAGATTCGCGTCATAGGGTGTGAAGATGCGATTCGACCAGCACACGGTCGTCCTGCTGACCCGACCGTCGGATCCGCCGGAGCTGCCGCAGGACGCGATCGACAGGTTGCGGGACGCGCACCTGGCCCACCAGGCGGGCCTCGTGCAGCAGGGCCTCGTCCTCGCGGCCGGGCCGTTCCTGCACCCCGACGACGAGCAGTTGCGGGGCTTCGTGGTGCTGTCCATCGCCCCGGACGAGGCACGCTCGCTCTTCGCCGACGACCCGGCGGTGCGGGCCGGTCGCCTGGTCGCGCGGGTCACGTCGTGGCTGCTGCCGGAGGGCACCCTGCGGTTCGAGAGCGTGCCGGTGCCGCAGTCGATGCTGGAGGCGGCCTCCGGGGACTGACGGCCGGTCAGCCGGCCGAGCCGCCGCCGGTCTCCGCCGGCAACTCCCCGAGCGGGACCACCCGCAGGGCGTCCATCGGCCCGATGATCACCCGCAGGTCCGGGAAGAGCTCCCGCAGCACGTGCCGGCATCCGTCGCAGGGCGCGACGACCTCACGACCGCGGTCGGCGACCGTGACGATCGTCTCCAGCGCGGTGACACCCTGGGTGGCGGCAGTGCCGATCACCACCAGTTCGGCGCAGGCCCCTCCGGCGGCGTGCCGGACGTTCACACCGGTGAAGACCCGCCCGTCCGCGGTCCGGGCCGCCGAGGCGACAGTGTGGTGCGGGCTGCGGCAGCGCAGCTTGGAGACCGCGGTGGCGGCCTGCACCAACGCGCGGTCGGTGTCGCGCATCTCCATCCGGCTCCCCCAGGACACTCGACGTCGGCCGCCAACTCTAGGTCCCGCCGGTGGCCGTCATGGGACCGGAGGTGGCCGTCGGAAAGCCGGCCACCCGGTAACCAAGGGGCGCTGCGACGCCCGGCTGCCTATCCTTGGGCACGACATGCAGAATCCAACCGCCTCCGTCGCGTCCGACCCCGTTCGCGAGCTGCACCGCCGCCTCACACCTCTGATGTTCCGCGACCAGCGCCGACTCCAGCGGCGGCTGGACGGTGCCCGCAAGCTGCGCGACCCGCAGCGTCGGGAGGCGGCGCTCACCGAGATCACCGCCGACCTGGTCCGGGCCGAGCAACGGCTCGCCGCCCGCCAGGCGGCGGTACCGGTGATCACGTACCCGGTGGGTCTGCCGGTCAGTGAGCGCAAGGACGACATCGCCGCCGCCATTCGCGACCACCAGGTGGTGATCGTGGCGGGCGAGACCGGCTCCGGCAAGACCACCCAGATTCCCAAGATCTGTCTGGAGTTGGGGCGCGGCATCAACGGGCTGATCGGGCACACCCAGCCCCGGCGGCTCGCCGCCCGGACGGTGGCCGACCGGATCGCCGACGAGCTGGGCACCGAGTTGGGCGACGTGGTCGGCTACAAGGTGCGCTTCACCGACCAGGTGAGCGAGCGCAGCCTGGTGAAGCTGATGACCGACGGCATCCTGCTGGCCGAGCTGCAGACCGACCGGATGCTCAACCAGTACGACACGTTGATCATCGACGAGGCTCACGAGCGCAGCCTCAACATCGACTTCATCCTCGGGTACCTGCGGGAGCTGCTGCCCCGACGACCCGACCTCAAGGTGATCATCACCTCGGCGACGATCGAGACCGACCGGTTCGCCAGGCACTTTGCCGGCCCACCCACCGCCGACGAGCCGGAGGGCGTTCCCGCGCCGGTGGTCGAGGTGTCGGGCCGCACCTACCCGGTGGAGGTGCGCTACCGGCCCCTCGTCGAGCTGGCCGAGGGTGAGGAGGACGCCGACGAGGAAAACGTCCGCGACCAGATCGAGGCGATCGGCGACGCCGTCGCCGAACTGGCCGCCGAGGGTCCCGGCGACATCCTGGTCTTCCTCAGCGGCGAGCGGGAGATCCGGGACACCGCCGACGCGCTGGCCAAGCTGGTCCCGACGAAACGGTCGCTGCTCGGCACCGAGATCCTGCCGCTGTACGCGCGGTTGTCCTCCGCCGAGCAGCACCGGGTCTTCGCCGCGCACACCTCGCGCCGGGTGGTGCTCGCCACCAACGTCGCGGAGACCTCGCTCACCGTGCCCGGCATCAAGTACGTGGTGGACCCGGGCACCGCCCGCATCTCCCGCTACTCCAGCCGGCTCAAGGTGCAGCGGCTGCCGATCGAACCGGTCTCCCAGGCGTCGGCCAACCAGCGCAAGGGCCGCTGCGGTCGTACGTCGGACGGCATCTGCATCCGCCTCTACGACGAGCAGGACTTCCTGTCCCGGCCCGAGTTCACCGACCCGGAGATCCTGCGGACCAACCTGGCATCGGTGATCCTCCAGATGACCGCCATCGGGCTCGGCGACCTCGCCGCGTTCCCGTTCATCGACCCACCGGACAAGCGCAACATCACCGACGGCGTGAACCTGCTGCACGAGCTGGGCGCGTTGGACCCGACCGAGGCCGACCCGGCGAAGCGGCTCACCGCACTCGGCCGGCGACTCGCCCAACTGCCTGTCGACCCGCGGCTGGCCCGGATGGTGGTCGAGGGCGAACGCAACGGCTGCGCGACCGAGGTGCTGGTGATCGCCGCCGCGCTCTCCATCCAGGACCCGCGGGAGCGGCCGGCGGAGAAGCAGGCCCAGGCGGACCAGGCGCACGCCCGGTTCGCCGACAAGGAGTCGGACTTCGTCGCCTACCTCAACCTGTGGCGCTACCTGCGCGAGCAGCAGCGGGAGCTGTCGTCCAGCGCGTTCCGCCGCATGTGCAAGGCGGAGTACCTGAACTACCTGCGGATCCGCGAGTGGCAGGACATCGTCGGCCAACTGCGGCAGGTGCTGCGTACCCCGGCCGAGGGTGACCGGCGGGGTGGGCGGCCGGCCCGCGACGCCTCGGACGACGCGGACACCGGCCGGGGTCGCCGGGGTGGCACGGACCTGCCGGATGAGATCGACACCCCGAAGGTGCACCAGTCGCTCCTGCCCGGCCTGCTGTCGCACATCGGCCTGAAGGACGCCCAGAAGCACGAGTATCTGGGGGCACGCGGCGCGAAGTTCGGGATCTTTCCCGGGTCGGCGTTGTTCAAGAAGCCGCCGCGGTGGGTGATGGCCGCCGAGTTGGTGGAGACCTCCCGGCTGTGGGGGCGCATCGCCGGGCGGGTGGAGCCGGAGTGGGTCGAGCCCCTGGCGCAGCACCTGGTCAAGCGCAGCTACAGCGAGCCGCACTGGGAGAAGAAGCAGGCCGCGGTGATGGCCTACGAGAAGGTCACCCTGTACGGCGTCCCGCTGGTCAGCTCCCGGAAGGTCACCTTCGGGCGGATCGACCCGACACTGAGCCGGGAGCTGTTCATCAGGCACGCCCTCGTCGAGGGCGACTGGCAGACCCACCACCAGTTCTGGGCGGACAACAAGCGGCTGCTCACCGAGATCGAGGAGCTGGAGAGCCGGGCCCGACGCCGGGACATCCTGGTCGACGACGAGACCATCTTCGGCTTCTACGACCAGCGGATCCCCGCCGACGTGTCCTCCGGCCGGCACTTCGACAGCTGGTGGAAGAAGACCCGCCGCGAGCAGCCCGACCTGCTCACCTTCACCCGCGACCTGCTGGTCAACGACGGCCGGCCGGGGGTGGACGAGGACGACTACCCGGACGAGTGGCAGGCCCACGGGGTGAGCCTCCCGCTCACCTACCGGTTCGAGCCGGGCACGCCTGACGACGGCGTCACCGTGGACATCCCGTTGCCGCTGCTCAACCAGGTGCCGGCGGAGAGCTTCGACTGGCAGGTGCCGGGTCTGCGCGAGGAGACGGTGATCGCGCTGATGCGCTCGCTGCCCAAGGCGATCCGCCGCAACTTCGTCCCGGTGCCGGACTACGCCCGGGCCGCTCTGGCGGCGATCACGCCGGGCGAGGAGTCGCTGCTGGACGCGCTCACCCGGCAACTGCGCCGGATGACCGGGGTGACGGTGCCCCGCGACGCCTGGGAGCCGGGCAAGCTCCCGGCGCACCTGCGGGTGACCTTCCGGGTCCTCGGCGACGACGAGAAGCCGGTCGCCGAGGGCAAGGACCTGCCGGCCCTGCAACGTCAACTCCGCCAGGAGGTACGCCAGGTGGTGGCGGCCGCCGCGCCGGAGGTGGCCCGCACCGGGCTGCGCGAGTGGAGCATCGGCACCCTGCCTCGGACGATCGAGCAGGTCCGCGCCGGTTATGCGGTGACCGCGTACCCGGCGTTGGTCGACGAGGGCGCCACGGTCGGGGTGCGGGTCTTCGACTCCCCCGCCGAGGCGGAGGCGGCGCACTGGGCCGGCACCCGCCGACTGCTGCGGCTCACCGTGCCGTCCCCGGCGCGGTTCCTCCAGGGCCGGCTCGACAACGCGGCGAAGCTGGCGCTCAGCCGCAACCCGCACGGCGGCGTGCAGGAGCTGATCGAGGACGCGGCGGGCGCTGCCATCGACCGGCTGATCGCCGCCGCCGGTGGGCCGGCGTGGGACGCCGACGGTTTCGCGGCCCTGCGCGAGAAGGTCCGCGCCGACCTGGTCGACACCGTCGTCGAGGTGATGGACCGGGTCCGCCGGGTCCTCGCTGCCTGGTACGCCGTCGAGCAGCGGCTCGGCGCGACCCGCAACCTCGCCGTGGTGGCGGCGCTGGCCGACATCCGCGGCCAGCTCGCCGGGCTGGTGCACGCCGGTTTCGTCACCGAGACCGGGTACGCGCGGCTGCCCGACCTGCTGCGCTACCTCACCGCCATCGAGCGTCGACTGGACCGGCTGGGCGGTAACCCGCAGCGGGACCGCCAGCAGCAGGACCGGATCGCCGTGGTGCAGAAGGAGTACGCCGACCTGCTCGCCAACCTGCCGCCGGCCCGGCGGCAGGAGACGACCGTCCGGCAGATCCGCTGGATGATCGAGGAGCTGCGGGTGAACGTCTTCGCCCAGGCGTTGGGCACCCCGTACCCCGTCTCGGAGCAGCGGATCTACCGCGCGATGGACGACGCCGAGGGCCGCTGAGCCGGACCGCGAAGCCGCCGCCGACCTGGTCGCTGCGGCGGCCTCGCGAGGCTCAGGTCAGAGGCTCGACGCCGGGGGGCAGCTCGCCGAGGTTGATCGCCGACTGGATGTAGTCGAGCAGGATGCGCCGAAGCTCCCGACCGGCGTGGGTGGGTACGACGTCGCGCCGCCGGGCCACCGCGATGGTCCGCCGCACCCCGGGCGGGGCGAGAGGGGTGATCCGTACGCCCGGCCGGCGGGCCAGCACGATGCCGGGCACGAGCGCGATGCCGAGCCCCGCCTCGACGAAGCTGAGAACCGCGTCCATCTCGCCGCCGTCCACAGCGAATGTCGGTTCGAAGCCCGCCTCCCGGCACGCCTGGATCGTCGCGTCGCGCAGGTCGTACCCCTCCCGGAACATCACCATCGGCTGGTCCCGCAGGTCGGTGATGCGCAGTTCCCCGGTCGTGGACGCGGTCGCCACCTTTCCCACCGACGCCACCACCAGGCTCTCCCGCAGGATCGGGTCGACCCGCAGCCCCGGGTCGGCCCCCTGCGCCGGCATGATGATCAGGGCCAGGTCGAGGTCGCCGCGGAGCAGGTCGCGGACCAGGTCCTGGGAGCCGCCCTCCTCGACGCGCAGGTCGATGGTGGGGTGCGCGTCGCGGAACCGGCGCAGTACCGGCGGTGCGAGCGAGGTGGCCAGGCTGGGGGTGGCCCCGAGCCGGACCCGTCCCCGGCGCAGCCCGACCAGTTCCTGGACCTCCCGGGTCGCGGTCTCCACGTCGGCGAGGATCCGGGTGGCCAACGGCAGCAGCACCTCACCCGCCGCGGTGAGCGCGATGTTGCCCCTTACCCGCTCGAACAGCGGTGCCCCGAGGTCGGCCTCCAGAGCGTGAATTTGCTTACTGAGAGAAGGCTGAGTGATGCCCACGATGTCGGCGGCTTGGGTGAAATGTCGTACTTCGGCCACCGCGACGAAGTACCGGAGCTGATGGAGCTGCATCTAAATAGCCTACGGCTATCAACACTGCGAGTTTGATGCATTGGACGACTGATCGAAGTGCTCCTAGCGTCGGTCCTGTGGTAATCACGAAAACTCGGTCGCCCATCCGCTCGAACGTCGGCCTCAAGGCCGTCATGGCGGTGACGGGCATCCTGCTGGCGCTGTTCCTCATCGCCCACATGCTCGGGAACCTCAAGGTGTTCACGGGCGAGACCTCGTTCGACCACTACGCGCACTGGCTGCGCGACATCGGCAAGCCGCTGCTGCCCGGCGTCTGGTTCCTGTGGATCCTGCGCACCGTGCTGGTCGTGGCGGTCGTCGCCCACATCGTGGCCGCCACAGTGCTGGCCCGACGGGCCCGCGCCGCCCGACCGGTCAAGTACGCCCACCGCAAGAAGATCAACGGCAGCTACGCCGCCCGCACGATGCGCTGGGGTGGCGTGATCATCCTGCTCTTCGTGATCTACCACATCCTGGACCTGACCACCGGCACGCTGAACCCGGTCGGCAACGAGAGCAAGCCGTACGGCAACGTCGTCGCCGACTTCGCCCCGGAACGCTGGTACGTCACGCTCTTCTACACGCTCGCCATCCTCGCGGTGGGCTTCCACCTGCGCCACGGCGCGTTCAGCGCGTTCCGCAGCCTCGGCCAGCAGACACCACGCGGCGAGCGCCGGGCGCGTACCGCGGCCCTGGTCTTCGCCGTGCTGCTCTGCGCCGGGTACCTGGTGGTCCCGTTCGCCGTACTCACCGGATTGGTGTCCTGACATGGAACTCTTCACCGAGGGCGACCCGATCGCCGACACCAAGGCTCCCGCCGGCCCGGTCGAGAAGCGTTGGGAGACCCGGCGCTTCGAGGCCAAGCTGGTCAACCCGGCCAACCGCCGCAAGATGACAGTCATCGTCGTCGGCACCGGCCTGGCCGGCGGCTCCGCCGCCGCGACCCTGGCCGAGCAGGGCTACCACGTCAAGTCCTACTGCTACCAGGACAGCCCCCGCCGGGCGCACTCCATCGCGGCCCAGGGCGGCATCAACGCGGCGAAGAACTACCGCAACGACGGCGACTCCGTGCACCGGCTCTTCTACGACACCGTCAAGGGCGGCGACTTCCGCTCCCGGGAGTCGAACGTGCACCGGCTCGCCGAGGTGTCGGTGAACATCATCGACCAGTGCGTCGCCCAGGGAGTGCCGTTCGCCCGCGAGTACGGCGGCCTGCTCGACACCCGCTCCTTCGGCGGCGCCCAGGTGCAACGCACCTTCTACGCCCGGGGCCAGACCGGCCAGCAACTGCTGCTCGGCGCGTACCAGGCCCTCGAACGGCAGATCGGCCTCGGCAACGTCGAGATGAACACCCGGCACGAGATGCTGGAGCTGGTCCTCATCGACGGCAAGGCCCGCGGCATCGTCGTTCGGGACATGGTCACCGGCGAGATCAGCACCGAGATGGCCGACGCCGTGGTGCTCGCCTCCGGCGGCTACGGCAACGTCTTCTACCTTTCCACGAACGCCAAGGGCTGCAACGTCACCGCCACCTGGCGGGCGCACCGCAAGGGCGCGTACTTCGCCAACCCCTGCTACACGCAGATCCACCCCACCTGCATCCCGGTCTCCGGCGACCACCAGTCGAAGCTGACCCTGATGAGCGAGTCGCTGCGCAACGACGGCCGGGTCTGGGTGCCGAAGACCAAGGGCGACGACCGCGACCCTCGCGAGATCGGCGAGGACGAGCGGGACTACTACCTGGAGCGGATCTACCCCTCCTTCGGCAACCTGGTCCCCAGAGACATCGCCTCCCGCGCCGCGAAGAACGTCTGCGACGAGGGCCGCGGCGTCGGGCCGACCAAGCTCGGCGTCTACCTCGACTTCGCCGACGCCATCGGCCGGCTGGGCCGCAAGGCCATCGAGGCCAAGTACGGCAACCTCTTCGAGATGTACGAGCGGATCACCGGCGAGGACCCGTACGAGGTGCCGATGCGCATCTACCCCGCCGTGCACTACACGATGGGCGGCCTGTGGGTCGACTACGACCTCCAGTCGAACATCCCCGGCCTGTTCGTGATCGGTGAGGCGAACTTCTCCGACCACGGCGCGAACCGGCTCGGCGCGTCGGCGCTGATGCAGGGCCTCGCCGACGGCTACTTCGTGCTGCCCACCACCATCGCCAACTACCTGGCCTCCGGCGGGCTGGAAAAGGTCGACCCCAGCCACCCGGCCGCCGTCGAGGCCCGCACCGCCGTCGAGGACCGCGTCCAGCGGCTGCTCGCCATCAACGGCGACCGGACCGTCGACTCGTTCCACCGCGAACTGGGCCAGATCATGTGGGAACACTGCGGCATGGAGCGCTCCGAGGCCGGGCTGCGCAAGGCGATCGGCGAGATCCGCGACCTGCGCGACGCGTTCTGGCAGCGGGTCAAGGTGTCCGGCACCGGCGAGGAACTCAACCAGTCGCTGGAGAAGGCCGGCCGGGTGGCCGACTTCTTCGAACTGGCCGAGCTGATGTGCATCGACGCCCTGCACCGCGAGGAGTCCTGCGGCGGCCACTTCCGGGCCGAGCACCAGACCCCCGACGGTGAGGCGCAGCGCGACGACGACCGGTTCGCGTACGTGGCGGCCTGGGAGTTCACCGCCGACGGCGAACCCTCGGTGCTGCACAAGGAAGACCTGACATTCGAGTACGTCCACCCCACGCAGCGGAGCTACAAGTGAACCTGACCCTGCGCATCTGGCGCCAGAGGGGCCCCGAGGACAAGGGCCGGATGGTGACCTACCCGGTCGACGACGTGTCCCCGGACATGTCGTTCCTGGAGATGCTCGACGTGCTCAACGAGCGGCTGATCCTCGCCGGCGAGGACCCGGTGGCGTTCGACCACGACTGCCGCGAGGGCATCTGCGGCATGTGCGGCCTGATGATCAACGGCGACGCGCACGGGCCGCAGCGCGGCACCACCGCCTGCCAGCTGCACATGCGGCAGTTCAAGGACGGCGAGACCATCGACATCGAGCCGTGGCGGGCCAGCGCCTTCCCGGTCGTCAAGGACCTCGTCGTCAACCGGAGCGCCTTCGACAAGATCATCGCGGCTGGTGGGTATGTCACCGCGCCGACCGGCAGCGCCCCGGAAGCCCACTCCACCCCGGTCGCCAAGGCCAACGCCGACGCCGCCTTCGAATCCGCCGCCTGCATCGGCTGCGGCGCCTGCGTGGCAGCCTGCCCGAACGGCTCCGGCATGCTTTTCACCGCCGCCAAGCTCACCCAGCTCTCACTCCTGCCGCAAGGCCAGCCGGAGCGCTACACCCGGGTGATCGGCATGGTCGACGCGCACGACGAGGCCGGCTTCGGCGGCTGCACCAACGCCGGCGAATGCACCCCCGCCTGCCCGAAGGGCATCCCGCTGAACACCATCGGCCGCCTCAACCGCGACTACCTCACGGCCACCGCCAAGGGAGCCAACAACACCCCCGGCTCCTGAGGCCCGCCGCACGACACACCACGACCGCCGTACCCCGCCGAAGGGGTACGGCGGTCTTGCTCTTTCGCGGCTTGGGGCTTTGGTTGCGGGCTTCGGCTGCGGGCTGCGGCTTGGGGCTTTGGTTTCGGCTTCGGCTTTGGTTGCGGTGGGGCTGGGGCGACCGTCCCCGGCTCCGGGCGGTCAGGCTTGATCCCTCCGCCGGGGACGGTCGCCCCAGCCCTGACGCTGGTTACGGCTCGTCGGCACCTTGCGCTCCTGCCGGGGTACGTCGGCACCTTGGGGACGGTCGCACGAGCCCTGACGCTGGTTACGGCTCGTCGGCACCTTGCGCTCCTGCTGGGGTACGTCGGCAGCTTCCCGAACCGATGCACTCATGAACCCGGCCCCGGTGAGCCGAACCCGTGCCCACTGCGGCCGGCGCGGCACTTCATCCCCTCGCGCTCCGGCCCGTGCTTCCGCGGCGAGCCGAGACCCGCGCGCCCGCCGAACCCTGTCGCGCCAAGCCTCACTCGCGCGTCCTTCGCCTTGCCCGTCCCGCCTTGCTCCACCCGTCCGGCCTTGCCCCGCCGCGCCGCCGCCCGCCCTGTCGCGCCGCCGCCCGCCCTGTCGCGCCGCCGCCCGCCCTGTCGCGCGCACAGCCCCACAGGTCCACGCGAACGGTGAGGCCGTCACTTTCGAGTCGCGCATCACGATGATCCACTCGGGCTTCAGGAAGTCGGGCTGTTATCGGGCCTGGGATAGCGCGACTTCAAGGAACCCGAGTGGATCAAGGCTAGGTGGCCCGAGCATCAGCCCGACAAACCCGGCAAGGCACGCATCCTTTCGCTTGACGGAGGCACTCGCCGTGGAGGCAGGCACTCGCCGCCCCGATGCGGACACTCGCCCGCGCGAATGCAGGCACTCGCCGCACGAATACGGGCGCTCGCCGCACGAATACGGGCGCTCGCCGCGTGAACGCGGGCACTCGCCGCGTCGAGGCGGGCACTCGCCGCGTGAAAGCGGGGACCCAGCGCCGTCCATGGACTCGCCGCGTGAACGCGGGCACTCGCCGCGTCGAGGCGGGCATTCGCCGCGTGAACGCGGGGACCCAGCGCCGTCCACGGACTCGACGCGCGAATGCGGGCACTCGCCGCTCCGAAATCGGCACTCGCCGCGCGAAGGCGGGGACGTAACGCGGTCCACAGACGCGACGCGCGGGTGCGCGGACTCGCCGGTCGATGCGCGGACCCGACGCTCGATGCGCGGGCCCGACGCGCGGGGTGCACGGGCGATGCGCGGACTCGACACGCGGATGCGCGGATCTAGGCCCGCGCCCTGCGTCCTCAGGCCGGAGACCGGCGGCCGGTTCAAGCGCCCGAGCCCGGGTAGCAGTCTTCTCAGACGGCAGTGAGAAGGGATGACGGAGATGAAGGCGCTCACCTGGCAGGGAAAGCGAGACGTACGGGTCGAGGAGGTTCCGGACCCTCGAATCGAGGAGCCGACCGACGCGATCGTCAAGATCACCTCGACCGCGATCTGCGGCTCCGACCTGCACCTGTACGAGGTGCTCGGGCCGTTCCTGAAGCCGGGTGACGTCCTTGGTCACGAGCCGATGGGCATCGTCGAGGAGGTCGGGTCGGAGGTGACCGGGCTGAAGCCGGGCGATCGGGTGGTGGTGCCGTTCAACATCGCCTGCGGAAGGTGCTGGATGTGTTCGCGCCAGCTCTACGCCCAGTGTGAGACGACGCAGGTCACCAGCGAGGGCAAGGGCGCGTCGCTGTTCGGGTACACGTCGCTCTACGGTTCGGTGCCGGGTGGGCAGGCGGAGTATCTGCGCGTACCGCAGGCGCACTTCGGGCCGATCAAGATCCCGGAGACCGGCGCCGACGAGCGTTACCTCTACCTGTCGGACATTCTGCCGACGGCGTGGCAGGCGGTGAAGTACGCGGACACCCCGCCGGGCGGCACCCTGGCCGTGTTCGGGTTGGGTCCGGTCGGGCAGCTCTGCGCGCGGGTCGGCCGTCACCTCGGCGCGGGCCGGGTGATCGGGTTGGATCTGGTGCCGGAGCGTCTGGAGTTGGCCCGCCGGCACGGCATCGAGGTGCTCGACGTCAGTGAGCTGTCCGACGTGCCGGGCGCGTTGATCGACCTGGTCGACGGGCGCGGCCCGGACGCGGTGATCGACGCGGTGGGGATGGAGGCGCACGGGTCGCCGGTGGGCAAGTTCGCCCACGCCGCGGTCGGCCTGCTTCCGGACAAGCTGGCGCAGACGATGACCGACCGGGCGGCCATAGACCGGATGTCCGTCCTGCACGCCGCGGTGAAGGGGGTTCGTCGTGGCGGCACCGTGTCGGTGTCCGGGGTGTACGGCGGTGAGGCGGACCCGATGCCGCTGATGGAGATGTTCGATCGGGGCATCCAGGTGCGGATGGGGCAGTGTCACGTGCGCCGGTGGACCGACGAGATCATGCCGTTGCTGTCCGGCGACGACGACCCCTTGGGCGTGGAGGATCTGCGTACCCACCGGGTGCCGTTGGCCCGGGCGCCGCAGGCGTACGAGATGTTCCAGAAGAAGGACGACGGCTGCATCAAGGTCGTGCTCGAACCATGAGTGCGCGGGTGCCGTGAGCCGGGTGGTCGTGATCGTCGGCGCGAGCAGCGGGATCGGCCGGGCGGCGGCCCGGGCGCGGCGACCGCCTGGTCCTCGCCGCTCGCGCCACCACGACCCTGGCGGTGGTACGCGCAGAGTGCGCCGGCGTCGACGTGCTGACCGTGCCGACCGACGAGACCGAGCCGGGCGCGCTGGACGCGCTGGCGGCTGCGGCGATCGGTCGGTTCGGCCGCGTCGACGTGTGGGTGCGCAGACGGCGGCGGTGATGGCGTACGGCCGTTTCGACGAGGTGCCGGAGCGGGTGGCACGAGCCATCGTGGACTGTGTGGACCGACCCCGCCGGGAGGTTTCGGTGGGCCGGCTCAACGTGGTGCTGCGGGCCGGCTTCACGGTCCTGCCGGGGGTCTACGACGTCCTCGTCGGGCCGTTGATGCGATCCGCCGGCCTGAGTGGACGGTCAGTCGCCGCGCATGATGGCTCGGCCTTCGCCCCGAACCCCTCCGGCGAGGCGGTCCGCGGTGGCCACCTGCCTGACCTGCGGGAACTCGTTTCCCGGCCGTTGGATGCGGTGGTTGGCGCACTGCGTCGACGGTTCGGCTGACCTGTTCGGAGTTGTTCGGGACAAGTTCGGAGGCCCCTGTGCATCGATCAACTCCCCTAGGGTGGTGGGCCAGCAAGCGCTCTGGCGCACCACGATCGGGGAGAAGATTGACAATGCGACTGAACCGTAGGACGGCACTCGGCTTGGGCACGATGGCCACCGCGGGAACGGTACTGGGCGCCGCCGCCCCGGCGAGCGCCGCCGACGCCGCGCCGACGACCCCCGCTCGGGCCGCCCTCCGGGTCGCCTCCGCCTTCACCACGCACAGCGCGGCCGCCGGCGGGAACTGGCAGGCGTACATCAGCGTCGCCGATCCGGCCGGGGCGCCGGTGGTCGCTGTGGAGGCGGACGCGGACCGGCGGATCGAGGCGTACAGCGTCAACAAGATCGCCGTCGCCACGGCGGTGCTCGACAAGGTCGACAGGGGGCTGCTCACCCTGGACCAGCAGGTCGAGGTCAGCTCGACGATCGTCGTACCGGGCGGTGACGGCATCTTCAGCCTGGACGGCGCGTACCCGAGCCTGGTGACCATCGGGCACGTGCTGGCGAACCTGCTGACCGTCTCGGACGACACGGCGGTGCGGCTGTGCGGGCTCGTCGCCCCGGCCGCCGAGATCAACTCCATCCTGGTCGCCAAGGGTTTCCCGAACACCCAGGTCCAGCCGGTGGCCAACCCGAACCGGTTCTTCCTCGGCACCAGCACCCCTCGGGAGACGCACGACCTGTTGCGCGCCCTGGTCGCCGGCACGCTGCTCTCCCCCGCCTCGACGACGTACCTGTTGGGCCTCCTGCGCTCCCCGGTGGCGTTCACCGACGGCATCCGGCGCACCATGTCGTCCGACGAGCGGGCCCGGATCGCCACCAAGGCCGGTTGGTACGCCGACGCCCGGCACGAGGCCGGTGTGATCTTCGACCGCTCCGGCGCCGCGGTCCTCACCTACGCGATCTTCGCCGACGGGCAGGCCAACCCGGAGGACTTCGGCGCGACCCACCCGGCGGTGCAGGCCCGGGCCGCCATGGGTCCCAAGTTCCTGGCCGCTGTGGACCGGATCGCGGGCGTCGGCACGACGTTCCGGATCGCCGCCCGACGCCCCAGCAACGGCGGCTGAGATACGTCCCCGGGTCGGTCGCCGCTGCCGGCGACCGACCCGGCGTGACGACCGCCGAGGCACGGGTCGGTTCGGGTGACTACCGTGTAGGGCGGACACGTCGGAGGGACGGCAATGGCACGAGCGCAGAACACGGACGTCGAACGATCGCTCGGACGGCGGATGCGGGGCGCCGCCGGCTTGGCCGCGCTCGCCGGCCTGGCCTGGGTCGCCCGGGATGTGCCGGCGGCGCTTGGCGGCCGGCTCAGCGGGGCGCGGGCGGAACGGGCGGCCCGCTCGCCGCAGTTCCGCGAGGGCACCTTCCACAACCGCGCCGGCACCCGCACCATGATCGCCGAGCCGGGGCGCAACCTGCTCCGCGAGCTGATCTTCGGCAAGCAGAAGCGGCGCCCGGCCGCGCCGGTGCCGCTGCTCCGACCCAGCGACGGCGCGCCGGAGGCCGCCGACGAACTCAACATCGTCTGGTACGGCCACGCCTCGACGCTCATCGAGATCGAGGGCCGGCGGGTGCTGCTCGACCCGGTCTGGAGCGACAGGTGTTCCCCGTCGGGTCTGGTCGGCCCGCGCCGGCTGCACGAGCCACCGGTGGGCATCGACGATTTGCCCCCGCTGGACGCCATCCTGATCTCGCACGACCACTACGACCACCTCGACATGGCCACCGTGCGGGCGCTGCTCGCCGGGCAGTCGGCGCCGTTCCTGGTGCCACTCGGCGTGGGCGCGCACCTGGACCGCTGGGGCGTACCCGCCGAGCGGATCATCGAGCTGGACTGGTCCGAGTCGCACCAGGTCGCCGGCCTGGAGATCACCGCCACCGCCGCCCAGCACTTCTCCGGCCGGGGGCTGCGCCGCGACGGCACCCTCTGGAGTTCCTGGGTGGTGGCCGGGGCGCGTCGCAAGGTCTTCTACACCGGCGACTCCGGCTACTTCGACGGGTACGCCGAGATCGGCGCCGAGCACGGGCCGTTCGACGTGACGCTCATGCAGATCGGCGCGTACGACAAAGCCTGGCCGACGATCCACATGTTCCCGGAGGAGGCGGTGGACGCCCACCTCGACCTGCGGGGTGGGCTGTTCGTGCCGGTGCACTGGGCGACGTTCAACCTGGCCCTGCACGACTGGTCCGAGCCTGTCGACCGGCTGTGGGCCGAGGCGAAGGCACGCGACGTGCGGCTCGCCGTGCCCCGTCCCGGCGAGCGGGTCGTCGTCGACGAGCCGCCCGCCGTGGACGGGTGGTGGCAGTCGGTCGCCTGACGTCCGGCCGGCCCCGGCGCCGCCCGACGTCCGGGCTGGGCGACGAGCCGTCGACTCAGAGCACGAACGCGTCGGTCCAGAGTGCGCCGGACCGGCCGGAGAGCGCGTCGAGCATGGCCACCGCCTGACCGTCGGTGAGCTGCGCGACGAAATCCACGATGGCGCGGCCCCGGGCCCTACCGATCCGGTCCGGGGTACGCGGGTGCAGCTCCGCCTCGGCCAACTCGACGAGGTCGTGCAGCCGCCGGGGCAACCGGGACTCCTCCTCCGGGTCGAGCAGCCACTCCCAGAGCGCCTCGACCAGGGTGCCCAGCAGCCGGGCCTGGCCGCGCTGGTGCAGGGCGAGGTCGGGGCGGGCCAACACGAACCGGTGGTGGACGAACTTGAGCACCTGCACCTCGTGCCACTGCGCGCAGCCCAGCAGCACGTGCCCGGAGCGCACCGACGGCTGTTCGGTGACGGTGATCGCCTCGACGAAGCGGGTGGACCAGCGGGCGGAGAACCGGGCCACGTACTGCTCGGCCTCGATCGAGCCGTCGAACGGCATCGCGAGCAAGCCGTCCACCAACTCCTCGCGGACGTGTTCGACGGCGGCGGCGAACGCGTCGTCGTCGGCGATCCAGGCGTCCTTGCGGTGCAGTTGTCGGCGGAGTCGCTCGATCGCCGCCCCGGGTCGCCGGGCCGCCGTGGCGAGCGCCGCGTCGGTGATCGCCCGGAGTTGCAGGCTCTCGCGCTGCCAGGCCATCAACTCCGCGGAGACCGAACCCTGCTGGAGCACGCCGACCCGGTAGAAGTCCTCCACGTCGTGGATGGCGTACGCGACGTCGTCGGCGGTGTCCATCACCGACGCCTCGACCGTCTGCTGCCACTCCGGGATACGGCCGGCGAACGGCGCCCGGGCCTGCCGCAGGTCGTCCAGCTCGGTCCGGTAGGCGCCGAACTTCGACGAGCCGCTCTCCGGGTCGTCCGACGGTGGGGTGGCGCCGCGCGGCGGCGGGTCCATGGTGCGGGGGTGCGGGTCGGGGTGGTCCAGGCGGGTCCACGGGTACTTCAGCATCGCCGCGCGGACCGCCGCGGTCAGGTCCAACCCGGTGGTGGCGGCGCCGCGGATCTCGGTGCTGGTGACGATCCGGTACGACTGCGCGTTGCCCTCGAACCCGTCGGACAGGCCGAGGCGCTGGCGGGCCAGCCGGTCCAGCACCCGCTCCCCCAGGTGCCCGAACGGTGGGTGGCCGAGGTCGTGGGCGAGCGCCGCCGCCTCCACCACGTCGGGGTCGCACCCGCCGAGCCTGTCCAGCAGGTCACGCCACCGCTCGTCGGCGTTCAGCCGTTCGGCGACCGCCCGGGCCACCTGGGCGACCTTGAGGCTGTGGGTGAGCCGGTTGTGCACCAGCAACCCGGAGCCGACCGGGCTGATCACCTGGGTGACACCACCGAGGCGGGCGAAGAACGGCGAGCCGACGATCCGGTCCCGGTCGGCGCGAAACGGGTTGGCAGTCAGGTCGCCGAGGGCTCGGGCGCTGCCGCCGAAGAGCCGCCGGGCGCGCGGCTCCGCAGCAGATTCCATGATCGCCACGCTAGCGCAGGCCCGACGGGACCGTCGCCGGTCACCCCCGGCCGGGCTGCGGCGGTTCGGTCCCCCCGCCCCGGCCGGGTGCGGCGACAGGTGTCCGACCCGCCCGGCACAATGCAGGCGTACCCGCTCTGTGAAGGCGGATCGAGTCGAAGGCGGATCGAGATCGTGACCCAGTCTGTTCATCAGCGGATCGCCGACGAGCTCGGCGTGGCCGAGCGCCAGGTGCGGGCGGCGGTGGAACTGCTCGACGGCGGTTCCACGGTGCCGTTCATCGCCCGTTACCGCAAGGAGGCCACCGGCCTGCTCGACGACACCCAGCTGCGCACCCTCGAGGAGCGGCTGCGGTACCTGCGCGAGTTGGAGGAGCGGCGGGCCGCGGTGCTGGAGTCGATCCGCGGGCAGGGCAAGTTGGACGAGGCCCTGGAAGCGCAGATCATGGCCGCCGACTCGAAGTCCCGGCTGGAGGACATCTACCTCCCGTACAAGCCGAAGCGGCGGACCCGGGCGCAGATCGCGCGCGAGGCCGGTCTCGCCCCGCTGGCCGAGTCGCTGCTGGCCGACCCGAGTCAGGACCCGCGGGCCACCGCCGCCGGGTTCGTCGACGAGGACAGGGGCGTCGCCGACGCCGCCGCCGCGCTGGAGGGCGCCCGGGCCATCCTCATCGAGACCTTCGCCGAGGACGCCGACCTGATCGGCACGCTGCGCGAGCAGATGTGGTCGCGGGGCCGGCTGGCTTCCCGGGTACGCGACGGTCAGGAGACGGCCGGCGCCAAGTTCGCCGACTACTTCGACTTCTCCGAGCCGTACCCGAAGCTGCCCTCGCACCGCATCCTGGCGATGTTCCGGGGCGAGAAGGAGGGTGTGCTCGACCTGACCATGGAGTCCGAGGAGGCGGGCGAGGCGGATACGGCACCGACCGGCCCGACCCGGTACGAGGCGGCCATCGCCGGACGGTTCGGGGTGTCCGACGCGGGCCGCCCGGCCGACCGATGGCTGACCGACACGGTGCGCTGGGCGTGGCGTACCCGGATCCTCATCCACCTCGGCGCGGACCTGCGGATGCGGTTGTGGCAGGCCGCCGAGGAGGAGGCCGTGCGGGTCTTCGCCACCAACCTGCGGGACCTGCTGCTCGCCGCGCCGGCCGGCACCCGGCCCACGATGGGCCTGGACCCGGGCCTGCGGACGGGGGTGAAGGTGGCGGTGGTGGACGCCACCGGCAAGGTGGTCGCCACCGACACCATCTACCCGCACGAGCCGCGCCGGCAGTGGGACGCGTCGGTGGAGACCCTGGCCCGGCTTGCCGGGGCGCACGCTGTGGAGTTGATCGCGATCGGCAACGGCACCGCCTCCCGCGAGACCGACAAGCTCGCCGGTGAGCTGATCGCCCGGCATCCGCAGCTGAACCTGACCAAGGTGATGGTCTCCGAGGCCGGCGCGTCGGTCTACTCCGCCTCCGCGTACGCCTCGCAGGAACTGCCCGGGATGGACGTGTCGCTGCGCGGCGCGGTCTCCATCGCCCGCCGCCTCCAGGACCCGCTCGCGGAGCTGGTCAAGATCGACCCGCGTTCGATCGGCGTCGGCCAGTACCAGCACGACCTGTCCGAGGTGAAGCTGTCCCGGTCGCTGGACGCGGTGGTGGAGGACTGCGTCAACGCGGTCGGCGTGGACGTCAACACCGCCTCGGCGCCACTGCTCACCCGGGTCTCCGGGATCGGCGCCGGCCTGGCCGAGAACATCGTGCTGCACCGGGACGCCAACGGGCCGTTCCGCTCGCGTACCCAACTGAAGAAGGTGGCCCGGCTCGGGCCGAAGGCGTTCGAGCAGTGCGCGGGCTTCCTGCGCATCCCCGACGGCGACGACCCGCTGGACTCGTCGAGCGTGCACCCCGAGGCGTACCCGGTGGTGCGCCGGATCCTCTCCACCACCGGGCAGGACCTGCGCTCGGTGATCGGTAAGAGCGGAATCCTGCGCGGGCTGCGGGCAACCGACTTCGTCGACGACCGGTTCGGCCTGCCCACCGTCACCGACATTCTCGCCGAATTGGAGAAGCCGGGCCGGGATCCCCGCCCCGAGTTCCGCACCGCCACCTTCGTCGAGGGGGTGGAGAAGATCGGCGACCTGACACCGGGGATGGTGCTGGAGGGCGTGGTCACGAACGTGGCCGCGTTCGGCGCGTTCGTCGACGTCGGTGTGCACCAGGATGGTCTGGTGCACGTCTCGGCGATGTCCCGGACCTTCGTGAAGGACCCCCGCGAGGTGGTGAAGTCCGGTGACGTGGTCAAGGTCCGGGTGCTCGACGTGGACGTCCCCCGCAAGCGGATCTCGCTGACCCTGCGCCTGGACGACGAGCCCTCGGCCGGTGGTGGTGGCGGTCGGACGAGCCAGGAGGGGCGCGGCGGCCCGGCGCAGCGCACGCCGCAGGCTGGGCGCGGTGGGCAGGGCGCAGCCGGTGGCCCGCAGGCTGGTCGCGGCAGCGGGCAGCAGGACGGGCAGGGCGGTCGCGGCAGCGGGCAGCAGGGCGGGCGCGGCGCGCAGGGCGGTCGCGGCGGCGGGCAGGGTGGTCGGGAGGGCCAAGGCGGTCGCGGCGGCGGGCAGGGCGGTCGCGGCGGACAGCAACGGCAGGGCGCACCGGCGCCGGCCAACGACGCGATGGCGGAGGCCCTGCGCCGCGCCGGACTGGCCTGAACCCGCCCGGCACGTCAACCCCGGGCCTCTCCGTCGATCTTGCGCTTGCTGTCCCGATATAAGCCGCAATTCGCCTATCTCGACGACCACAACTGCAAGATCGACGGGGGTGCCGCGCGTCCCCGGGTCGCGTACCGTGGCGGGCGTGGCGGGCGACGACCAGGACTGGCGGGACCAGCGGGAACGGGCGGTGCGCGCGCACGCCGACGCGGACGCTCGGGCCCGCGCCGCCGAGCAGGCGACGGCCGCGACGTTGGTGACGCGCTTCGCCGCCGAGGCGACCGGGCGCGGGTTGCGTCAGGTACGGCTGACCGCGACGTCCTACGACGGCCGGCACCGCTACCGCACCAACCTGACCGGCTGGTACGTCGATCGGGCCCGCGCCCGGGCGGTCGACACCCGGGGGCGCTTCTACCTGCTGACGGTGCCGGCCAGCCTGCGTTCGCTGCTGCTCGGTGCGGCACCCGAGCCGTCCCCGCCGCCGCTGGTGATCGGCCGGGGTGGCCGCGACGGCGAGTCCATGCCGTTGGAGGCGCTGCTGAGCCAGCGCCTCGCGGCGGGCGACGACTGGCGCTGACCGCGCACCGGGGTCAGCGCCGCCGGTGGCTGTCCACCGCCTCGCGCAGCGCCCGCTCGACCCGATCGGCGCCGGCGGCGACGGAGAAGACCCTGTCGTAGTGCTCCCGACCGGCCTGACCGAGCAGCTCGAGCTTTTCCCGGCCCAGGTCGCAGAGTTCCCGCAGGGCGTCGGCGATCGAGTCGGGGTCACCGGGCCGGGCGGTGATACCCGCGCCGCTGTCACGGGCGACCGCCGCGGCGTCCCCCTCCGCCGCGACGAGCAGAGCCCGCCCGGCGGCGAGGGTGGCCTGCACCTTGCTCGGCATCGTGTACGCCGACATGCCACCCGGTCGCAGGCTCACGTAGTGCGCGTCACCGGTGGCCATCAGTGCGGGCATCCGTTCCCGGGGCACCCGCCCGAGGAACCGCACGTGTGTCACGTTCGCCTCCTCGGCCCGACGGCGGAGCCGTTCCTCGGTGGTTCCGGAGCCGGCGATCAGGCAGACCAGACGGGGGTCGCGGATCCTTGCGCAGGCGTCGATGAGCGAGTCGAGCCCCTGCGCCTCGCCGAGCGTGCCGGCGTACACGAGCACCACCTGGTCCGCGCGGAGCCCGAGCTCGGCGCGGAGGTTCGCGCGGCCCGGGTGAGGTGTCTCGTCGGCCCACACCGGAATGTGGACGAGCTTCTCCCGGGGCACGCCCCGACTGGCGAGCAGGTCGGCCGCACCGGGCGAGACGTAGGCGATCCGGCCGGCGCTGCGGTACATCCCGCCGCACCAACCGGCCATCCCCCGCTCGATCATCCGGGACACCCGGTCGGTGCCGATGAAGCCGCTGGCCACGGCGCTGTCCGGCCACAGGTCCAGGACGTGCAGCAGCGTCGGCACCCGCTGCACGTACCTGGTGAACCACATGGGCACCGCCACGCTGATCGGTGAGTTCCCCACCCAGAGGGCGTCCAGGCCACGCAGCGCGGACGTGCCGGAGACCAGCGCGGAGGCGGCGAACGAGCCGTAGTTCGCCATCCGTCGCAGCGCCGAACGGTCGTGGCTGGGATAGAGGGCCACCCGGCGGATCCTGGTCGTCCCGTCGACCTCGTCGAGGCGGCGGGTCACCCGGTAACCGGGCGCCAACTCGCCGGTCGGGTAGTTGGGGAAGCCGGTGAGAACCTGGATCTCGTGCCCCCGGTCGGCGAGGGCCCGGGCGAGCATTCCGGGAAGGGCGGCGGCGCCCGGCTCCGGGTCGAACCACTGGGTGAGCAGGCCGATCCGCATGGGCCTCACCTCGCCGCCGCGTTGGCGACGGGACGGGTGGGCTGCTCGCCGTCGGCCTGCCACAGCGTGGTCAGCGACTCACCGAGGTCGTACGCGGGCGCCCACCCGAGCACCCGGTTCGCGCGTTCGATGTCGGCGCACATCCAGGGCACGGCGGCCGAGCGGCTCGCGTCCGGGGCGAAGCTGCCGTCGCGGATCTCGCCGGTGAAGCCGGACACCTCGGCCAGCAGTTGGACGACGTCGCGCGTCGCCACCGCCTTGCCGCTGCCCACGTTGAAGACCCGCGCGGGTCCCGGCCGGCACGTCGCCGCGGCGAGGACCGCCGTGGCGACGTCCCGCACGTCGACGAAGTCCCGGTACGTGTCGTGCAGACCCACGGCGATCTCCCCCGTTCCGGTGGCGACCGCCGACCTCACCATCGCGGTCACCCGGGTGAGCACGTTTCCCGGCGGCATTCCCGGCCCGACCGGGTTGAAGATCCGCAACACGATCGTGTCGAGTCGTCCGGCCCCGCCCGCCAGCTCCGCCAACCGGGTGGCGGCCAGGTGGCTGAGCCCGTACTCGCTGACGGGTGTGCCCGGGTACTCCTCGTTGACGGCGAGGCCGTGCGGCACGGTGCCGTACTCGGCGGCCGAACCGATCCGGATCAGACGGGCACCGGGCGCCGCGGCGGCCACCGCCTCGATCAGTTTCGCGGTGGCGACGACGTGCGCCTGCACGAAGTCGTACCCGGTGCCGACGATCCGTCCGGCCGCCGTCACCACAGAGTCCGGTCGCTCCCGGGCGACGAGTGCGGTCAGGTCGCGCAACTCGACCCGGACCAGGTCACACTCCGCCCGGGTGATCGACCGGACGGTGCTGTGGGCGGCCAGCGCCGTCCGGATGTGTCGGCCGAGGAAGCCGTCCGCGCCCAGCAGCAGGACCCGGTTCATCGCCGGTGGGCGGAGTCGTGGTCGGCGGTCGCCTGCGCTGGCGGGTTACCGGTGAACTCGTGCCACGTGGCCGCCCCCGGCGCGGAGATTCCCTGGCGGCTCAGCACCACCCAGACGGTGGCCAGGACGATCCGCAGGTCCAGCAGGAAGGACCGACGGTCGACGTACTCGACGTCGTAGGTGAACTTCGCGTCCCAGTCCAGCGCGTTGCGGCCACGCACCTGGGCCAGGCCGGTGATGCCCGGCCGCACGTCGTGCCGGCGGGCCTGTTCCGGGTTGTAGAGGCTGAGGTACTGGACGAGGTGCGGGCGTGGTCCGACGACGCTCATCTCGCCCCGCAGCACGTTCCAGAACTCGGGCAACTCGTCGAGGCTGCTGGCCCGCAGCCAGCGGCCCACCCGGGTCAGGCGGTCCGCGTCGCTGACCAGCCCGCGCTCCGGGTCGGCGTGGCGCATCGTCCGGAACTTGACCACCTCGAACAGCCTGCCGTGCAGCCCGGGGCGGGTGTGCCGGAAGAGCACCGGTCGGCCGTGCGCCACGAGCACGACCACTGCCACCAGGGCCAGCACGGGAGCGCCGAGCAGCAGGACGAGGAGAGCGCCGAGCACGTCGAGAAGCCGCTTCCAGCGATCGTAGGGTCGCCGTGTCGTAGTGCCGTCCGGAGGTGTTTCCCGACCGGTCCCCAGGTCGGAAACACCGGCGCGCGGGTGCGCCGTGTGGAGAGCAACTTTTGGCATGGAGTACGCATACCACCTTTCCAGAGCACCAACTCCGTCTTTAGCGCTAACGACTTTCGGCGCGTCGACAATGGGGGGCCGAACGGCTACTTCGGCAACGCCGAGCGTTGTTCGCGTATGTGTCGACGGGCCCTCGTGAACAGCGAACGCGATTCGAATTCCGTTTAGCCGAAGAGGTCACGGCGCCTCTTACGCAAGCGTAGGGTCGCGATCGACGAGAATCCGATTCCCGAGGATGGCACCCGGGAAACAGGCAGGAGAAGATGTGGTTTCCTCGCTTTCGGACCGGCGATTTCTGATCACCGGTGGCACCGGATCCTTCGGCCAGACGATGGTGTCCCGACTGCTCGACGCCGGGGCCTCCGAAGTGCGCGTACTCAGCCGTGACGAGTCGAAGCAGGACGCGATGCGGCACCGCCTCGGTGACGACCGGGTCCGCTACTACGTCGGTGACGTGCGGGACTACGACAGTGTGCTCAAAGCCGCGCGGGGAATGGAGTTCGTCTTTCACGCCGCGGCGCTCAAGCAGGTTCCCTCCTGCGAGTTCTTCCCGCTGGAAGCCGTGCGGACCAATGTGCTCGGCAGTGCGAACGTGGTGGACGCCTGCGAGCGGGTCGGCGTCGAGGCGTTGGTTCTGCTGAGCACCGACAAGGCCGTCTATCCGGTCAACGCGATGGGCATGACGAAGGCCCTGATGGAGAAGGTCGCGCAGGCGCACTCCCGCAACAATCCGCAGGCCCGCACCCGGGTCTGCTGCGTGCGGTACGGCAACGTCATGTACTCGCGTGGATCGGTGATCCCGCTGTTCATCGACCAGATCCTGCGGGGCGGGCTGCCGACTGTCACCGAGCCGTCGATGACCCGCTTCCTGATGTCCCTGCCGCAGTCGGTGGACCTGGTGGAGCACGCCTTCCGGTACGGCCAGCCGGGTGACGTCTTCATCCGCAAGGCCGACGCCTGCACCATCGGCGATCTGGCCACCGCACTGTGCAACCTGTTCCGGGTTCCGGCGAAGTTCAACGTGCTCGGCATCCGGCACGGCGAGAAGCTGTACGAGACCCTGGCCAGTCGCGAGGAACTCGCCCACGTCGAGGACCTCGGCGAGTTCCTCCGGGTGCCGGTGGACAGCCGCGACCTCAACTACTCCCTCTACTTCGAGGAGGGCGACGTGGAGAGCGGCAACATGGCCGACTTCCACTCGCACAATGCCCGCCGGCTGTCCGTACCGGAGATCGAGGCGCTGCTGCTGACGCTGCCCGAGGTGCGGGCGCAGGTGGAGGCCGCGGCGGCGGCTGTCGTAACGGCATGAGCACCGCTACCGGTGGCCGGCGACCGGACCTGGTCCCCCGCCGACGCAGCGGGCCCGGCGAGGAGGAGCCCCGAACGGGGCGACGGGTCCTCGTCGTCGGCGTCACCGGCATGCTCGGCCACGCCGTCCTCCGCGAGCTCAGCGACGCTCCCGACCTCGACGTGCACGGCGTCGCCCGGAGCATCGAGGACCGCGCGGGGTGGTATCCCCGGCGTCTGCTGGACCGGATCACCCCGGCCGTCGACGCGACCCGGTTCGACCGGGTCCGGCAGCTCGTCGACGATCTGCGACCGGACGTCGTGGTCAACTGCGTGGGTGTGATCAAGCAACGCCCGGACGTCCAGGACGCGGTGCAGACGGTCACGCTCAACGCGCTCTTCCCGCACCTGCTCGCCGACGCCTGCGGGCAACTCGGCAGCCGCCTGATCCACGTCAGCACCGACTGCGTCTTCTCCGGCCGACGGGGCGGCTACGTCGAGGACGACCTGCCGGACCCGCCCGACCTGTACGGGCGGTCCAAGCTGCTGGGTGAGGCGCGGGGGGTCTCTGCGCTCACCCTCCGTACCTCGATCATCGGTCATGAGCTGGTCACGAACCGCTCGTTGGTGGACTGGTTCCTCTCCCAGCGGGGGCAGGTACGCGGCTTCACCAGGGCCATCTACAGCGGCGTGACGACTGTGGAGTTCGCCCGCCTGCTCCGCACCGTGATCCTGCCCCGCACCGAGCTGACCGGGCTCTACCACGTGGCCGCCGAGCCGATCGCCAAATACGACCTGCTCCGCCTGATCGCCGAGGTGTACGGCTGGCCCGGCGACATCGTGCCGGACGACGAGTTCACCTGCGACCGGTCGATGAACGCGGACGCTCTCGCCCAGGCCACCGGTTACCGGCCGCCGAGCTGGCCGGACATGATCCGGGCGATGCACGCCGCCAAGGCCCGTTGGGCTGTCGAACCGGCCCAACCGGGCCTCCAGGACGTGCCTCACTGAGGGCGGTCCAGCCGACGACCGCCGGCCTCGCCAGCGGCCGGACTTCAAAGGACATCACGTGGAAAACCGGATGGGCCAACTGGGCCTGCTCGTCGGCGCGACGTGTCTCGTGGTGGTCACCACCATCGCGGCCATCACCGTTCCGCTCGTCGCCACCGGGTTGGTGGCGCTGGTGCTGCTGCTCGCCTTCAGCCGGCGGGTGGACGGCTGGCGGTGGATGCTGGCCCTGACGATGGGGCTCCTGGTCTGCGCCTCGTCCAATGTGCCGGCGCTCGTCGGAGCGAGCTTCTATCCCCGGTACGCGGCGGTCGCCGGCCTGGTCCTCTGGGGGCTCTGCCTGCCGGCCCGGACGCCGGCCCGCACCGATGTCTGGACCCGTGTGTTCGTCGCCGCGCTCTGGACGATGGCAGGCCTCGCCACGGTGAGCTCCGCCTGGTCGGTGGTGCCGATGGAGACCCTGCAGCGGGGTGTCGCGCTGCTGCTGCTGGCCGCCCTGGTGCACGTCCTCATCCGGCGTCGGTGGCCCGATCGGGCGGTCATGATGGCCGACCTGCGCGTGGTCTACCTGGTTCTCACCGCGTCCATAGTGGTCAGCCTCGGCATCGGGTTCGCCGACGGCACGCTCGTCGCGGCGACGTCGAGTGTCACCCGCTTCCAGGGGCTCTACAACAACCCCAACATGCTCGGCATCGTCTGCGCCCTGACGATCCCGTTGGGCTGGGCGGTCTACCGGCAGTCCCGGCGGCACGTCGCACTGCTCGGCATGGTGCCGGCCGCCGCGAGCGTCCTGCTGTCCCAGTCACGGACGGCGCTGATCGCCGTGCTCGTCGGCGCGCTCTGGCTGGTGCTGCGCTACGGGCTCGGTCGGACGGTTCAGCTGGCCGCGGGGGTGACCGCCGTGCTCCTGGTGGCGCACCTGCTCAACCTGCTGCCCACCATCTTCGGCGCACGGTGGATGCGCCAGTTCGCGCTGCGCTTCACCGACCCGAGCGGGGGCGACCTGTCCAACGGGCGGACCCAGATGTGGCAGGCGACCATCGACCTGTGGTGGCAGAACCGCCCCACGCTCGGCTTCGGGTACGCGTCGCGCAACCACCTGTTCGAGCTGGCCAGCGCCGACGACTTCTTCGGCACCACCGGCGTCAGTGTGGTGCACAACAGTTACCTGCAGTTGCTGCTGGAGTTGGGGCTCGCCGCCGTGCTGCCGCTGGTGGTGCTGCTGGTGGCCGCCGGTCGGGTCGTCCTGCGGGCGCCGGTACGCCGGGCCGACGCGGGTCTCGTCTGGCTCGTCGTCACCGGCCTGCTGATCCAGCTCACCGAGTCGGCCATGTTCGGCACCGGCCAGACCTACCCGTACGTGTTCTGGACAGTGGTCGCCGCGGCTCTGTTGCACCTGCCGAAGAAGCGGAACCCCGTCGACCGGGGCGGCGTCGTCAGCGCCGGCGGGCCCCACGCGGAGGCACGACAGCAGCGGGCCGGCGTGTTCGACGACGGCGCGCCGCGCCGACCCACCGCCGTGCTGCGCTGAGAGCCCGCTGACGGCGACGTCGGCTGCGATCGGGACGCGCACCGGCCGGCGAGGTGTCGGCTCAGCCCCGGCCCGCCGTCACGAAGGCGCTCACCCGGTCCCGCCAGGCCCGGTGGTCGAACGACTCGCGGGCCCGTGACCGGGCTGCCACGCTCATCGCCGTCCACTCCTCGTCCCGTAGCCGCAGCGCCCGCTCGATCGCCGACCGGACATCGTCCGGACCGTTGCCGTCGAGCACCAGCCCCTCCACCCCGTCGTGCACGTAGGTGGCCAGGTCACTCGTGTGGTTGAGCAGCACCGGGCATCCGGCGGCGAGACTTTCCGGCACCTTGGACGGGAAACCGTTGGCGGCGTACCCGCCGGTGGGGCGGACCAGCATCGAGAAGTGCGACTCCGCCAGCAGGCTCAGCACTGTCTCGCGCGGGACGCGACCGAGGAACCGCACGTCGGCCGAGACCGCGTCGAGGACTCCGACGTCCAGGTCCGAGTGGGCGGCGGCGTCCGCGGCGTTGACCCCGGCGATGGTGAGGCTGACCCGACGCTGGTGCTCCGGGGCGAGACGACTGATCCCCCGCAGGATCACGTCGAGCATGTCCTTGCGCGCGGGCGTGCCGGCGTAGAGCAGGCGCAGGCCGTCGCTGATCGGTGGCGGTTGTGGCGCGTGGAACTCGTCGCAGTCCACCTGCGGCGGCACCACCAGCACGTCCAGTCCGTGACCCGTCAGGTAGTCGGCCAGCGTGGTGGAGACCGCGGTGGCCCGGCCGACGAGCCGGGTCGCCAGGAACGTCGACCAGCGGTGCCGGACGAAGTACGGGGTGAGCCAGCCGCGGCGGAACTGCCGTCGGTCGTGGCGCTCGCTGGCGTCCACCACCACCGGGCAGCGCAGCACGAGGCGCACTGTCGCCCAGTTGCCGAGGGTCAGCAGTGCCATCGGCAACAGCACGACGCTCACCTCACTGCGCCCGACGCCGGCGCGGCGGACCGCCCGCAGCACCCGCAGCGGTCGGGCCAGCCGGGCCGACGCGCGGGTGAGGTGGTGCCGACCCCGGATCCGCAGCGTGACCAGGTCGACGCCCGTGACACGGGGTGGCCCGGTCGGGACGGCCACCTCGCAGGGCCAGTCGTTGACGACGAGGGTCCGCGCGCCGTCGGGCGCGGCGGAGCGGGCGAGTTGCAACAGCCGGTTCGAGGTGGCGTCCCCGTGCGGGAAGGCGTACGCACCCACGAGCAGTGGACGCGGCCGGGTGATCAGCCCGGCCGGTCCCGCGTCGCGCCGTGCCTGCCGGCCGATCACCGTTGTCTGGTCGTTCATCTCTCTCCCCGGGTCGAGAAGGCTGGCGGTCGGGGTGGCACCGGTCGGTGCGGGCGGGCCGAGGCCCACCGTCGGTAGAGCGTCAGGTGGGTGGCGGCTGCGGTGTCGATGGCGAAGACGCTGCGCGCGAACCGTTGCGCCGCCGCCGAGGCCGAGGTCTGCTCGGTGTACGACGCCGCCGCGCACACCGCGTTCGCCCACCGCCGTGGGACGGCATCGGTGTCGACGACCGTCACGCCGGGCAGGTGCTCGTCGATGAAACGCACCCCCGGCAGGTCGGCGGCCACCGTGCCGACGCCCAACGCGACGGGTTCCAGCACGCCCCCGGGCAGCCCTTCCAGGCAGGACGGGTGAACCACGACGTCGGCCTGGCTCAGCAGCCCGCCCACGTCGTCCCGGGGGCCCAGCAGGTGCACCCGGTGGGCGAGGCCGACTGCCGCGGCGGCCACCCGGACGCGTTCGTCGTCGGCGTCGTCACCCGGCCCGACGAGGACGGCGTGCGCCTCCACTCCCCGGGTTCGCAGCTCGGCGAGGATCGGCGGCAGGAGCCAGCGCCGTTTCTCCGGCGAGGCCCGGCCGACGCTGACGCAGACCAGTTCCTCCGGGCGGGCACCGATCAACTGACGGAGGTCGTCCGGGCTGGGTCGGCGGAGCCGGTCCAGGTCGAGTCCGTTGAGGACCACCTGGCAGCGGGGGTCGTCGCGCCAGCGCGGGTCGTAGGCGCAGGTGAGCGAGCTGGGCGAGACGCCGAGGATGTCGGTGGCGGAGATCCGCAGCAGCCGTTTCCAGACCTGGCGGAGGACGCGTCGGCGCAGGTTGCGGTGCTGGTTGTCGTCCCCCCGGAAGTGGGCGACGCGGCCGGGCACCCCGCACAGGGCGGCGAGCGCGAGCAGCACCCCGGAGAAGTTGGCGCAGTCGACGTGCACCACGTCCGGTCGCAGCCGCCGCACCAGGCGCAGAAAGCGGGCGGCGAAGCGGAGGTCGAGTGGGATCGGGGTGACCGAGCCGCCGTGCCGCCGGACCACCTCGGCCAGCGGGCCGGGACCGATCCGGTCGCTGAGCGTCACCAGGTGCACCTGGACGCCGGCCGCGGCGAGCCGGGGCAGCAGTTCGGCGGTGCGCATCTCGGTGCCGCCGAAGTTCAGCTCACCCACGACCCGCAGCACCCGGCACTCCCCGGTCATGTCGGCTCTCCCCCGCCGAGCGCCCGCCGATAGCCCACGAACACGGCCGGCCACATGGTGAGCACGTACGCGAGGCAGGCCGCCACCGGCAGGCCGGCGAGCCCGAACGTCCGCAGCGCCCAGACCTTGAGCGCGGTGGCCAGCAGCAGGAACGTGGCCCAGCCGACGAACTGCGGCCGGAGCAGCCCGATGCTGTTCTGCACCAGGATCAGCGGGGAGGTGACCGCGATCAGGAGCGACCAGCTCGCCAGCCCGATCAGCACGGTGAGCGGGATCTCGGTGCGATCGATGCCGCCCACCCAGAGGTCGATCAACCGGTGGCCGTAGCCGACGAGCACGCCGCCGACCGCCCCCACGATCACCCCGTAGAGCAGCACCATGCGCCGCGTGTTGCGACGCACCCACGCCACCTCGCCCCGCGCCAGGGCGGCGCCGTTGACCGGCCAGACCGTCATGCCGACCAGCCCCACGAAGATCGAGAGGACGCCGAACAGCTTCCCCACCACCGCGTAGTGCGCGGCAGTGGTGGGCCCGAGGACGTTCGCGACGAGCGGACTGTCCACGTTCAGCGCTATCGCCGACATCGTGGTGAGCGCGAAGAACCGCAGACCCAGCCGGAGCAGGCCGACGGCGGTGGCCCGGTGCACGAGTTTCGGGCCCGGCCGTGGCCCGCGATCCTGGAACCAGAAGTAGGCCACGCAGTTGAGCAGGTTCGTCAGCGGCACGGCAAGCACCGCGCAGGCGATCACGGCGAGGGGTTTCCACCCGGCGGCGATGGTGCCGAGCACGGCAGCCATGGCCGCCAGCGCCCCTACCGACTGCCAGATGTTGCTCTGCACCACCTGGCCACGGGCGTACTGGATCCGCTGGATCAACGAGAGCGGAATGTTCACCGCGAAGGCGCCGAAGCAGAGCAGGACCAGGGCGGACGCCTCCGCGGCGACACCGGGGTCACTGACGTTGAACAGCGTGGCCCAGGGCACCACCGGGACCACCAGCACGAGACCCACCAGCAGCGCCACCGCGACCACGCCGAGGGTGGCGAACGCGCTCGACACCTCGCGGGCCTGTTGCCGGGGGTCGTCGGCCAGGTGACTGAGCCGGGTGAGCAGCCCGTTGCCCAGCCCCAGGTCGGCGAACCACGCCATACCGGTCAACGCGGTGACCGCCATCCACAGGCCGTACCGCTGGTCGCCGAGAAACCGGAAGCAGGCTGGGGTGATGACCAG
The DNA here is from genome assembly GCF_040630995.1 of Micromonospora sp. NPDC005710. Classification (NCBI taxonomy): domain Bacteria; kingdom Bacillati; phylum Actinomycetota; class Actinomycetes; order Micromonosporales; family Micromonosporaceae; genus Micromonospora; species Micromonospora sp. NPDC005710. The sequence continues at coordinate 221,222 of NZ_JBEXYP010000004.1, read as the reverse complement.
GGGGGCGGCCAGGCCGACACCCTTCGCCACCATCGCGGCGGCGATGCCCGCCCGGACCGTACGATCCCGGTCCTTCACCGCCGCCAATGTCGGCGCGCCGGGCGCGACGGTGGTGCCGGCGGTCGGCGCGGCCGCCACCGCCACCGCCACCGAAGCCGCCGGCTCCGGTACGGCCCGACCCGCTGCCCGGGTCACCGAGGTGCGGCGGCTACGGCACGCTCGGCGTCCAACCGACCGGCCATCCACTCCACCGTCGCGCGCAGGCCCTCGGATCGGGCGACCGGCGCGACGTCCGGGAAGAGCTGCCGCAGCGCGGTGTTGTCGGCCAGGGAGTGGGCGACGTCGCCGACGCGCGGTGGCGCGTACTCGCGGGCGATCGGCCGGCCGCACAACCACTCCAGCTCGTCGAGGACCCGCAACAGGCTGGCCCGGGCACCGAAGGCGAGGTTGACCGGGTGCGGGTGGTGGACCCGGCGGCGGACCGCGTCGAGGATCACGTCGCAGACCGTGCCGACGTAGGTGAAGTCGCGCGACTGTGTCCCGTCGCCGTGCAGCACGGCGGGTTCGTCGCGCAGGGCGGCGTGCACGAAACGGGGGATCACCGCCGCGTAGGCGTGGTCGTGCCGCTGACCCGGGCCGAACACGTTGAAGAAGCGGAAGGCCAGCGTCGGCAGCCCGAACGACGCCTGGTGGGCCAGGGCGTACGCCTCGGTCGCGAGCTTGCTCGCCGCGTACGGGCTCATCGGGCGGGTCCAGGTCAGCTCGGTCTTGGGCAGCACCGGGTTCATGCCGTACACCGACGAGGACGAGGCGACGAGGACGTGCCCGACCCGGTGTCGCCGGGCCGCCTCCAACACCATCAGCGTGCCCGTCGCGTTCGCGTGGTGGGAGGCCAACGGGTCGCTCAGCGACCGGGGGACGCTCGGCAGCGCGGCCAGGTGAACCACCGCCTCGCAGCCCGCCATCGCGGCGTCCAGGGCGGCCGGGTCGAGGATCGAGCCCTCGATCAGCTCGACGTCCAGGCCATCGAGGTTGGTCCGTAACCCGACCGAGAGATCGTCGAGGACGGTCACCCCACCGACGGCGGGCTCGACCATCGCGGCACGGGCCAGGTTGGACCCGATGAAACCGGCTCCGCCGGTGATCAAAATGCGCATGAAACCCCCCGGTATACGCCTGAACACCTGTACATCGACTGAAGACGTGTCACGTGACGGCAACGGCGGCACATTCACCCTGTCCGGGTACTGACCGAGAGCGGCCGTCGGTGCCCCGAGGGGCCACAGTGAGGTTCATCGTCAGTGCGTACGCGGTGGAGGTGCCGACCATGCCCGAGCTGATCGTCTACCGGTCCAACGCCCTGATGTCCGTCCGCTCGCGCTTCGACGGCACCCGCGATCTGGTCATGCCCGCGAACCTCGCGTACGCCGAGGCGATGGTCGGCATGTGGCACTCCGGGCTCCCCCAGGTCACGCTGGTGCCCTCGACCGCCACCGACGCCCAGGTGTGGCCGGTGATGTCCGCCGTCGGGACGAAGATCCACGACACCTCCGACGACAACTGCCCGATCAACACCGGCTGGTCGTACGTCGGCGGCAACCACGGCTACAACGTCGGCAACCAGATCGTCGTCACCAACCACGGCAAGACGACTGTCGACGTGGGCTCGCAGTGGACCGACGGGACGCGCACCTTCACCCTGCTGGCCATCACCAACGCGGACAGCCTGCTCTTCGGCAACCCGTACACGATCGTCGACGGCATCGCGCAGGGTGCCCGGGTCAAGCCGGGCTCGCCGCTCACCCACCTCTCCGGGGCCACCCACACGGCCACCGTGCCGATCACGGGACTGACCCCCGACGTGCAGATCCGCCCGGCCACCCACTCCCACACGGTGACTGTCGAACTCGACGGACGACAGCTGCCGGACGGCCGCTCCACCGGCCAGGAGTTGAGCATCCGGGAGTCCTACCTGATCCCGTCCTACCAGGGGATGATCGACACCGCCCGGGCGAACATCGGCACGCCCATCGCGACGATCATGTCGCGGATCCCGTCCCTGTGCCGGATCTCGAACGTCTACCGCTGGTCGCAGGGGGGTCTGCTGGTCGAGCAGACGGTGGCAGCGCTGGAACGGTTCACGCTGAACGCCGGGGTGACCCAGTGCGGCGCGCTGACCGCGGTGGCCGGCGGCACCCGCCGGCAGTTCATGCCGAACGTGGGTACGGCCGGCGGTCTGAACTGGTCGGGGTGGGCGAACATCGACACGCTGCCCAGCCTCACCGACTTCACCCCGGCGACTCTCACGAACCGGCTGTGGCCGGCGAGCAGCATGACCCAGTGGGTGCTGAACAGCGGCCAGGTCCAGCAGTGGGGCATCGCCGTCGGGTTGCTGCCGGCCGCCGACGGCGTGCCCGAGATCCGGGCCCGGCACACCACCGCCAAAGGCTGGTTCATCACCTCCAGCCTGAAGAAGAACTACCCGCAGTTGGTGTGGGGCCGCACCCTCGAAGCAGGCGAGTCCGTCACCGGCACCGCCTACCGGCGTTACCTGGCACCGCCCTCGGCGGCCACCGAGATCGTCGTGTCGGACCCCACCACCGACTTCGTGATGATCGAGCGGGTCGACCCGGTCGCGCAGACCCAGATGGCGGCGCCGCAGTTGTTCCACCGGCTGCTGGTGCCGGCCGGCCCGACGAATCTCACAGTGCCGGACCGGGTAGCCGTCGGTGGGATCTCGTACGGCATGACAGTCCCCGCCGGGTACGGGATGTGGCGGGCCGAGCCCGGCCCGGCGCGGGTGGGGCAGCCACCCGGGGTGACCTGCACGCGGGGCAGCTACTTCCTCCCGGTGTCCGGCCCGACCCAGCAGGTCACCTACATCGGCACCTACCAGTCGCTCCTGCTGCACCCGGTCTACCTGGCGGAGCCCACCCCGGTCGACCGGGTGTGCGTGGAGGTCACCGCGGCGGGCACCGGTGTGGTGCGGCACGGCGCGTACGCCCACGATCCGGCGACCGGTCGTCCCGCTGTCCTCGGCCCGCTCGCGGACTTCGGCGGCCTCAACGTCACGTCGGCGGGTGTCCAGGAGTCGGTGCTCGCCGTTCCCGTGCTGCTGCCCGCCGGTTGGCACTGGTACGGGCACGCGTGGCAGACCGACAGCGGCATGGCGCCCACGTTGCGGGCCAGCAGCATCGGCGCGGCCACCACGCTCAACCTGGGCACCAGTTCGGCGGCGATGACCGGGGACCGGTTCGGGTACGAGGTGACCGGGGTGACCGGGGCGTTCGGGGCGATCATCATCGCCGGCGTGCACCAACTGCCGCCGCCACGGATCGCGTACCGGAGGGCCTGAGCGGGCGGGCGCGGCCGGCTTGCGGGGTCAGACGGTGGTGACCCCGTAGATCCTCTTCATCGCCTCGTGCTTCTCCGGGACGGGTAGGTGCCCGATGCCCAGCGACTTGGCCTGCAACCGTTCGAGGTACTCGTCGGTGGTCCGCAGCGGTCGCGCCGGCACACCTGCCGCCACCGTGTTGTCCGGGATGTCGCGCGTGACGATCGAGCCCGCCCCGATGACGCACCGGTTTCCGATGGTGACGCCGGCCAGGATCATCGACCGCATACCGATGTAGACGTCGTCGCCGATCGTGATCGGCGCGGTCCAGTCCAGGTCGGGATGGTCCTTGCGCAGGATCAGGGTGCCGCCGTCGTGGGTGACGAACTGCACCTCGGAGGTGATGTAGACGTTGTCTCCGATGGTGATCAGCCACGGCTCCGAGCCGAACATCGCCCGGCTGATCCCGTAGAACCTGACCCGTCCGGTCAGCTTCACCCCCAGGGACCGCGCGAACGCCTCCGGGTCCCGGGTGGCGGCCAGGTGGTCCCGGACTCGTCGGACCATCGTACGAACGCGTCTGGGCACGTGCTGTCCTCGCTCATCGGGCCTACCGGGGTGGCGGACGACGGGCCCCCCACGCGGGCCCTGCCCCTGCAACGACGCAGCTCCGGCCCGGGTGACGCGGCCCCGGCGAGCCGGGCCAGGCGCGGGTGGCGGCCCGGCGGGTCAGGCGCAGAACCGCCTGGCGTGGTCCAGCACGTTGAGTTCCCGCAGTTGCTGTCGCCAGAGCCGGTACCGCCGGCCGGCGGTCTCCTTCGCCTCGGCGCGCTCCCCGGCCGACCGGTCGGCCATCCGGTCGAGGGTCTCGCTCAACGCGGCTGCTGTCGCGGGCCGGACCACCGCTCCCCCGCCGGCGGCGATCAGCTCGCTGAACGGTGTCGCGTCGGAGCAGACCACCGGACAGCCGGACGCGAGGCTCTCCAGGATGACGTGCCCGTAGTTCTCGCCGAGTGTGGGAAAGAGGAAGGCGTCATATCGGCTGAAGGTCGCCATCACCTCGTCCGCCTCGAGTTCGCCGAGGTAGCGGACCCGGACGTGGTCGGGCATCGCGTCGATGAGGCGTCGGCAGCACGCCCAGTACTGCGCGTCCTCCCGCGGACCGTAGATGTCGAAATCCAGCGGGTGCGTGCTGCCGGCGACCGCTTCCAACGCCCTGGTGAGGTTCTTCATCGGCGAGATCCGGCCGACGAACACCAGTCGCAGTGGCCCGTCGTGGGCGACGGCCCGGGGGGCCGGCTGCTCCGGGATGGGGCACTCGTTGCCGTTCACCATGATCTGCGCCCAGGGCATCGTGGCGCGGATCTGGATTTCCTCCAGCCAACTGCACGCCTGCCAGCGGACGTCGAGCCGACGCAGCAGCGGGGCCCAGACCGCCAGGAAGAGCCGCTTCTTGCACGGCTTGATGGCGAGTGCGCCGGGCGAGAGCTCGCCGCGCGGGGCCAGCATGATCGCGCGGACGCGTACCAGTCGCAACGCCACCGCCAGGATCGGCAGCACCGAGAAGAGCGACCAGAGGCTGTTGACGTAGATCAGGTCGACCGGGCGGGACCGGATGTGCCGCGCCAGTCGGACCCAGTGCCGCACTGCGAACGGGCCGAGGTAGAAAACCGCGCAACGGTCGTCGCGGCGTACCAGTCGTCCGGACAGGCCCGGGTAGGGTGTCGACGAGGAAAGGTCCCGGTCTCCGGTGACCAGTGTGACGTCGAGGTCGTCCGGCAGCGTGTCGAGGATGAACCGCAGGGAACGGATCGGCCCCCCGCCGCGAAAGCCCGGCTCGAACACGCGAGCGGTGGCGAGTACGCGGTATCCCGACGTGGTGGTGGCTCGCGGTGTTCCGCTGCGGTCGGGCAGACGCGTCCTGGCCAGCTCGTTCACTTTCGACTCACCTTCCCGACTGCTGCTCACGCCTTCGCGCGGGCACGCCGACGCCTGAGACGCGCGAGGATCGACCAGGGCGCCGCGACTCGCCCGTCACCATCGGCACCGTGGACCGGTTGCGATGACGGAGAGCGGCCAGCGCTCTCCGTAGCCGAGGGGAGCCGCCGTTGACGACCGACGTAGTGATCGTAGGCACGGGCGGGATGGGTCGTGAGGTATATGGGGTTATTCGGCTTTTGAACTCCAATGCGCAGAATGCACCGCCGCCATGGCGGGTGCTGGGCTTCGTCGACGACTACCCCACCGAGTCCAACGTCGAGTCGGTACACCGCCTCGGCGTCGCCTTCCTCGGCCCGACCCGGTGGCTGGCCGCCCAACCCGCCAGCACCCACGTGGTGCTCGGCGTCGGGATTCCACGGCTGCGTCGCGAGACCGACCAGGCCATCGCCCGGTACGGCCTGCCGGCGGCCACAGTGGTGCATCCAGCCGCCGAGATCGGCACGGACTGCGTTCACCAGCAGGGGTTGTTCGCTGCCGGTGGCGCCCGGGTGACCACGAACGTGCTGCTGGGGCGGCACGTGCACCTCAACCAGAACTGCACGGTGGGGCACGACAGCATCCTCGGCGACTACGTCTCGGTCAATCCGCTCGCCGCGGTCTCCGGGTACTGCCGACTGGAGGAGGGCGTCCTGGTGGGCACGACGGCCGCGATCCTGCCGACGCTGACCGTCGGCCGGGACGCCACAGTGGGCGCCGGCGCCTGCGTGACCCGCGACGTCGCACCGGGTGTGGTGGTGACGGGTGTGCCGGCCCGGCCGGTGGTCGGGTCAGCGGCGGATGCCCGCCCAGTCGTGATGGCGGCGCACAGTGGACAGGATGAAGTCGACCACCCGGCGTGACGTGTCGGGGACCTGGTAGTCGAGGGGGCAGGTGACCGAGCCCTCGGCCACCTGCGCCACCACCACCCGGATGGCCTCGACGACACCGTCGGGCTCCAGGCCGGTCATCACTATCGCGCCGCTGTCCATCGCCTCCGGACGCTCGATGGACTCGCGCAGGGTCACCGCCGGGAACCCGAGGATCGCCGCCTCCTCGCTCACCGTCCCACTGTCGGACAGGGTGCATCGGGCATGCCGTTGCAGGGTCACATAGTCGAAGAAGCCGAACGGCTCGTGGAAGGCCACACCGTCGAGGTGCAGGCCGTCGCCGGCCAGCGCCTCCAACCGCTTGCGGGTACGCGGATGCGTGGAGACCAGCAGCGGCAGACGCCACTCGTCGCGGACCACCCGCAGGCACTCCAGCAGCCGGCGGAGCCGGTCCGGGTGGTCGACGTTCTCCTGCCGGTGGGCGCTGACGACGAAGTAGCCGCCCGGTTCGAGTTCGAGTTGGGCCAGCACCGTGGACCGCTCGATCTGCTGCCGATAGTGGTCGAGCACCTCGCGCATGGGTGAGCCGGTGTGCAGGATCCGACGCGGGTGCAGCCCTTCGGCGAGCAGGTTGCGCCGAGCGTGTTCCGAGTAGACCAGGTTGAAGTCGGCGATGTGGTCGACCATGCACCGGTTGGTCTCCTCCGGCACGTTCAGGTCGAAGCAGCGGTTGCCGGCCTCCATGTGGTACACCGGCACGTTCATCCGGCGGGCCATCAGCGCCGAGATCGCGCTGTTCGTGTCACCGAGCACCAGCAGCGCGTCCGGGCGCAGCTCGGCTATCGCCTTCTCCGTGCCGACCAGGACGGCGCCGAGGAGACTGCCGAGCGATCGGGTGTCGGCGCGCAGCAAGAGGTCCGGCGCCCGGACCCCCAGCTCGCTGAAGAAGACATCGGACAGGGACGGGTCCCAGTTCTGCCCGGTGTGCACCAACGTGTGGTCCACGGTCCGGTCGAGGGCGTCGATAACCCGGGCCAGTCGGATGATCTCCGGCCTGGTGCCGACGACTGTCATCACACGGGTCACTTGACGCCTCCTGGTGGCAGCTGTGCGGGTCGTGGAAGGCTGGGCTCGGGCTGACGGTCCGCCCCCTGCGGCGGCACCCGGTACGCCGGGTCACGAATCACCCGCCGCGCCTGGTCGAGGACGCTGATCGGCGTTCGGCTCGCCCGCCACCGGCGGTAGGCGGCCCCCGCCTCGACCCGGGCGGCGTGCCGCTGCTCGGGGGTGGCGGTAGCCACCTGGGTGACGAGGGCGCCCACCGCAGCAGCGGTCAGCTCGGGGAAAACCAGGCCGCCGCCGTCGCGCAGCACTGTCGTCCAGGGCGTCCGGTCGGAGCAGAGCACCGGGCAGCACGCGGACAGGCTCTCGGCGATGGCGTTGCCGAAGTTCTCCCCCCGGGTCGGCATGACGAACGCGTCGTAGCGGGAGAAGGTCGCGCGGACCTGCTCGGGTGGCAGCTCACCCCGGTACCTGACGGCGACCGACTCGGGCAGCTCGGCCAGGTGCTCCCGGCAGCGTCGCCAGTACGCCTGGTCCTCCACCGGACCGTAGATGTCCAGTCGTACCGGCACCGGTACGAAGGCGAGCGCGGCAAGCACCAGGTCGAGGTTCTTCATGGGCGAGATCCGGCCGATGAAGACCAGCCGCGCATGGTGGGCCGCCGGTGTCTCCGACGGTGTCGCTTCCGGCTCGGGGCCACGGCTGACCGCGACGACGCCGATCCGTGCCCGGGGCAGTACCCGCTGGATGTCGTCTGCCTCGACGGGGGTGGTGGCGTGCCAGAGCACCCGGCGGTCGAGCAGCATCCACCGCCAGGCGGCCAGGAAGATCCGCTTGCGGAGTCGGTGCACCCGGAGTGCCGCCGAGCCGAACTCACCCCGGGGGGCGACCAGGACGCGACCCACCCGCACCAGACCGAGACGGGACGCCACCATGGGCAGGATCGAGAAGATCGACCAGACGCTGTTGACGTACAGCAGGTCGAAACGGCAGGCGCGCAGCGAGCGCCACAGCGACAGCCAGTGCCCCGGCCGACGCACGCCGAGATAGAAGACGTTCGTCCGGCCGACCCGGGCCCAGCGACCGGAGAGCCCCGGATAGGGGTCGCGACAACCGAGGTCGCGGTCCCGGGTCACCAGGGACGTCTCAATGTCGTCACTGGCGAGGGCGAGCACTTCGGAAATGGACCGGACCGGCCCTCCGGCCCGCCAACCGGGAGCGAAATAGCCGGCGGTGACAAGGACGTGAAATGTGTTCTCGTCAGCAGTCGCCGGTCCTTCTCGGGTGTCCGCCGCGGGGGTGGGATCGCCGGCCATCCTCGCTCCTCGCTCATGCCACAGGATCGATTCACCCAACGATCGAATGCTCGTTCCGTGACTGAGCCCTTTTCTCAACTGAGCTGCCCTGCGTTGTCGCGCAGCCGGCGGCGAAGAATTAGTTCCGCCAATTACGTGAAACACCAGGAATGCCGACGTGGAGAGCGATATAAGGGTCCGGCGGGGAAAATTGACCCAGCAGGAGAGGGACTTCATGTCACGAACGGCACTCATATCCGGCATCACCGGTCAGGACGGCAGTTACCTGTCGGAGTTCCTGCTCGACAAGGGATACACGGTGCACGGCATCAAACGGCGGTCGTCCTCTTTCAACACGGAGCGGATCGACCACGTGGACGTCCACCCGCGCAGCGGTGACGCCCGCCTCTTCCTCCACTACAGCGACCTCTCCGACCCGGCCTCGCTGACCGCCCTCATCAGGGACATCCGGCCCCACGAGATCTACAACCTGGGCGCGCAGAGCCACGTCCGGGTCTCCTTCGATATCCCCGGCTACACGGCGGACGTCACCGGCCTCGGGGCGCTGCGCATGATGGAGGCGGCCCGCTCCGCCGACGTCGGCTGCCGGTTCTACCAGGCGTCCTCGTCGGAGATGTTCGGCTCGACCCCGCCCCCGCAACGCGAGGAGACTCCGTTTCACCCGCGCAGCCCGTACGCGTGCGCCAAGGTGTACGCCTACTGGTCGGCGGTCAACTACCGCGAGTCCTGGAACATGTTCTGCGCCAACGGGATTTTGTTCAACCACGAGAGCCCACGCCGGGGCGAGAACTTCGTGACCCGAAAGATCACCCGTGCGGTGGCCCGGATCGAGGCCGGCATCCAGGACAAGCTCTACCTGGGCAACCTGGACGCCGTCCGGGACTGGGGTTACGCACCGGAGTACGTCGAGGCGATGTGGCTCGCCCTCCAGCAGGACACCCCGGACGACTACGTGGTCGCCACCGGCGAGGGCCACACGGTGCGCGAGTTCGTCGAGGCCGCCTTCGACCGGGTCGGACTGGACTGGCAGCAATACGTCGAGTTGGACCCCGCCTACTTCCGCCCGGCCGAGGTCGACGCCCTCATCGGCGACTACTCGAAGGCCCGACGCACCCTGGGGTGGGCACCGAAGACGCTGTTCAGCGACCTGGTCCGGGTCATGGTCGACGCCGATCGGCAACTCCTCGAGGACGAGCGGATGGGGCGACTGATCCGGGTGGACCGGTGAGGGTCGCTGTCGACGCCGCACCCATCCGTCCCGGCCACGCCGCGGGGCTCGAAGCCTTCACCTACGGCCTGTTGACCGGCATGGCCGCCGACGACTCCTGTGAGCTGCTGGTGAACGTGCTGCGGGGCACGACGGCCCAGTGGCGTGGCCACGTGCCCGACCCGCGGATCGGCTGGACCGAGGTGGCGCAGCCGCTCCGCTCCGACAACCCGACCGGGCAGTTGCTGCGCCGCTGGACCCCGAGGGCGATGCGCAACTCCCGCACGGTCCGGACGGCGGTCAACGCGGTCCGGCAACGGTCGGTGGTGCGGCACGCCGACACCGACGTCACCCTGTACCCGGTGCACGGCGCCCCGATCGGGCCGGGCACCTCGGTCGTCGTCCTGCACGACACCCGCCACCTGGGTGCCGAGTTCTACGCCCCCGGTTTCGCGGCGGTGATCAGGGAGAACGTCGCCCGCGCGGCGGCGATAGTGGTCACCTGGCCGCATCCGTACCGGCAGACCCTGCGGCTCTTCCCGGAGGCCGCCGAGCGGACCGTGCTCATCCCCACCCCGGCGTTCCAACCCGCGCCGGAACGCGCGCACGCGCAACCCGAACCGGGACTGCTGGTGTACCCGTCGTCCACCGCCGAGCACAAGAACCACGCGACGCTGCTGGAGGCGATGGCGCTGCTGCCCCACTGCCGCCTGATCTGCCCGGGGCCGCTCGTCGAGCCCGAGGCGAGTCGGCTGCTGGCCCGCGCCGCGCAACCCGACCTGCGCGGGCGGGTGTCCTTCCCCGGCTTCGTCAGCCTGGACGAGCTGAACGCCATCTACGCCCGGGCGGATGCGGTGGTCGTACCCTCGCTCTGGGAGGCGGCCAGCGGCGCGATGCTGGAGGCGTTCACCTGGGGCCTCCCGGTCGCCTGCGCCGACGTCGAGCCGCTGCGCGACCAGTTGGAGTTCAACCGCGCCGAAGCGGCCGTCTTCCGGGCCCGGGATCCGCTGTCCCTCGCCGACGCGGTGCGGCACCTGCTCGACGAGCGGGACCGCTACGCCGCCGCCTCCCGGCGGGCGAACGACCGACTCGCCGGTCGCACCTGGGCGGCCACCGGCCGCGACTACCTGGACGTCCTGGGTTGGGCCGCGCGGGGCGGATCGGGTCCGGTGCCACGGTCCCCGTTCGTCGCCGAGGCCGCGCACGACACCGTCGCCAGCGGAGAGGACAGCCCATGAGCATCACCGACGACACCTTTCCGGTGGCCCGACCGAGCCTCTCCACGCTGGAGGAGCGGTACGTGGTCGACGCGCTGCGCAGCGGGTGGATCTCCTCCCAGGGTCCGTACCTGCGTGACTTCGAGGAGCGCTTCGCCAGTCGCTGTGCCGCCGACACCGCACTGACGACGAGCAACGGCACTGTCGCGTTGCACCTGGTCCTCGCGGCGGCCGGCATCGGGCCGGGGGACGAGGTGATCGTCCCCGCGCTCACCTACGTGGCCACGGCGAACGCCGTCGCGTACTGCGGCGCGCGCGCCGTCTGTGTGGACGTCCTGTCGGAAACCTGGTGCGTCGACCCCGTCGGGGTACGCGCCGCGATCGGCCCGCGCACCCGGGCGGTCATCGCCGTCGACCTGTACGGGCATCCGGCCGACTACACCGCCCTGCGCCAGCTCTGCGACCGGCACGGTCTGCTCCTGGTCGCCGACGCGGCCGAGTCGTTCGGCGCCACTCTCGACGGGCGGCCCACCGGGTCACTCGCCGACGTCACGACGTTCTCGTTCTTCGGCAACAAGGTGCTCACCTCGGGCGAGGGCGGCTGCGTGACCACCTCCGACGCGGCCCTGGCCGACCGGATGCGCCTGCTGCGCAACCAGGGCATGGACCCGCAACGGCGGTACTACTTCCCGGTGCTGGGCTACAACTACCGGATGACGAACCTGTGCGCGGCGGTGCTCTGCGCCCAACTGGAACGGGCCGACGAGATCATCGCCCTCCGGGACCGGGTGATCGCCGGCTACGAGGAGCAGTTGGCGGACGAGCCGGCGCTGTCGGCGCAGCCGGTGGCCGCCGGAGTTCGCCGGGCGCCGTGGATGGCGGCCTTCCTCGTCGGGGCCGAGGGGGACGCGACATCCCGGGACGCGCTGGCCCGAGGGCTCGCCCGGCTCGGCGTGGAGACCCGACCGTTCTTCGTGCCGATCCCGGACCTGCCCGCGCATCGTGATCCCGGCGCGGACTGTCCGGTGACCGAGGACCTGAGTCGGCGCGGCATCAACCTGCCCACGTACGCCGATCTGGCCGAACCGGCGGTCAAGGCCGTGGTGGAGCGCATCCGCGCGGCCCTGGCCACCATCGCCTGACCCGCCGCCCGACCCGCGCCGAGCCCGTCGGCGCGGGTCGAGCGGCGGTCAGGCCGGTTGGACCACCGGCGAGCGGTCCGCCGCCGGGTCGCGCAGCAGCAGAAGATAGCTGCCACCCCAGGCCACGGCGCTGACCAGGGCCAGCACGACAAGCGCTCCGGCCGCCCCGGGCGCACCGAACAGGACCGCCCCGGCGACGACCGCGGGCACACGCAGCCCGCCGAGCAGGATGCCGAGCACTATCGCCCGCCGGCTCGCCCGCTCGATCCGCAGCCCGGCGAAACCGATAGTGGCCGGCACGGCGAGCAGGCTCTCCAGCGCGAGCAGCACCAGCAGGCTCCGGGCGACCGTCCAGTTGGCGCCGAGCAGTTCCTTGCCGACCGCGTCCGGCAGCAGGGCCACCGCTCCGGTCAACGGCAGGACGGCGGCGGCCACCAGTAGCGCGAGCCGGCCAGCCGCCCGAGTCCGCACCGCGCGGGACTCGGCCCGGGTCCGGGCCAGTTGCGGCAGGATCAGCGTGGCCGCTGTCGACAGCACCAGGTTGACCGGCCCCAGCAACGTGCGTCCGGCGCTCAACGCGCCGACCACCGCCGTGCCGGCGACGAACGCCACGGCGGTCAGCGCGAGCTGCGCCGAGCCGGTGGTCAGTAGGAACTGCGCACCGAACCCCGCCGCGACGCGGGTCTCGGCCCGACCGACTCGCCAGCCGGGCAGCAGCGCGTACCGGCGACGGGCCGCTACGACCACGCCGATCAGCGCGCCGCCGAGGGCCCAGACGGCGAAGACGTACGGCGTGTCGATCATTCGGAGCAGGCCGGCGAGCGCGGCGCAGCCGGTGAGCGCCGCCCAGGCGATCTCCTGGGCCATCGCCGCCGAGGGCGCGCCGATGCCGACGGCGACCGCCTTGGTGTAGTCGTAGAGAACCAGCCCGGGCAGGGCGAGGCCCGCGAACAGCAGATAGGGCGAGCCGTACGCCGTGCCCGCCGCGCCGACCAGGACGCCGCCGACGAGGCCGAGCAGGATCGCCCTCCGGGCGGCCGACGCGACGCCTGCCCCGCTGGCCAGCACGGTGTCGGTTACCGTGCTGCGCACCAGCCCGGAGCCGACGATGTAGAACGAGAAGGCCAGTGCGAACTGGCCCAGCCCGCCGACCGACTCCAGCCGGGTCACGGTGATCGCCAGCAGGAGGTTGCCGCCGCTGGAGAGCCCGCCCACGACAAGCGCGAGCAACGCCCGGCGACCGGTGCGTGGGCCGGCCGGAGCGTCGGCCCGACCGCGCGCGTGCCGGCCCACCCGTACCGTCACCGGCTCGCGCCGCGGGCCCTGGGCAGCCGGGCGGGGTCCGCGTTCCTGCGCACTCCGTGCAAAGGGCGGCGGGTGAGCCTCAGCAGGACGAAGACCGGCGTCGCCGCCACCACGTGTTGCAGGAAGCTGATTGTGGAGTCCGGGTAGGTGTTGGACCACAGCAGCGGGTCGAAGAGCACCAGGCAGAAGAGGCTCAGCCGGATCGGGCCGGGCGGCCCTCGCCAGCGCAGCAGCACCGCCGCCACCGCGGCCCAGAAGGCGTGCACGGCGACCACTCCGACCGGGCCGTCGAAGAACCAGATGTTGCCCAGCAGCAGGAAGGTGTAGGCCGACGTCGGGCCGCCGCCGATGTACTGGTTGATCCGCTGCCCGGTGGAGAGCGCCGCCCGATCCGCATCGAGCACCCGGGGCACCAGCCCGTACCGCAGGTAGTCGGTGACCCCGGGCTGACCCAGGTCGACCGGGACGTCGAAGCCCGCCACCATGCTGAGCTGACTGTCCAGCCGCAGTCGGTCGGTGGCGGTGACACTGGTGTCCACCGCGACGCCTCGATCCGCCCGGATGGCGTTGCGGTGCTCGAACACCGCCGGCCAGGCGAGGAAGAGCACCACCGCGCAGAGCAGCAGGTGCCGCAACCGGAAGACACCGCAGAGCGCCCCGGTGGCGGCCATGAAGAACACCAGCGCTACCAATGGCGCCGTGACCGCCGTCAGCAGGCCGACGTAGAGCTCCGCGCCGACGAGGACGGCCAACCAGCCGTACAGCTTCGGCCGGGACAGCCGCCCGCTCAGGTGGCTGGCCACCAGCAACGCGAAGCCCAGGGCCGTCCAGCCCGAGAAGAGCGTGCTCACTGTCGCGAGCGGCCCGCCGGACAGGTCGCCGGCGACCTGGTTGACGATCGATCCACGCCCGAGGTGGGCCCCGAGCACGTTGGCGGCAATGCTGGTGAGCGTGACCGCTACCGCCACCGGGTAGAGCCACGGATAACGGGCGTGGGCGCGTCGGAAGCCCTCTCGCCAGCGCGGGTCGGCACGTCCGAACAGCCAGCCGACCGTCTCCACGGCGACGCTGCCCAGCACCGCGAGCCCGACCAGGGAGACGATGAAGCCGGTCTCCGGATTCCGGTAGAAGGCCGCCATCGGCAGGATGAGCAGCGCGTACGGGGCGAGCACGACGACGGTCACCGGGTAGCAGCGGAGCACCCGACCGACGAGATCCCGGTGGGCGCCGGACGCCCTGTCTCCGGTTGGCCGATCCGTGCGCGCCTCGATCGCACCGGTCGTCCCGCCGGGGTCGAGGGCAGCCCCGGGCCAGGTCATCGCGGGCGCCCCCTCTGGGATGTGGTTTGTCGCTCCTGACCCCAACGACCCAACCGACCGGGCGAAACGCCTTTGTGTACGAGGGTCGTCGCGGGTCGGCCCGTGCGGCCGCCCAAACTGTGGTGAGCTGGGAACATGGATCGGTTCCGGCTCGGGCTGGTGCTCCATCCCACCCGGGACGCGTCCGCGGTGGTGGGCACGATAGTGGCCTGGGCGGCTGAGCACCACGCCGCCCTGGCGGTTCGCGAACAGGACCGGCACCGGGTGCCCGAAGCGGTCCGCAAGGTGCCGGAGGACGAGCTGGCCGCCACCTCGGACATGCTTGTCGCCATCGGTGGGGACGGCACGATGCTCGGCGCACTGCGGATGGCCGTCCGCGACCCGAAGCCGGTGCTCGGCGTACACCTGGGCAAGCTGGGGTTCCTCGTGGAGGTCGAACCGCCGGACCTGCCGGCGGCGCTGGCCCGGCTGCTGACCGGGGAATACACCATCGAGGCGCACAGCTGCCTGGCCTGCACGGTGTGCGGCGACGACGTCGTCGCGTTCAACGACATCGCGCTGGTCCGCCATCCGGGGCAGGGGTTCGTCAGCGCCAACCTGAGCGTGGACGGGCAGCAGTACGGCTACTACCGCTGCGACGCGGTGGTGGTGTGCACCCCGACCGGGTCGACCGCCTACAGCTACGCCGCCGGTGGACCACTGATCTCGCCGGCGACGCGGGCCGTGGTGGTGACCCCGAGCGCACCGATGGCGGGCATCTCCCGGTCGGTGGTGCTGTCGCCGGAGGAGACGGTGCGGTTGGACCTGCGGCCCGGGTCCGGGCCGGTCTCGGTGGAGGTGGACGGGCGGGTGATCCGTAACGGGTCGACGACGGGCGAGGTGGAGGTCGTGTACCGCCCCAACGCCGGCCTGGTGGTCCGCCTCGACCCGCGCCGCCACCAGGAACGCAATCAGCTCAAGCTGAGGCTGCTGGACCTGCCGCTGCTGCCGGAGCAGCTCCGCGAGCTGCTCCCGGAGAGCCTGCGTCGCCAACTCGGCCGCCGCGAGGAGCCTCAGCGGTGACTGCCGCTCTCATCGGGTTTCCCGACACTAAATCAGACAACCGGCCATAGAAACGTGAAAACCGGATTCCGTGTCGCAAAGTCCGCTAAGCAGTTAGGGGACGTGCGTGGCCCCTGACCTGCCCTGGGTCTCCCCCGGCCACGGACAGGACAGGGAGTCGTAGATGCCGCCGGAGATACAACGGGTTGAGCCAACGACGTCAACAGCCACCGGCCGGGCCAGGGTGAGTCGTCGTCGGACCGCCGTTTTCCTCGCCGCCGACGCCCTCGGCTGGGTCGGCGGGTTCACCGTCGCGGGCTGGGCCCGGTACGAACTAGCTCTCACCATCGATCAGGCGGTCAACGCGGTACTGCTCGGCGGCGGGGCCGCCGTGCTGCATGTGGGCGTCAGCGCGCTGCGCCGCATCCGTTCCGGTCGTCAGCCCCTCGGCACCGTCGAGGAGGTCCGTGGCCTCGCCGGCACCACCGCCACCACGGCGGCGATCGTCCTCGTCGCCCTCCTCACGCTCGGCGAACGCCCGGTGCCTGCCAGCACCCCGGTGATCGGTGCCGCGCTGGCGCTGCTGCTGATGCTCAGCTGCCGGCTCCTGCACCGCCACCGGCGGGACCGTGCGATGCGACCGGACGCCCGCTCGGCGACACCGGTGCTGCTGTTCGGTCTCGGCGAGGCCGGGCAGGGGCTGGTACGCGCCATGCTCAGCGACCCCAAGGGTCGCTACCTGCCCATCGGCGCGCTCGACGACGACCCGGGCAAGCACGACCTGCGCATCGCCGGTGTGCCGGTGCTCGGCGGCCGGCAGCACCTCGTCGACGTGATCCGCCGCACCGGCGCCACCACAGTGATCTTCGCGGTGGCCAACGCCGACGCCACGCTGATCCGCGAGGTGCGGGAGGCGACGCTGCGCACCGGCGCGGCGTTCAAGGTCCTGCCACCGGTCCGGGAGTTGGTGGATCACCGGATCACCGTGAGCGACGTACGGGACGTCCAGATCAGTGACCTGCTCGGCCGACGCCAGGTGGTCGGCGACCTGACCCTCGACGACAACGGGCTCACCGGTCGACGTGTTCTGGTCACCGGGGCCGGGGGCTCGATCGGCTCCGAGTTGTGCCGGCAGATCATGCGCGCCAACCCCGCCGAGCTGATGATGCTGGACCGGGACGAGTCGGCCCTGCACAGCCTGCAGATGTCGCTCACCGGACGCGCGCTGTTGGACGGCCCCGAACTCATCCTCGCCGACCTGCGCGACGACGAGGGCATCCGACGCATCATGCGGGAACGCCGTCCCGAGATCGTCTTCCACGCCGCCGCACTGAAGCACCTGACCCTGTTGGAACGGCACCCGGGCGAGGCGGTCAAGACGAACGTCTGGGGAACGCTCACAGTGCTCGACGCGTGCCGGGACGTCGCCCGGTTCGTCAACATCTCCACCGACAAGGCCGCCGACCCGATCAGCGTGCTCGGCTACTCGAAGCGGATCACCGAGATGCTCACCGCGCACGCGGCGGCGACCTATCCGGGCACCTTCCTGAGCGTCCGGTTCGGAAACGTCCTGAGCAGCAGGGGTTCGGTGGTGACCGCGTTCCAACGGCAGATCGAGGCGAGGCAGCCGCTCACCGTCACCGACCCCAACGTGACCCGGTACCTGATGACGGTGCAGGAGGCGGTGCACCTGGTCCTTCAGGCGGCCGCCATCGGTCGGGACGGGGAGGCCCTGGTGCTCGACATGGGCGAGCCGGTCCGGATCGACGACCTCGCCCGCCGGATGGTCGAGCAGGCGGCCAGCCCGGTCCCGATCGTCTACACCGGGCTCCGCCCCGGGGAGAAGCTGCACGAGGACCTGCTCGGTCAGGGCGAGGCCGACCACCGGCCGCTGCACCCGCTGATCTCGCACGTGACGGTTCCGGCCCTGGACCCCCTCGAAGTGAGTGGACTGGATCCGTTCGACGAGCCCGCCAAGGTCATCGATCAGCTCGCCCGGCTCTGCGGCGTTCCGCACGGTTCGCTCCCGCAACGGCGTAAGGGCATACCGCTGGCCCGCTGACCTCGCGGAAACGGGGCCGACGCCTTCCGGCGTCGGCCCCGCTGCGTTCGCGAACCGACCGCTCAGCCGAGAACCTCGGTCACCAGGTCCTGGGCTTCCTGCTGGAGTCGGCGGAGGTGCTCCGGGCCCTGGAACGACTCGGCGTAGATCTTGTAGACGTCCTCGGTGCCGGACGGGCGGGCGGCGAACCAGCCGGACTCGGTGGTGACCTTCAGGCCGCCGATCGGTGCGCCGTTGCCGGGGGCTGTGGTGAGCGTCGCGGTGATCGGCTCACCGGCCAACTCGGTGGCGGTCACCTGCTCCGGGGAGAGCTTGCCCAGCACTGCCTTCTGCTCCCGGGTGGCCGGCGCGTCGATCCGGGCGTACGCGGGCGCGCCGAAACGCTCGGCCAGCTCCGCCCAGTGTTCGCTCGGGCTGCGGCCGGTGGTGGCCTGGATCTCGGCGGCGAGCAGGCAGAGCAGCAGGCCGTCCTTGTCGGTGGTCCAGGTCGAGCCGTCGCGGCGCAGGAACGACGCCCCGGCGCTCTCCTCGCCACCGAAGCCGACAGCGCCGTCCAGCAGGCCGGGCACGAACCACTTGAAGCCGACCGGCACCTCCAGCAGCGGCCGACCCAGGTCGGCGGCAACCCGGTCGATCATCGACGAGGACACCAGGGTCTTGCCCACCGCTGCGGCCGGACCCCACTCGGTGCGGGTGCGGAACAGGTGACGAATCGCCACCGCCAGGTAGTGGTTGGGGTTCATCAGCCCGGCGTCCGGCGTGACGATGCCGTGCCGGTCGGCGTCCGCGTCGTTGCCGGTGGAGATCTGGTAGTCGGCCCGCGCGGCGATCAGCGACGCCATCGCGTTCGGCGAGGAGCAGTCCATCCGGATCTTGCCGTCGCCGTCCAGGGTCATGAACCGCCAGGTCGGGTCGACAGTCGGGTTGACCACTGTCAGGTCCAGCCGGTGCCGTTCGGCGATCTCACCCCAGTACGCCACGCTCGCCCCGCCCAGCGGGTCCGCGCCGATCCGGATCCCCGCGTCGCGGATGGCGTCGATGTCGATCGCCGCCGGCAGGTCGTCGACGTAGTTCGCGAGGAAGTCGTACTCCCCGGTGGTGTCGGCGGCCCGCGCCCGCGCGTGGGTGATCCGGCGGACCTCCTTGAGCCCGGCGGCGAGGATGGTGTTGGCCCGGTCCTGGATCCACCGCGTCACGTCGGTGTCGGCCGGCCCGCCGTTCGTGGGGTTGTACTTGAAACCGCCGTCGTCGGGCGGGTTGTGCGACGGGGTGATCACGATGCCGTCGGCGAGCCCGCTGGTCCGCCCCCGGTTGTGGGTGAGGATCGCGTGCGACAGCGCCGGGGTCGGGGTGTAGCCGTCGCGGCTGTCCACCAGGACTGTGACCCCGTTGGCGGCCAGCACCTCGAGGGCGTCCACGGCCGCCGGCGCGGAGAGCGCGTGGGTGTCCCGGGCCAGGAAGAGCGGCCCGTCCAGCCCCTGCTCGCGCCGGTAGTCGCAGAGCGCCTGGGTGACCGCCAGGATGTGATCGGAGTTGAAGGCGTTGCGCAGGCTGGAGCCGCGGTGGCCGGAGGTGCCGAACGAGACCTGCTGCGCCGGGTCCGAGGGATCCGGATGTTCGGCGTAGTAGGCGGTCACCAGGCGCGGCACGTCGACCAGGTCGGCGGGCTCGGCGGGCTGGCCGGCACGGGGGTGGGTCACTGCGGGAACCTCCTCGGGGAGTACCTGTCGGTCACGGCACGACCTTCTGGCCCTTGCCGATCACCACGATGCCGTTGTCGGAGACGGTGTAGCGCTGCCGGTCCTTCTCCAGGTCGACGCCGATCTCGACGCCCTCCGGGACGAACACGTTCTTGTCCAGGATGGCCCGCCGGACCACCGCGTGCCGGCCGATCTCCACACCCTCCATCAGCACCGAACCCTCGACGTGCGCCCAGGAGTGCACCCGCACCTTCGGCGAGACGATCGAGTTCTCCACCAGCGAGCCGGAGATCACCACACCCGGGGAGACCATCGAGCCGACCGCCCGGCCGACCCGCTCACCCCACTGGTGGACGAACTTCGCCGGCGGCCACGGCGGCTGCTCGGTGTAGATCGGCCAGTCGAAGTTGTACATGTTGAAGACGGGGTGCACGTTGATCAGATCCATGTGCGCGTCGTAGAACGAGTCGAGCGTTCCCACGTCCCGCCAGTAGCCGCGGTCGCGGTCGTTGCTGCCCGGCACATCGTTGTCGCGGAAGTCGTAGACGTTCGCCTCGCCCCGCTCCACGAGCATCGGGATGATGCTGCCGCCCATGTCGTGCTTGCTGCTCTTGTCGGCGGCGTCGCGTTCGACGGCCTCGCACAGCGCCCGGGTGGTGAAGACGTAGTTGCCCATCGAGGCGTAGATCTCGTCCGGCGCGTCGGGCAGGCCGACCGCGTCGGTGGGCTTCTCGCGGAACGCCCGGATCCGCTTGCCGTCCTCGCCGACCTCGATGACGCCGAACTGGTCGGCCATCGACAGCGGCTGGCGGATGCCGGCGACGGTCACCGCGGCGCCGGAGGCGATGTGGTCCTCCACCATCTGCCGCGGGTCCATCCGGTAGATGTGGTCGGCACCGAAGACGATCACGTAGTCGGGTTGCTCGTCGTTGATGAGGTTGAAGCTCTGGTAGATGGCGTCGGCCGAGCCGGCGAACCACCACGGGCCACGACGCTGCTGCGCCGGCACCGGGGTGACGTAGTTGCCGAGCAGCGTGGACATCCGCCAGGTCTTGGTGATGTGCCGGTCGAGGGAGTGGGACTTGTACTGGGTCAACACGACGATCTTGAGATAGCCGGCGTTGGCCAGGTTGGAGAGGACGAAGTCGACCATGCGGTACATCCCGCCGAACGGGACGGCCGGCTTGGCCCGATCCGTGGTGAGTGGCATCAGGCGCTTGCCCTCCCCACCCGCCAGGACGATCGCGAGCACCTTGGCAGCCATGCCCCGACGCTATCCACCCGCGTCCCACTTCACCACTCGTACGGGGAGTCTTCTGCACTAGGGTGCGGGGTCATGACGGAACCCACCCCGCTGCGCGTCGACCTGCTCACCCGCGAGTACCCCCCGGAGGTCTACGGCGGCGCGGGCGTGCACGTCGAGTACCTGGCTCGGGAGCTGCGCAGCCTCGCCGACGTCCGCGTGCACTGCTTCGGCCTGCCGCGTAGCGAGCCGGGCGTCACCGCGTACGCCGAGCCGCCCGGCCTGACCGGCGCGAACGCCGCGCTGCGCACGATGGGCGTCGATCTGGAGATGGCCGCCGGCACGGCCGGCGCCGACGTGGTGCACAGCCACACCTGGTACGCGAACCTGGCCGGACACACCGCGAAGCTGCTGCACGGGGTGCCGCACGTGGTGACCGCGCACAGCCTGGAGCCGCTGCGGCCGTGGAAGGCCGAGCAGCTCGGCGGCGGTTACGCGCTCTCCTCCTGGATCGAACGCACCGCGATGGAGGCCGCCGACGCGGTGATCGCGGTCAGCGGCGGGATGCGCAACGACGTGCTCACCGCGTACCCGCGGATCGACCCGTCGAAGGTCCGGGTGGTCTACAACGGCATCGACACCATTCAGTACGCCCCGGATCAGGGCACCGACGTGCTCGACCGGCTCGGCGTCGATCCGTCCCGGCCGAGCGTGGTGTACGTGGGAAGGATCACTCGGCAGAAAGGTCTGCCGTACCTTCTGCGGGCCGCCCGGGAGTTGCCCGCGGACACCCAGCTCGTCCTGCTCGCCGGCGCACCGGACACCGCCGAGATCGCCGCCGAGGTGGAGGAACTGGTCGCCGAGCTGCGGGCCAACCGCTCCGGCGTGGTCTGGGTGGCCGAGATGCTGCCCAAACCCGAGGTGATCCAGGTGCTCACGCACGCCACCGTGTTCGCCTGCCCGTCGGTCTACGAGCCGATGGGCATCGTCAACCTGGAGGCGATGGCCTGCGAGACGGCTGTGGTGGCGACCGCTACCGGCGGCATCCCCGAGGTCGTGGCCGATGGCGAGACGGGCCTGCTGGTGCCCATCGAGCAGGCCACCGACGGGTCCGGAACGCCGTTGCAACCGGAGAAGTTCGTCGCCAACCTGGCGGCGGCGATCAACACGCTGCTGGCCGACCCGGCGCGTACCGAACGGTTCGGCCTGGCCGGTCGCCAGCGCGCTGTGGACCACTTCTCCTGGGACGCCATCGCCCGGCAGACAGTGGAGGTCTACCGCTCCGTCGGCGCGCTGTGAGGGAGACGGGCGGGCCTCAGACCGCCGTTCCCGGCGGCGACTTGAGCAACGACGTCGCCTCGGAGCTGTAACCACCACGCCCGTTGCGCAGCGCGCTCGACGCGATGCGGACGAGGTCGATGTTGACGCCGGCGGCGCCACTCGGATCGTGCACCGTCAGCTTCACGTCGAGGCTCACCGACGTCTCACCCCAGCCCCGCGCCTCGAGGTTGAGGTGTGCCACCTTCCGCGAGCGCAGGTGCGGCAGATAGCCGAGCGGAGCGACCTCAACGCTGTGGGCGCCTTCCGGCAGGGCGTT
The DNA here is from genome assembly GCF_040630995.1 of Micromonospora sp. NPDC005710. Lineage (NCBI taxonomy): Bacteria > Bacillati > Actinomycetota > Actinomycetes > Micromonosporales > Micromonosporaceae > Micromonospora > Micromonospora sp. NPDC005710. Next base: position 198,870 of record NZ_JBEXYP010000004.1, on the reverse strand, counting down.
GAGCTTGGACCGCATCTTGGTGTCGGGGTTCTGGACCAGGTTGCGGAAGTCCTCGGTGCCGCCCAGGTTGACCTGGTAGGAGCTGACCAGGGTGAGGCCGCGCTCTCGCAGGAGCCGCAGCAGCGCGTTGTGCAGCACCGAGGTGCCGAACTGGCTGGCCAGGTCGTCGCCGAGCAACGGCAGGCCGGCCGCCTCGAACCTGGCCAGCAGGTGCGGATCACGGGCGACCGGGTCGGCAGTGGTGTTGATGAAGGCGACACCCGCGGTGAGGGCCGCCTCGGCGTACGCCCGGGCGGTCTCCGGGCGGCCACTCGGCGCCGAGTAGAGCAGCACCTCCGCCTCGGCCAGCGCCGCCGCCACCCGTGGCACCTCGGTCGCGTCGACGAGGCCCTTCGTGACCGGCACGCCCACCGCGGGCAGGTCGCAGTCCAGCCGAGGGAAGTTGTTGGGCGGCAGGAAGATCGCCTCGGTGAGGTCCCGACCGATCTTCTCCGCGGAGGTGGCGAACGCCGCCACGACGGCGACGTCGCCCACCCCGAGCCCGTCGACCACCGGCCGCCGGATCCCGACCATGCTGCCGCTCTGGCGGTGGAGAGCAAGCCCCTGCACCAACGCCGACGTGTTGTTGCCGACCCCGACAACCGCTACCTTCACCCGTTCGGTCATCGACGAAGGCTAGATCACCGTGATCGAAGGGCTGCGGTCGCGCAGGCGGTCCCGGCAGAAGTCCCGGAAGGATCGGGGCGGACGACCTGTCACCTCGGCGACTGTCGATGTCGTCCGGTCCTCCGCGCCTGCCGCGATCGCCGTGTCCAGGCTCGCGAGGAAGTGGGCGAAGTCCGGCGGTATGCCGTTCGCGCGGTGACGGTCGGCCAGTTCCGCCGCGTCGACCCCACGGTGCCGGACCGGCCGGCCACCGACCTCGCCGAGGACGGCGGCGACCTCGTCGTAGCTCAACGCCTCCGGGCCGGTGATGATGTGGTCGGTGTTGTGTGGCGTCGGGTCCGTGAGGGCCCGCACCGCCACCTCGGCGATGTCGGCGGGGTCGACGAAGCCGACCCTTGCGGTGCCGGTGGCGCTGACGATCTCGCCATGCTCGCGGGCGCTCACCGCGTGCGGCTGCCCACCCACGAAGTTCTCCATGAACCAGGATGGCCGCAGTACCGCCCATTCCGGGAACAGCTCACCCAGTTGTGCGTGCACCAGGCCCAGTCCCTGCGTGGCGGGGGCGATGGCCGAGGAGCTGAGCAGCACCACCCGGCGGACACCGACGCTGCGGGCCCGTTTGAGGAAGGGCAGCATGATCGGTGCCGGGTCGACCTCGCCGACCGGGGGGATGGCGTAGATCGCGCGTACGCCATCCAGGGCGTCCGGGTGGGTGGTCGGGTCGTACCAGTCGAAGCGGAATCCTCCGGTGGAGGGGCGCCGGCTGGCGATCCGGGTGGGCTGACCGCGCTCGGCGAGCGTGGCGGCGACGATGCGGCCGGTGGTTCCGGTGCCACCGATGACCAGGATCATGAGCGGACCAGGCCGCCACCGAGCAGTTCCTGCGCGGCGATCGGATCCCAGTAGTCGCGATAGTGCGCGAGCTGCCCGTCACGGATGGTCAGCACGGCGATGTAGCGCACCTCGTAGGGCCGACCCGTGGCGACGACGAAGCCGGAGGCGGCGAACTCGACGACGATGACCTCCGGATCCGTGGTCTCGTGCACGGTCCGATCGTGGATCTCGCGGATGTCGAGCAGGGCCGGGTAGTTGATCAGGTAGTCGTGCAGCTCGGCGCGGCCGGCTACTCGGCGCGGCTGGCCGGGCGGCGCGAACGGAAGCTCCAGCACCGCATCCTCGGCGAACAGCGCGATGAAGCCGGCCATGTCCTTGGCCAGCAGCAACTCCATGCCGCGATGGAACACCGCGGCGGGGTGGTTCGACATGATCGATCCTTTCGTCGTCCGAGGCGGTCGGGATAAGATTCGGACCGCCGGTCCGTTTCAACTATACGGACCACTAGTCCGTTTGGCGAGAGGGGTACCCGTGCGGGCTGACGCGCTACGCAACAGGGAGTCGGTGCTGGCCGCCGCCGGGCGTCTCTTCGACGCCGCGACCGACCCCGACCAGGTGTCGATGGACGACATCGCCGCCGCGGCCGGTGTCGGCAAGGGCACCCTCTTCCGCCGCTTCGGCGACCGCATCGGGCTCATCCGCGCCCTCTACGAGCAACGGGGACTGCGGCTGCGGGACGCGCTCGCGGTGTCACCGACCCGGCCGGCGGCGGAACAGGCAGTCGACCTGCTGCGGGCCATGCTGCGCTTCAAGCTCGACAACCGGGTGCTCACGCTGGCGCTCGAGAGCGCCGGGGGCGGCAGCCCGTACCGCAATGAGGCGTACGACCACTGGCACGCAGTGCTCACCGGCCTCGTCGCGGAGGCACGCGGCCCGCAGACGGCGGACTACCTGGCCCACGCCCTGCTCGCCGCCGTTCGCAGCGACCTCGTCGAGCACCTGCGCGACTGGCCCGAAGACCGGTGGCACGAGGGGCTGAACGCACTTGTCGGCTCCGTACTCGGCGACGGCGGGCTCTCCACTTGTACGAGCAGGTCACCAGTGATGTGAGCCACGCGGCGCTGCTCAAGTGCCACCGATCGTCGGCCGCTCGACGAGGACCGCCGGCAGCGGACGGGCGAAGATCCGCACAACTTCGAGGAAGTTGCTGCGTCGAGGACGCCATGAGGCAGCAACTTCACCGAAAGTGTGCGGATTTTGACGCGCGACCCCGGGGAGGTGCGGGCTGGCAGGCTTGCCCGCGCGCGAACGGATCTCGCGCAGTAGGTTGGCGGGGTGACTGGACGGTTCCCGATCGAAGACGTCTCCCCCGTCGTCTCGTGCGGGCGATACCCGGCCAAGGCGGTGGTCGACGAGCCGATTCCGGTGTCGGCGCGCGCCTACCGGGAGGGGCACGACGCGCTGGGCTGCAACGTGGTGTGGGCTGGCCCGGACGGCGCGAGCCGCCCGTTCACCCGGATGCGCCCGGGCGAGCCCGGCCAGGACCGTTGGCATGCCACCATCGCACCTGACGCCGTCGGCTCGTGGACCTTCTCCGTCGAGGCGTTCCAGGACCCGTACCTGACCTGGCAGAACGCGGTGACCAAGAAGATCGCCGCCGGGCAGGGGCCGGAGGACCTGGCCAACGACCTGGCCGAGGGCGCGCGGGTGCTCACCGCCGCCCGGGAACTCGTCCCGACCGCCGACCGGCCCCGGGTCGCCGACGCGCTCAGCGCGCTCGTCGACACCGACCTGCCGCTGGCGCAGCGGGTCGATCCGGCGCTGGCCCTGGCCGACCTGCTCTGGGAGCACCCGGTGCGGGAGATGGTCACCGCCGGTGACACGTACTCGATCTGGGTTGACCGCAAGCGGGCCCTCTACTCGGCCTGGTACGAGTTCTTCCCCCGCTCCGAAGGAGCGGCGGGCGGCCGGTCCGGCACCTTCGCGACAGCCACCGAGCGGCTGCCGGGGGTCGCCGCGATGGGCTTCGACGTGCTCTACCTGCCGCCGATCCACCCGATCGGCCGGGTCAACCGCAAGGGCCCGAACAACGCGCTCACCGCCGGGCCGACCGACGTGGGCTCGCCGTGGGCGATCGGCGCCGCCGAGGGCGGCCACGACACGATCCACAGCGATCTGGGTACGCCGGCAGACTTCCGGGCCTTCGTCCAGGCTGCTGCGGCGCAGGGCCTGGAAGTGGCGATGGACCTGGCGTTGCAGTGCGCGCCGGACCACCCGTGGGTCACCGAGCACCCGGAGTGGTTCACCACCCGGGCCGACGGCAGCATCGCGTACGCGGAGAACCCGCCGAAGAAGTACCAGGACATCTACCCGGTCAACTTCGACAACGATCCGGAGGGCATCCGGGCCGAGGTGCTGCGGGTGGTGCTCCACTGGGTCGGCGAGGGCATCCGGATCTTCCGGGTGGACAACCCGCACACCAAGCCGTTCGACTTCTGGCACTGGCTGATCGCCGAGGTGAAGGCGGTCGATGAGGACGTGTTGTTCCTGGCCGAGGCGTTCACCCGGCCGGCCATCATGCACGGCCTCGGCAAGATCGGCTTCACCCAGTCGTACACCTATTTCACCTGGCGCACGACGGCCGCCGAGATGCGGGAGTACTGCGAGGAGCTGGTCGAGTCGGCCGACTACATGCGGCCGAACTTCTGGCCGAACACCCCGGACATCCTGCACGAGTCGTTGCAGCACGGCGGCCCGCCGATGTTCAAGATCCGGGCGGTGCTGGCCGCGCTGCTCTCCCCCTCCTGGGGCCTGTACGCCGGTTTCGAGCTGTTCGAGCACGTGGCCCGACCGGGCGCCGAGGAGTACCTGGACAACGAGAAGTACGAGCTGCGCCCCCGGGACTGGGCCGCCGCCGAGGCGCAGGGCCGCTCCCTCGCACCGTTCCTCACCACCCTCAACCGGGTACGCCGCGACAACCCGGCCCTGCACCAGCTCCGCAACCTGCGCTTCCACGAGATCGACAACCCGGCGTTGCTCTGCTGGTCGAAGCACGACCCGGAGACCGGCAACACCGTCATCGTGATCTGCTCGTTCGACTCGCACACCGTGCAGTGGGGCAACACCACCTTCGACATGCCGGAGCTCGGCTTCGACTGGCACGAGCGGTTCACCGTGTACGACGAGCTGACCGGCACCAGCTACGACTGGGGTCAGCGCAACGCGGTACGGCTCGACCCGTACCTGCAACCCGCGCACGTGTTGACGGTGCGTCGCCCGACGCCGCCGGTCGCGCCGCAGCTCGCGGGTGCCGAACCGGCGGACCTCACCGTCGCCGACGTGCCGGACGAGCTGTCCGGCGGCACCGCCCCGGTGGCCCCGGTCACCGAGCCGTCGCGCCCGCCGAGCGTCGCGGAGCCCTCGGCGACCAAGCCGTCGCCCCCGGCCAGCACGCCGGAGACCCCGGCCAGCACGCCGCCGCCCCCAGCCACCGCGCCGTCGGCTCCACCCACCGCGCCGGTGACCCCGGCCAGCGTGGCGGTGACCCGGGCCAGCGTGGCGGTGACCCCGGCTACCGTGGCGGCCCGTGCGGCTGCCGCCCGCCCGTCGACACAACGCCCGGCTGCCACCCGCCCGTCCCGTTCCGCGCCGACCGCTCCCGCTCCGAAGGACGACCGATGGACCAGCTGATCTCCGGCGCGACGCACGACCCGCACGCGCTGCTCGGCGCGCACCCCGCCGACTCGTCGACGACGATCCGCACCATGCGCCGGGGAGCCGGCGACGTGGCGCTGCTCGTCGGCGACGAACGACACCCGATGAAGCGGGTACACGACGTGGGCGTCTTCGAGGCGCAGGTCGACGGCACAGTGCTCGACTACCGGGTGGAGGTCGACGGCACCACGCACGACGACCCGTACCGCTACCCGCCGACCCTCGGTGAGCTGGACCTGCACCTCATCCGCGAGGGCCGGCACGAGCGACTGTGGGAGGCGCTCGGCGCCCGGGTCTTCGACGAGGGCGTCGCGTTCAGCGTCTGGGCGCCCAACGCCCAGGGCGTCCGGGTGGTCGGCGACTTCACCGGCTGGGGCGCCGACGACGGCTGGCCGATGCGGTCGCTCGGCTCCAGCGGCGTGTGGGAACTGTTCGTCCCCAACGCCCGCGTCGGGGCCCGCTACAAGTACCGGGTGCTCGGCGCCGACGGGCAGTGGCGGGACAAGGCCGACCCCCTGGCCGCGTACGCCGAGGTGCCGCCGGCCACCGCGTCGGTGGTGCACCACTCGACGTACCGGTGGAACGACGCGGACTGGCTGGCCCGGCGGGCCGCACGGCAGCCGCACCAGGAGCCGATGAGCGTCTACGAGGTGCACCTCGGTTCGTGGCGGCCCGGGCTCAGCTACCGCGAGATGGCCGAGCAACTCACCGCGTACGTCACCGAGTTGGGCTTCACGCACGTGGAGTTCCTGCCGGTGATGGAACACCCGTTCGGCGGTTCCTGGGGCTACCAGGTCACCGGCTACTACGCGCCGACCTCCCGGTTCGGCGACCCGGACGAGTTCCGGTACCTGGTGGACCGGCTGCACGAGGCCGGCATCGGCGTACTCCTGGACTGGGTGCCCGCGCACTTCCCCAAGGACGAGTGGGCCCTCGCGCGGTTCGACGGCACCCCGCTCTACGAGCACCCCGACCCGCGGCGCGGCGAGCACCCCGACTGGGGCACGTACGTCTTCGACTTCGGCCGCAACGAGGTCCGCAACTTCCTGGTCGCCAACGCGCTCTACTGGTGCGACCAGTTCCACATCGACGGGCTGCGGGTCGACGCGGTCGCCTCGATGCTCTACCTGGACTACTCCCGCAACCACGGCGAGTGGGCCCCGAACAAGTACGGCGGCCGGGAGAACCTGGAGGCCATCGCGTTCCTGCAGGAAGTCAACGCGACCGTCTACAAGCACCACGCCGGCGTCGTCATGATCGCCGAGGAGTCCACGGCCTGGCCGGGCGTCACCCGCCCCACCGCCGACGGCGGGCTCGGCTTCGGCTTCAAATGGAACATGGGCTGGATGCACGACACCCTGCTCTACACCTCGAAGGACCCGATCTACCGCCAGCACCACCACCACCAGCTCACCTTCTCCCTGGCGTACGCCTGGAGCGAGAACTACGTGCTGCCGATCAGCCACGACGAGGTCGTGCACGGCAAGGGCTCACTGGCCGGCAAGATGCCCGGCGACACCTGGCAACGGCTGGCCAACGTGCGGGCGCTGCTGGCGTACATGTGGGCGCACCCCGGCAAGCAACTGCTCTTCATGGGCTCCGAGATGGCCGACGACCGGGAGTGGAGCGAGGAACGCGGCCTCGACTGGTACCTGCTGCACGACCCGGCCCGCGCCGGCGTGCAACGGCTCGTCGGCGACCTCAACCGGGTCTACCGGGACACCCCGGCGCTCTGGACGCAGGACACCGAACCCGCCGGCTTCCGCTGGATCGCCGGCGACGACGTCGCCAACAACACAGTGTCGTTCGTCCGGATCGCTCCGGACGGCTCGACGCTCGTCTGCGTGGCGAACTTCTCCGCGTCGCCCCTGCGTGACTACCGGATCGGGTTGCCGGCCGGCGGGACCTGGCAGGAGGTGCTCAACACCGACGCGCAGCACTACGGCGGGTCGGGGGTGGGCAACCTCGGTGAGGTACGCGCCGAGGACGTGCCGTGGCACGGGATGGTGGCGTCAGCGGCCCTCCAGGTGCCGCCGCTGGGCGCCGTTTGGCTCCGGCAGAGCTGATGATCGTTAGCCCGTCTCGCGACCGTGGCGGTTCCGCCAGGCGTTGAGGTGCCCGTTCAACCCCTCAACTGCCACCTGCGCCGGTGTCGCATCGTGTCGAAAGAGTCCGTAGCCGCCAAGGGCGTTCAACTCAACGGTCGTCTCCTTTCCGCCCTTGCCCCGTCGTCGAATCACAGGCGCCGTCGGGGTTGGACCACCGCCGCCGCGGGCAATGTCGATTTCGACGACCTCTGCCCAACCGACTGTCGTGGTGCGGGTGAACTCGCGCACCACGACACCGTGGGGCTTGGCGTAGACGCCAAGGGTTGGTGCCCGGAGAGTCCCTACCCAGCACAGCAGAGCAACGACTCCGAAGCCGACTGCCGAAACGGAGTTCTTCTGCGAGACCGCGACACCGGTGATGATTGCAGCCATCACCGTCATGACAATGGTCAGAACGATATTCCAGAACCACGACCGCCAGGCTGTCCTCATCTCGCCCTCCCGAATCTTGATCTTCGCCCCCGAACAGCCGGTGGGAGCGCACTGGTTGAGATCCTAGTGCGCTCCCACCGGCTCGTGATCATGCCCGTATCGACATTACGAAGCGCTTCGTCACGGTGACGATGTCAGCATGCCTGTTGCACGAAACACTTGTTGACGCCGAAGGCGGGACCGGACCAGGCCATCGTCTTAGCGATGGTAGGTCCGAAGCCCCAGGGCATCTTCATCGTGGTAGCGGCGTTCCAGCCAGCGGTTGATGCCTTCTGGTACGCGGCGTTGTTGGACGGCGAGATGAACTTGGGCAGTGGCACCAGTGGCACATCCTTGACGCGCCCCAGCTTGCCGTACTGCGCCATCCGGAAGGCGCTCCCGACACCAAGAGTTCCGGCAGTCAGCACGCCATCAACCATGATCCGCTCTTTGTTGTCTTCCCATCCACCCTGTTCGCTGATCGTTTGCTCAGTACGTACCGCATAAGCCGCGGCCTGAAGCCCGGCACATGCCACCATTCCAACGGCCGGAACAAAACATCCGGCGGTAGCAGCTAGTGTCGCAAGCATTCCCCGGTTGTCCTTAGCCCACTCGTAGGTGGCGTCCCACGCTTGGACCGTGGCTCTGCCAACGGTGTCGACGACTTGACGTGCGTCGTCTACCGCCGCCTTGGCCCGATCGCACAAGGAGGAGAGGACCCCGCACTTCTTCGGTTTCGGCGTCTGACGCGGCGGGGGAACGTACTTCCCGCGCTTGAGCTTCGTGCTGGTCAGCTTGTTCTTCTTGCCATAGGTCACGTTGTCGGTGGAGCCGCATCCGCCCGGGCAACCCTTCTTGACGTCGTACCCGTAGCAGTCGAAGTACTTGCAGTCATCCGGGATCATGCCGGTGGGGTCGCTGGACGTCACCGGTGTGTTGTTGGCGTAGGAGTAGCCGTTCCACTGTTGCGGTTGCGCCGCGTCCTGTAGCGGGTCGACCGAGATGAATCGGCCCACAAGCGGGTCGTAGGAGCGGGCACCGATGGTCGTGAGTCCGGTCGGGCTCATCGGCTTGTCGAGAAAGCCGTGGTTGTCCGGTGCCGTGACGGCGGCGCCTCGCGGGCCTCCGTACGGCGTGTACTGCCGCCAGGTGGGGTTCTGGGCGGTGCTGTCGAGGTAGAGGGTTGGGGTGCCCTGGTGGTCGTCGATAGCAAAGGAGTACGCCGTCCCGCTGCCGGTACGGATGCAACTACCGCCCCCGGGGAGGGCGTAGTAGCGGCTGCCGGTGACAACGCTGGTGCTGGTGTCGAGGGTGAGCTGCTGTCCGGGGAGGTAGAGGGTGTTCTTGCCGGGTTCCTTTTGAAGGAGCAGGTTGCCGTCGGCGTCGTAGATGAAGTTGTTGGTACCGCTGGTGCCGCCGGTGACTCCGGTGAGTTTGCCGGCGTCGTCCCAAGTGAGGGTTTGGTTGCCTTGGGCGGCGTTGCGGCCGGTGGTGCTACCGGCGTTGTCGTAGGTGTACGACGTGGTGCCGGTGGACCCGCCGGTCTTGGTGGTGGAGGTCAGGGTGTGGGGCTTGTTCTGACCGTTGCCGTTGTACGCGTAGGTGGTGGTCGTGTCGGTGCCGCCCGCGAGGTTGTGCTCGACCTGCTTGGTGCGGTTGCCGATGAGGTCGACCTGCCAGCTGGTCCAGTAGGCGCTGCCCGCGCCGATGGTGTTACCGACCATGGACTTGTTCGCGTCCGTGGGCGTGGTGGCGCAGGCGTCGGTGCCGGTCCACGCCTCGGTGAGGCGGGCCAGGCCGTCGTAGCCGTAGCACTGCGTCTCCGCCGGCGTGGTGGCGCCCAGCCGCTTACTGATCTTGCGGGTGATGTTGCCGACCAGGTCGTACTTGTACTCCTGCTCATCGACAGTTGACGGGGTGGTCGTGGAGCGGGTGACGAGTTGGTTGGTCAGTCGGCTGGTGTGGGTGTCGTAGGTGTTGGTGACGAAGGCATGGCTGCTCGCCGAGCCGATCTTCTGCTGGTCGACTCGGCCGTACGCGTCGTAGCTGACGCTCTGGCTGTAGCCGGCGAGACCGCCGAGGGTGGTGGGCAGGTCAAGCACACCGGTGTAACCATGCAGCACGGTTTCCGAGGGAAGGCTGCCCTTGGCCGGATAGGTGTCGGTAAGGGGCAGACCCAGCACTGAGGAGTAGGTGTGCCCGAACACGTACGACCCGCCGAGGCCACCCTCGGTGTCGGGGATCGTGACCGTCGCGCCGAGGGAACTGCCGAAGACGTTGAACGCCTTCTGCTGCGTGACGTACGGCTGTCCACCCCGGTAGGCGGTAGTGGTGGTCAGCTTCCCAAGCGCGTTGGTGACACCCGTGACGCTGTTGCTGTTGTCGTACACCCACGACGCTCGCCGGTTCGCCGTCGACTGGTTCGCCACCGTCGACGCGTACTCGCCGGTCTTGCGGTCGAGGGCGTCGTAGGTGAACGACAGGGTTTTACCGCGGCCGTCGGTGGACTGCTCAAGATTGCCGTTCGCGTCGTAGCTCATGCTGCTGGTGCCGGCGTCCGGGTCGACCCTACCGACGACCTGGCCGAGCAGGTTGTAGGTGGAGGTCCACACGTTGTTGCTGGCGTCGGTGAGTGTCGACTGGTTGCCGTGCTCGTCGTAGCCGTACCTGCTCACCGTTGCGGTGCCACCGGTGACAGTGAACATCCCGGTGAACGTGTCCGCCGGCGTGGTCACCGTGGGGCGGGCGCTGTACTCGTGCAGCTCCTTCTTCCGGCCGAGCGGGTCGGTGAGGGTGGCCGAAACCACCCCACCCAATGGCGGGACAACAGTGGTGCGGTCACCGGCATACACGGTGGTGGTCGTCGAGACGGTCACGCCGTTCTTGGCGTTCGTGACCACGACCCCCCGGCCCAGGCCGTCGTAGGTGGTCAGGGTCTGGTTCGGGACCTGCTTGCCCAGGTCCACCGCTGACACCGGCGCGCTCACCGCCGGAAGGTTGGCGTCGTCCCACCAACCGTTGTACGACGCGCGAGTGCCACCACGGGTGTTGTAGAACGTATCGGTGATCATCCGGCCGCCTGCCGGGGTGATCGACTGGGTCTGCCGTGTGCGCAGCAGCGCGTCGTAGATGGTGACCGAGGTCTGATAACCGCTGGAGTTGTTCAGCGTCTGCGTGGTAGTCGCTGACACTCCGGTCTTCGAGACGCTGTAGGCGAACTTGTGGTTCGCTGCGGCGCTGGTGGCGCGGGAGTTCAACCACACGGATGTGGCGCGGCCGAGCGCGTCGTACTGCTGAGTGGTGACGATGCTGTTGGCGTCGGTGCTGACCAGCGGGATGCCGCGTTTCGTGTCGAGCGTGACCGTGCCAGCGTGTCCGGCGGGGTTGGTGGTGGAGGTGGCGGTGACCAGTTTGGCGGCGTTCATGGTGTAGCCGCTGGTGGTCTTGTTGCCCTTGGCGTCGTAGGAGTCGGTGACCCGGCCGTAGCTGTCGTAGGTCGACCGCTCGGTGGTCTGCCAGACGTACGCGCCGCCGGTGTAGTCCTTGGCGACCTGGCTGACCGTGACGTCGCCCTTGGACGGTGCTGCCGCCTGCGGGAACGTGGTGGAGAACGTCTGGTCGTCGTAGAAGGTCCGTTCAGCCTTGACGACCTGGGCGGGTCGGTTGACGCTGCCGGGGGCGGTCAACGTGTTGACGCTTCCGGGGACTGACGCGGGGCTGCCCTGGGTGAACCCGCCGCACGCCACGGCCACGGTTTCGGTCTGGCTGACCAGCCCGGCGAGGTTCTTGGTGGTGTTCGCCGGGGCGTAGGTGTAGGTGGTGCACTGGTTGTAGGCGGTGTCGGTCGGCACGGTGTAGGTGTAGGTGTTCTTCAGCTCACCGAACGTGGCGCTGGTGGTGGTCGCGTCGTAGCTGTTGTCCGTGCCGGTGTACCGCCAGGTGACCGATCCGCTGCTGGTGACTGCCTGACGGGTGTAGGTCTTGATGGGTGCGACCCACTGCGCGGTCAACGCCGGCAGCCCGGTCCTGCTGCGGGTGGCGGTGGCCGCGGACACCCAGTAGGAGGTGATGGTGGAGGAGTCGACCCGGCCGCCTTCGCCGAGGTACTGGGTGCTCTCCAACTCCTTGCCGGCGAGTTCGTCGATGTCCTCGTGGGTGCCGCCGGCGGAGTCGGTCACGTTGACCACGGTGCTGTTGTTGTTCTTCGACATGCCGCGGTAGTAGGCGGTTTCGGCTTGGGTGCGGCGGTCGTTGACGCCGTCGCCGGTGAAGGTCTGCACCTTGGCGTAGCCGCGGAACTGGCCGTAGCTGCGGTACTTGGTCTTGACGAGTTCGTTTTCGTCGTAGTGCCAGGCCGCGCCGTTGAGGTACTTGTAGCTGGTCGACAGGGCCGCGGCGCCGCCGGTCGGGTCGGTGGAGGTGACCCGGGTGACGGCGTACTTGTGGAACCAGTCCTTGAACGGGTCGGTGTAGCCGTCCGGGGTCCAGTACACCGGGTAGCAGGACTTCGTGTTCGCCGCCGGGTCGGTGCTCACCGGCGCCGTGCACGGCACCGGCAACTCGTACGACGGGCTGATCACGGACCCGGTTTCGGTGGTGATCGTGGCGATGCGCTGCCGGTAGAACGACGGCAGACCACCGGCGGTGTCGACCCGGTTGGGCAACTTCACACCGGTGAACGACACCGACGGCAAACTGATCGCCGCCGTCGACCCGCCCGCGCTGGTGTCATGACCCGTCCGCACGATCCCGGTCAGCCACAACGTCGGCGACGTGCCGTCACCGGTGGCCGGCATGCTCTGCGACAACGCGTACGAATCGACGTTCTCGTACTGGGACGTCGCCGTGTTGTACTGCCGCGCCTCGATCGACGTCAACCGGACCGTCGAGAAGAACGACGGGCTCCAGTCGTCACAATCGGCCCCCGACGCGCAGATCAGGTCGAACGGCACATCCGGCCAGTTCGCCTTGTTCGTCGAGTTCAACGGCTGACACGTCCCCGACACACACCGGTCACCGGTGTTGAACACCACCTGGTTCGCCACAGTCCCGTACGCGCCACCGTCGGTGAACCCGTAATCGATGCGCGCCAGGTTGCTGTCCCGGACGTACGACACATCCGAGGCGCCCTTGTTGCGGCCGTAGAAGTTGGTGGCCTGGTTGTAGTAGTAGGCCATCGCGTTCCCGTGGGTGTCGGTGACGTAGTCCAGGTTCCACCGGTACGCCATCGTGCACACCGACGACGAGAACCCCGCCGAGTTGTAACACGGGTCGCCCGAGTGCGGCGAATACACCGGCGAGTGGTCCACCGACTTCGTCTCCGCCTTACCCGACGCCCACCCCGGCAACCGGTTCCGGCCGAACTCATAGCTCGTGCCGTCGCGCAACGTCACCCGCCAGTAGTCGGTGTTGTACGTCCCCGAACCGTTGTTCGCGTTCTCGACGTGGGTGACGACCTCACCGTTGTCCGACTCCGGCTTCCACACACTCTTGGACGCGTCCCACACCAACGCCGTCGACGAACCGTTCAACGACAACGTCAACACCGGGCCGTCGTAACAGCGGTCCGGCGTCTTCACCGGAGACGCGCTGCCACCCGGCTCATCCATGCACGACGCGAACGACTGCTCCACGTACGACCGCGGGGTCGACCAACCATCACCCACCCACGACGACTGCGCGTTCGTCGACGCCGTCTGCCCATCCACACTGCCCGAGTCGTACGACAACGCCACCGTCGGCACCAACTCCGACGCCGCCGGCGGCACCGTGATCGGGTACGAGTACGTGAACGAACCCGTACTCCCACCACCGGTCCACGAACCCGACGGCTTCAGATCGGTCGCCGCGTACGTGCCGCCCTTGCCGCCCTCCTCACCCGCCGCCGCGACCGCCGCCAACACCGTCACACCACCGGCCGCCTGCACCCGCACGTCCGAAGCCGCCATCGACACCTCAGCCGACACCGACCGCGCCCCAGCGTCATTCGACGACCGCAACGGCGTCGCCACCCGACACTCGCTACGCGCAGGCGTCGTCAACGCACACGCTGGCAGCCGCACCAGGCGCAATCGTGACCCGTAGTTACCACCGAACGCCTCCGCGAACCCCGCGTAATCCACGCCGACCCGCACCGCACCGACGCCGACGTCCGGAGACACCGACAGCAACACACCGTCGACCCCGGCCGCCTCGGCGGCCCTACGGTCGGCCACCTTCACGTCCAGACTGCGCGGGCCGGCCTTCGCCGCCACCGACTCAGCCCACACCGGCGTACCCGCAGCACGCACCCGCGACGACGACGCTCCCCGCGCACCCGCCGCAGCACCCGCCAACTCCAGGCGCGCCGAAGCAGCCTCCGGCCACACCGTCCGCGTCGGCTTGAACGTCGACTTCGCGTCGTCCGGCGGCGTCACGAACTTCGTCGGCAACGGCTTCACACCCTTGACCGACTGCCCCGGCGACGTCGCCGGCGCCTTCGCCAACTCCGGCCCCTTCGGCTTCGCCACCGCCGGCGCACCCGACAACAGGCTGGCGGCGAGCGACGCGGCCGCGACAACAGCGACCAGACGTCTAGGACGTGTGAGCAGGCGTAATCCCCCGTGGACGGCCATGCGTACCTCAGCTCTGCGAGATGGACTTGAGACCACGCAGAGTGATCAATGGCACACCCCCGTGGCGCGAACAATGTTTCACGTCCAGCCCCATCGAAGGTCACGGAGTCATAACGATGGCCAGCGTCCGATGCCATCAAATCCGTCTCACTGAGTGCCAAAAGGACAGCATCAAGTGACCAGAGACGTTTCCCGTAGACAGGCGTGACTGGTTCACTGTGGCCGCTCGATCGGACGCGGCTACGCGTCCACGTCATTAACGGGGAGAACTTAATATGATCAAGAGACGACTGCGCCTACGCGCCGTCGCATCGGGTGCGGTGGCCGCTGTCGCCATCGCCGCGACCGCAGTGCCCCTGGCCCTGCCAACCGCCGCCGCTGCCGCTCCGGCACAGCCGAAACCCGCCGCTGAGTCGGCCGGGCCGCTCGGAGTGGACGCGGCGCTGGCCAAGGCCAAGCGGACCGGCAAGCAGGTCGAGGCGACCGCAGCCGGCACCTCGACGGAGACCCTGACCGCCCGGCCGGACGGCCAGCTCCTGCTCAGCCAGAGCGCCGTACCGAACCGTAAGCGCGTCGGCAACAGCTGGAAGCAGTTGGACCCCACCCTGGTCCGACGGGCCGACGGCACCATCACCACTACCACCACCACGCACGAGGTCACGCTCTCCGGCGGTGGCACCGGACCGATGGCCCACCTGGTCAGCGGGGATCGCTCGCTCACCCTGACCGCGCCCGTCGCCCTGCCCAAGCCCACGCTCGCCGGTCCGACGGCGACGTACGCCGAGGTGCTGCCCGGTGTGGACCTGACGGCGACCGTCAACGCCCAGGGTGGCTTCTCGCACGTCTTCGTGGTCAAGGACGCGAAGGCCGCGGCGAACCCGAAGCTGGCGACGCTCGAACTGGCCACCGCCGCCAAGGGCTTCAGCCTCGGCGCCGACGCGGCGGGGAACATCAGCGGGCAGGACCGCTCCGGCGACGCGGTCATCACCGCACCCGCGCCGCTCATGTGGGACTCGTCGGCCTCCGGCACCAGCGGACCGACAGCGCGCAGCGGCGCCGCGTCGACGAGCGCGACTCCCGGCCGCGCGGCACGTACCGCTGCCATCGGGGTGGCCATCGCCCCCGGCAAGCTCGGCCTCAAGCCGGACCGCAAGCTGCTCACCGATGCCGCGACCGTCTTCCCGGTCTACATCGACCCCAGCTTCAACTGGAGCGTCACCGGACCGAGGATGTCCGGCTGGTCCAGCATTTCGTACCAGCACCAGTCCACCAACTACTGGAACAACACTCCGGACCCGATCGGGCGGATGCAGGTGGGGAACTCCGGTGAGCAGCGCTCGAACACGCTGATCAACTTCCCGGTGCCCTACAGCGCCCTGAGGGGTGCCGAGATCAGCTCGGCCACCTTCAAGATCACCAACACCCGTTCGTGGTCCTGCAACGCGAAGCGGGTGAACGTCTACGCCCCGAACACCGTGCTCGCCAAGTCCAACGCCACCTGGAACTTCTGGGAGACGCAGAGCACCACCCGGCTCGCGGCGTCGGCGAGCTTCGCCCACGGCTACAGCGGCTGCGCCGCTGCCGGGGTCGCCTTCGACATCACCAGTCAGATCACGACCGACATCGCGAACAACCGAACGGCCGCCCGCACTCTGTGGATGGTCGGCGAGAACGAGGGCAGCGACGCCCAGAGTTCGAAAGAGTTTCTCCAGACCAGCCCCACCCTGGAGATCCTCTACAACCACAAGCCGAACACGCCGACCGGTATGACCACCTCGCCCCGGACCGCCTGTGCCGGCGGCTCGGCCATCGGGGACAACCCGGTCTACCTCTACGCCCCGGTGTCCGACCCCAACGGCGGCACCCTCGGGGTGAGCTTCAAGCTCTGGAAGAGCGCCGACGCCTCGCAGACCGCCCTGGCGTCGTCCAACCCGAACCTCCTGACCTACTCCTCCGGCAGCACCGGCGTGCTGGTCGTGCCGTCCGCCACACTGCGCGCCGCAGCCAGTGGTTCGGTCACCAACTTCTCCTGGAAGGTCCAGGCCACCGACTTCCGCAGCGCCAGCGACTGGTCCGCGACCTGCACCTTCACCTTCGACCCGACCCGGACCGGCGCGCCGGACATCAGCCAGCCGCAGGGCCAGCCGAAGATCGGTAACGAGGTCAGCTTCGCCATCACCCCGCCCAGCACCGGCACCCAGCCGACCAGCTACAGCTACCAGCTCAACGGCCTGCCCCCGGTGACCGTCGCCGCCTCGGCCGGCGCTGCCACCGTTTTGACGACGCCGACCCGGTTCACCAACACTCTTGCGGTGACCAGCCTCTCGGCAGGTGGCAACTTCGGTGAGACCGCCACCGTCACGTTCAACGCGGACCCGGCCGACATCGCTGCCGACGCGGACCTCACCGGTGACGGTGTCGCCGACCTGCTGACCATCGGTGCCCGCAACGGGCTGCCCTCCGGCCTCTGGCTCGGCACGGGCATGAACAGCGGCGCGGTGCGCACCACTGTGAACGACATCGGAGCACGGGGCAACGGGGTCACCGGTAACGAGGACCCGTCCGACTTCAACGGCGGCCAGGTCATCTCCGGTCACTTCTTCGGGTCCGGGTTGCAGGACGTTCTCGTCTACTACACGTCGGGCAACAACGCCGGCAACGGCACCATCCTGCGGGGCAGTGGCGACGGCTCGGTCATCCAGCCGTACAACAACCAGGTGAGCGTCTCGGGTGAGCTGCTGGTCGACGGCAACGGCAACGCGCCGCTGCAGTTGGTGAACGCCGGCGACGGCCGTGGCACCGGGTCCACCCTGCCGGACCTGATCGGCACCAGCGGCGACGCCACCAACGGTTACTACCTGAACTACTACCCGATGGCATTCGCGCCGGGCCTCTACTACTACAACGCCAGCACCCAGACGCCGACGCCGACGGGCGGCGCGGACTGGAACAACTGGACGATCGCCACCGCCCAGGTCAACGGCAGCACCTCGATGTTCCTGTGGAACAGCGGCACCGGGGCCCTGCACCTCTGGACGAACCTGGCCTACAACCCGGACACCAACCAGCTCACCTACACGCCGTACACGCTCTCGACCAACTGGAACCGAGGTGCGGCGCTCAGCCTGCGGGCAGCCGATGTCAACTCCGACAACACGGCCGACCTGTGGACCATCGGTGGCAACGGCCTGACGACGGCGTACCTGGTGAGCGGCCTCGGCGGTACCCCCGCCATCGCCACCCAGCAGGCGCAGGGTCTGGTCACCGCCAAGAACACCTGGCCGCTCGACGACGGCACGGCCGGAGCGTCCGCGGCCACCGCCGGGGACATCACCGGTGGCAGCACCCTCACCGGCACCGGCAACGCGTACTGGCACGAGGGTGACCTCTTCAGCCCCGATCTGCGGTTGAACACCGATGGCACCGCCACGGGCGTGGACGCCAACGGCACCGGCAGCCTGGTCAGCGCCGCCAGTCCGGTGCTGGTCGACACCACCAGGTCGTTCAGCGTCGCCGTCTGGGTGAAGCCCACCACCGCTGGCAAGATCATCCTTTCCGAGGAGGGATCGCGTTCGGCGCGGTTCATCCTCTGGCAGGAGCAGAGCGACAACACCTGGCGCTTCGGGATGGCCCGATCCGACAGCGACGCCTGGTCGTACGACCAGGCCATCAGCGCACCCACCGCGCAGCTCGGGGTGTGGACGCACCTGGTGGCGACGTACAACGCCACCACGAGCACGATGGCCCTGTACGTCAACAACAACCTCGCTGGCACGGCACAGCACGCCGCCGCCGTGTCCTGGCCCAGCACCGGTCGTTTCGTGATCGGTCACTACCGCTACAAGGGCGCGCCGAGTTCGTACTACTCGGGTCAGGTCAGCAACGTGCAGCACTGGGACCGGGCCCTGAACCCGGCCGAGGCCACCGCGCCGGGCAACTACGCCCAGATGCTCCTCGCACCGAACGTCCGCGACATCACCGGCGACGGCCGGGGCGACATGCTGGTCAGGCAGGGCAACGGCGACGTGCTGCTGCGCCGCGGAACGAACCTGGACGGCACGCTCACGTTCGATGCCGGCGTGGTGGTGTGCGGCAAGTGCGGAGGCTACGACTCGTTCAACCTGGCCGATGCCAACAACGACGGCAAGCTGGACCTCTTCATGCGCCAGATCAGCACCGGCGACATGTACGTCTACCCGAACACCGTCGCCAGCGGCGACCCGGTCTGGACCACCCGCCAGTTGGTCTGTGGCAAGTGCGTCAACTTCGCCACGTCGGACCTGGGCGATGTGAACCGGGACGGCAAGACCGACCTGTTCATCCGGGAGACCAGCACCGGGGACATGTACGCGTACCTGGGCAACGGCCCGACCGGTGGCGCAATCACCTGGAGTAATCGGATTCTGCTCTGCGGCTCCTGCGGTGGTTACGACAACGTGCACATCGAGGACGCCAACAACGACGGCAAGCAGGATCTGGTCATGCGCAACGCCAGCACCGGCGACATGTGGGTCTACCCCAACGCGGCCGCCAGCGGAGCCCCGGTCTGGGGCACCCGTGTCCTGGTCTGCGGCAAGTGCAAGGACTTCGACATGAGCAGCCTCGGCGACGTCACCAACGACGGGAAGATGGATCTCATGGTCCGTCGCAGGAGCAACGGCACCCTGACCCTCTACCCGGGCAACGGCGCCCCCGGCACCGTCAGCTGGGCCTCACCCACACTGATGTAACCCGAACCCGAACTGAAACCCCCGGGCACCGCGAACTGCGGTGTCCGGGGGTTTCGCCTGTGCGGGCCGAGCTTCCGGCCCTGGGGCTGCTGTGCAGCCCCTCAGTTGACGAACATGGAGATGTCGGCGGCTATCTCGTTCGGGTATTCGCCGTTGAGGGCGTGCGACGCGTCCGGATAGGTCTTCACGGTGCCGTGGGTCAGGGACCGCTCCGCCAACGTCGCGGCCTCGCCGGCGTCGTGCAGGCGGGACTTTCCCGCCATCAGGACGAGCACCGGGACGTCGACGGCCGCGAGCTGGTCCTCGGACGGTCGGGCTGGCGGAGACAGCTTCACCACGTACGCCTGCATGCCGGCCTCGATCATCCGGGCGACCGGTACGTCCTCCACCGGGGCGCCGTTCGCCGTCCAACTGGTGAAGCTGTCCCGCCACGATCGGGGCGCCCAGCGGACGCTCACCGGGATGGACCGCAGCACCACCTCCGCCGACAGACCAGCGAAGACGAGCACCGGATCGAGCAGTACGACGCTGCCGACCTTCTGTGGCCGGTGCACGGCGAGGTTCATCGCCGTCCAGCCGCCGAACGACACGCCGACCAGATGGATGGTCGGCTCGGGCAACGCCAGCAGGACCTCGTGCAGCCACTGCGCGTGCGCGGTGGTGTCCTTGATGGGTCGCTGCTGGATGCTCATGCCCGGCTCACCGAGCAGGTCGATGGTGTAGACGTCGCGCGACCGCAGCAGCGACGGCAGGTTGTCCGCCCAGACCGGTGACGCCGACGCCCGGCCGGGCAGAAGCAGCAGGGGCGCGGCGGCCGGGTCGGTGCCGCCGCTGAAGTGGTAGAGCCGTACGACGCCGTATCCGGTCCGGACGTCGAGGGTGCGGTCGGGCTCCGGCAGGTCCGCCATCGCCTCCTGGTACGCACCGACGAAACGATCATGGGACTCGGTGGACGTGAAGTAGCCGACGGGTGCGGGGTCGCGCAGCGCGTACGCGATCGCCACCGTGACCACTGCGAGCACTGCGGCGACCCGGAGGAGGCCGCGCCGACGCGCTCGCAGAGAGTCGCCAACCTTGCCCACAAGCCTCATCACCATGAGGTCAGATTACTGACCGGGCGGTAGAAAAAACAACCGCCCGGTCAGGAAGTGCAAGGCGAAGGGGCCGGTACGGTAAGCGGGTGCAGCCCAAGGACGCCACGTCAGCGCAGGTCCGCGCCGCCAAGCCGCTCACGATCACCGAGCGGGCGCGACGCGCGCAACTCGTCGGCGTGACCATCGATCTGGTCGCCCGGCACGGTTACCCGGGCACCTCACTCGCCCGGATCGCGGAGGCGGCAGGCATCTCCAAGGCCGCCGTCCTCTACCACTTCCCGTCCAAGGACGCGGTCGTGCGGACCGCCTACGCCGAGGTGCTCGAGTCCCTCACCGGGTACGTCGGCGCCGAAGTCGGGGCACGATCCGGTGCGTCCGCCGTGGAGGCCTACGTCCGGTCCCTGGTGGCGTACCTGCGGAACCACCCGGATCACACCCGGATGATCGTGGAGGCGTTGAGCGAGGAGACCGGCATCGACGACACGCCGAACGCGCGCAGTCGGCGGGAGGCGGTCGCCGGTCTGATCGACGCGGCGCGGGCGGCCGGCGACTACCGGCCCAGCATCGACCCGCAGGCCACCGCCGTCATCGTGAACGGAGCCATCGACGCGATCGTCTCGGAGCGCCTGGCCGACCCCGACTTCGACAGCCGCCACGCCGCCGAGGAACTGGTCACCATGCTTCGCCGGGCCCTCGGCACCGCACCGCAGGACGCCGACGATCCGTCGTCCTGATCGGCGGTCACACCAGGCCGGCGTCGCGGAGCAGCTGCCACAGGCCGGCGCCGTCCGGGGCGGACAGCCACTTCTGCCCCACCGGCCCCGACGACGGCCGGCCGGCCGGGGCGGGCAGTGAGCCCGCCAGCACCGACTGGGTCGGGGAGAGCCGGCGGATCGCCACCCCGGCGACGTTTTCCGGGTGGGCGGCGGCGAACTCCCGGTAGATCTCCTGGTCGTGCTGGCCGTCGTCGCCGACGAGCAGCCAGCGCACGTCGGGGAACTCCGTGGCCAGCCGGGCCAGGGTGGACCGCTTGTGTTCCATGCCGCTGCGGAACCAGCGGTCGGCGGTCGGGCCCCAGTCGGTGAGCAGCAGCGGCCCGGCCGGGTAGAGGTGCCGGGACAGGAAGCGGGTCAACGTCGGCGCCACGTTCCACGCCCCGGTGGACAGGTAGAAGACCGGAGCGCCGGGATGCGAGGTGACCAGCCGCTCGTAGAGCACTGCCATCCCGGGAACGGCGTTGCGGGCGTGCTCGTCGAGCACGAACGTGTTCCAGGCGGCGAGCAGCGGCCGGGGCAGCGCGGTCACCATCACCGTGTCGTCGATGTCGGAGATGATGCCGAACTTGACCTCCGGATCGAGGATGCGCACCGGCGCGTCGACCGGCTCGGCGTCCGGGACACTCAGCCGGACCGTGCCCCACCCGGGAGGCAGGTCCGCCTCGACCAGGGTGTCGACGAAGCCACTGCGGTCGGCCCGCGTCTCGTGGCGTACCCCGCCGGCCTCGATGGTCACCGTGACGTGCTTGTTGGGCAGCGTCGTGAAGCTGCGCCAACCGCGGACCTTGTCCAGCCGGCCCCGCTGGCGGGTGTCCGGACGGCTCAGCAGCACCCGACACATCACCCGCACCCAACCCGGCGCGCCATAGCCGGTGTACGCGACGATGTTGACCCGCCAGCCGGTGCGCCGCAGCCGGCGCTCGACGAGCTGGTGCACGGCGTCCTCGATGCGCGCAGCCCGGTGCAGGTTCGAAACGGCCAGCTGGCCGGCGGAAGTGGGTGGCACCCGCCAACCCTGCCACACGTCGTCGGCCACGGCCACGCGAGACGACCCGCGCTGCGCCGATCCGGTCCGGCCCGGCTGCGGCGATCCGCCCCGGTGGCAGGGCCGAACGTGAAACACTCCGGTCGGGACGACGACGGGGGCGTTGGTCGTGTCGCATCCAGAGCAGCACCGCGGGCGATGGCGTCCGCGACTCGACCGGCCGGCGCTCGTGGCGCTGCTGTTCGGGCTCGCCGGTGTCGTCTACCGGCTGATCCTGACGCTCTTCACGGTGCCGGTGTCGAACAGCGACGAGGCGACGTTCGGCCTGGCCGCCCTGCACATCGGGCAGGGCCGGGAACATCCGGTCTTCCTCTACGGCCAGCACTACATGGGGATGTTGGAGTCGTACCTGGCCGCCCCCCTGGTGGCGGTGTTCGGGCCGAGCTGGCCGGTGCTGCGGCTGCCGATGCTCGTCCTCTATGCGCTCTTCCTCTACCTGATGCACCGGCTGACCCGCCGGCTCGGCACCCCGTGGTTCGCCGCCTTCGTGGTGGGTCTGCTCGCGCTCGGGCCGGAGCGGGTGGTGCGCGACCAGCTCACCGTCGTCGGTGGGCGGCCCGAGGTGAAGGCAGCGGTGCTGCTGATGCTGCTGATCACGGTGGGGTTGGCGGTCGGCACGGTCCGCCGCCGACGGCTCGCGATCGGCCTGTTCGGGCTGCTCGTCGGGCTGTCCGTCTGGTCGGACTGGCTGATCCTGCCGTACCTCGCGGTGGCCGGGCTGGCCCTGGTCTGGGCGGTGCGGCGGGAGCTTCTCGGTTGGGCCGGCCTGCTGCTGGCGGCGGGGGTGGTGGTCGGTGTGGCCCCGATGATCGTCGACAACCTGCGGGCCGGGCCCGGTGACGACTCGCTGTCGGTGTTCCGGGAGGTCAGCACCAAGGCCGGGCCGCAGCCGCAGTGGTCCGACCGGATCCGGGGCGGCCTGCTGGAGGGGGTGCCGCTGGCGCACGGGCTCTGTCCGGTGGACGGCTGCGGGCGCTGGCAACAGTGGTTCGGCGTGTTGTACCCGGTGCTGCTGCTGGCCGGCGCCGCGCTCGCGGTGCTCGCCTACCGGCGCGCGGCCGGGGCACCGCGTGGGGCGGGGGTCGGGCGCAGGGCCGGAGGGCTGCGCGGGGAGCGGGTCGGGCCGGTCGTGCAACTCGCGCTGCTCGCCGGCGCGGCGTTGACACTGCTGTCGTACGTGCGCAGCCCCCTCGCCGCGACCAGCCCGCTGGACAACGCCCGCTACCTGTCGGTGCTGCAACTGTCGCTGCCGGCGGTGCTCTGGCCGCTCTGGGTGGCGGCGCTCACCGCCTGGCGGGGCACCAGCAGCGTGCTGGGGCGCTTCGCCGGCGCGCTGTCCGCCGCCGTGCTGGCCGCGCTGACCGTGCTCACGCTCGTGGCCACCGTGCTCTTCGCCGTCACCGGCACCGCGGCGTCGCGGACCAAGGAGCGCCAGGCCCGGGAGTTGGCCGCCGCGCTCCGCGCCGACGGACCCCACCAGGTGTACGGGGACTACTGGACCTGCAACCGGTTGATCTTCAACACGGACGAGACGGTGGTCTGCGGGGTGCTCGACAGTGATCTGTCCCCCGGCCAGAACCGCTACCGGCCGTACTGGCGGCAGGTGGGGCGGGCCGAGCGGCCGGGCTACGTGGTGGCTGTCGACTCGCCGATGGACCGGCGGTTGCGCCGGTTGCTCGCCGAGCGGGCAGACGCCACGCCGGTACGGGAGGTCGGCGGTTATCGCGTGTACCACCCCGATACCCCGGTGCGGCCCTGGCGGTAGGGGCTGGTCGTACGCTGGCCGGGCCGGCGCGTGGGGCGCCGCCGTTTCGCCCGTCGAGGAGACCCATGCTCATTCTGCTGCCGCCCTCGGAGGGGAAGGCCGACGCCGGCACCGGACGGCGCTGGGCCCCGGACCGGCTCTCGCTGCCCGAGCTGAACCCGGCCCGTGAGCGGGTGCTGGACGCCCTGGTGGCGCTGAGCGCCGGGCCGGACGAGGAGGCCGCGCGGGCGGCGCTCGGCCTCAGTGCCGGCCAGCGGGGCGAGCTGCGCCGCAACGCCCGCCTGCGGGAGGCGGCCACCGCGCCGGCCGAGCGGCTCTACACGGGGGTGCTCTACGAGGCGTTGGACCTGGCCTCGTTGCCGGCCACCGCGCAACGGGCGGCCCGCCGGTCGATCCTGATCAGCTCCGGGTTGTGGGGCGCGGTCCGGCTGTCCGACCGGATCCCCCCGTACCGCTGCCCGATCGGCGCTCGCCTGCCGGTCGTCGGGGCGCTGTCGACGTACTGGCGTGGGGAGCTGACCCCGACGGTGGACGGGGCCGCCGGTCGAGGCCCGGTGCTGGACCTGCGCTCCGGTGCGTACGCGGCCACCTGGACGCCGCGCGGGGAGCTGGCCGAGCGGACGGTCACCGTGCGGGTTCTGCACGAGCGGGAGGTCGACGGCATGTCGACCCGCTCGGTGGTTAGCCACTTCAACAAGGCGACAAAGGGCCGGCTGGTCCGGGAGCTGCTCGTCGCCGGCGCCCGGCCGCGCACCGCCGCGGAGCTGGTCGGCACCCTGCGGGAGTTGAAGCACACGGTGCTGGAGCAGGCCACCGCCGCGGGCCGGGTGCGGCAGGTGGATCTGGTGGTCACCGACCTGTAGTCGGGTGGCAGCCGCAAGATTTCCTCAAGGCTGGGCCGGAGCGGTTCCCTAACCGCGTGGCAGGGGCCACGGTATGGCAACCAAGACTCCGACGAGGGAGCCTCCGTTGACCCGCGAACCGGCCCTGCTCGACCGGCCCCACTCCCCGACGCCTCCGGCCCCGCTGGGCTGGCTGACACTGGGCGACGCGTTCGAGGCTGCCTGCCTGCAGCGTTGCACGCCGCCACCGACCACCGCCCGGCCGAGCGCGGTGCGTGCCGAGCACACTCCCGGTGTGGAGTTCAACCGGGAGGACGCCGCGCAGCGGATGCGGCAACTGCTCGCCCGGTTGGACATCCCGGTCACCCACGAGGTGGCCGTCGGCGGCCTGCGCCGCCGCTACGAGCTGCACCGGCTGTGGGTGCCCCGGGAACACCGGGGCGCGTACGCCCGGATCCTGGACGCGGGCTGGCGCCAGGGGCGGCGTGAGCTGCTCGGCGGGCCGCTGCCCGGTGCCTCGCCGGCCCGCCGACGGTTGGTGACCCGGCTGGCGGAGGCGGCGTGGCGTTCGGCGCTGCTGGCCGCCGGGCGGCACGTCCGACGGCACATCCTCGGTGTCCGGCTCACCGACCGGGAGTTGGCCGCGGTGCTGGTCCGGGGCGCGGCAGTGCTCGACGTGCCGGCCCTGCTCCGCCCCGGCACCGGCTGTTTCCTGGTCAGTGTGGCCGACGGCCCGGACCGGCAGCGGATCCTGCGAAGCGCGGCGTTGGAGCCGGCGCGCGGCCCGATGGCGGTGCCCGCAACGGCGACGGCGCGGGGCGCGATGGCGTCGTCGGCGCGGAGTGCGATGGTGGCAGCGGCACGTCGCACCGCCTGCTGAATGGGTGGCGACCCTCCGGGACGGGCTTGCGCGCACCCGCCCGAGCGCGCACAGTGCACCGCGTGAGTCGTACCTCGTCGCGCCGCGCCGGCCTGGCCGCCCTGTCGACGGTGTTGCTGATCGCGAACCTGGCCGTCGTCAGTTGCCGGGACGCCCCGACCAAGCCCACGTCGATCCGGATCGCCACCGGCAGCCCCACCGCCGTCTACTACGCGTTCGGGCAGTCCCTGGCGGCGATCCTCAACCGGGAACTCCCCGACGTGCGCGCCAGCGTGGTGATCACCGCCGCGTCGGCGGAGAACGTCCAGCTCGTCGGGTCCGGTGGGGCCGAGCTGGGCTTCACCCAGGCCGACGTGCTGCCCACCAGCCCGACGGGAAGCCCCACCGTGAACGCCGTCGCCCGGGTGTACGACGACCAACTGCACCTGGTCACCACCAGTGGCGGTCCGGTCCGCTCGGTCGCCGACCTGCGCGGCCGGCGGGTCTCCGTCGGTGCCTCCGGCTCGGGCACCGAGATCACCGTGACCCGACTGTTGGAGGTGGCCGGCCTCGGCGGCGACGAGGTGCGCCGCGAACGGCTCGGTCTGGACGACTCGGTGACGGCGCTGCGCTCCGGGCGCGTCGACGCGTTCTTCTTCTCCGGCGGGTTGCCGGTGCGGGGCATCGAGGCGTTGGCCGGGGCCAGCGCCATCCGGATCGTGGACCTCAGCGAGTGGACCGAGCCGTTGCGCTCGCGGTACGGCCAGGTCTACGTCTCCCGGGACATTCCCCGCTCGGTGTACGGGGTGGACGCGGTGACCACTGTGGCCGACCCGAACTACCTGATCGTCCGGGCCAGCCTGCCGGAGACGTTGGTCCGTGACGTGACCCGGCTGCTGATGGAACGCCGGGCCGAGCTGGCCGCCGCCCATCCGGCGGCGGGACGCATGAGCCCCCGCTCGGCGATCGTCACCGCGCCGTTGTCGCTACACCCGGGCGCGGCCGCCTGGTACCGCGCCACCAAACCGTGACGGCCGGGCCTCACCGGGCCGCAGAGGTGTGCGGCTCGACTGCCGGTTCGTCGTCCGCCGACGGCACCGAGAGGGCGGGAGTCGGGAACCACAGGGCGGCGATCAGCCCGCTGGACTCCCCCGGGCGCATGGTGAGCCGCCCGTCCGACGCGTCGACAAGCACTGCGGCGATCGTCAGGCCGAGCCCGGCGCCGTCCACGTTCTGCGCGTCCGGGGCCCGCCAGAACCGCTCGGTCGCCTGACCGAGCTGACTCTCCGTCATGCCGGGGCCGGAGTCGCGCACCTCCAACGCCACCCCGCCGTCGCGGCGGGCCACCGTCACCGTCACCGCCCCGCCCGCACCGCTGAACTTCACCGCGTTGTCGATGAGCGCGTCCAACGCCTGGTCGACGGCGGTCGGCACGGTCTGGGCGTACGCCGGGGCGTCGCTCGTGGCCAGCCGCAACGCCACCGAGCGGTGCCGGGCCAGCGGCGCCCACGCGGCCACCCGGGAGGCGGCCACCGCCGCGGCGTCGACTGTGACCCGCTCGTTCTCCTCGCGTTCGGCCCGGGCGAGGGTGAGCAGGGCGTCGAGCACCAACGCCAGCCGGTCGGTCTCCTCGAGCGCCAGCCGGTGTTCGGACCGCCCGTCCGGGTCGGAGAGGCTGGGCCCCAACTCCTCCACCCGCAGTCGCAGCGCGGTGAGCGGGTTGCGCAGTTGGTGGCTGGCGTGCGCGACGAAGGCGCGCTGCCGGTCCATCACGTCGGAGACGACGTCGGCCATGTGGTTGAAGCTGGCCGCGAGGCGGCGCAGCTCCGGCGGTCCCAGCCGGTGCTGCACCCGGGCGCCCCGGTCGCCCTCGGCGATCTCGTGGGTGACCGCGTCCAGTTCGGTGACCGGGCGCAGCACCCAGCCGGCCAGCCCGAAGGCGGTGAGCACGCAGGCCAGCACGGCGAGCAGACCGGCCAGGGCGAGCAGCAGCCACCACGCGACGACGGCTCGGCGGATCGGGCCGGACGGGGTCACGATCACCGCCGCGCCGAGCACCTCACCTCCGTCGTTTATCGGCACCGCCACCACCACCGGGTCGGTGGTCCAGGGCCAGACCGACTCGGGGGCGCTCGTCTGCTGCCCGGACAGTGCGACGTCCAGCACCGTCGCGGTCCCCGGGCCGGGCTGCCACCTCGGCGACGAGACGGTGATGTTCCGGTCCCGGTCGACGATCGCGGCGCCGATCGCGTACAGGTCGTCGTAGCTGGCCAGCTCCGACTCGATCGGGCCGGGCCCGCCGTCGCGCAACGCCGGCCCGGCCAGCGAGGCGAAGCGGGTGGCGTCGGCGAGCCGGTCGGCGCGGACCCGTTCGGTCTCGCGGCTGGCCATGGTGGCGGCCAGTGGCGTCTCCAACGCGATCAGGACGAGGACCATCAGCAGCAGATAGCTGATCACCAGGCGACGGCGCACGTCAGCTCCTCACGCGTCCCGCAGCCGGTAGCCGACGCCGCGCACGGTCTCCACCAGGCGGGCGTCGCCGAGCTTGCCGCGCAGCGACCCCACGTGCACCTCGACAGTGTGCCGGTCGGCCCAGGTGGTGCCCCAGGCGTCGAGCAGGATCCGGTCGCGGGGCACCGCCACCCCGGGCTGACGGGCCAGCGAGAGGAGGACGTCGAACTCCTTGCGGGTCAACGTCACGGGGCGGCCGTCGACGGTAACCGTCCGGGCGGCCACGTCGATGCGGACCGGCCCGGCCTCGATGAGGTGCCGCTCGGGCGCGGCGTTCGCGGCGCGGCGCAGCACCGCCTCGATCCGGGCCTGCAACTCCACCATCGAGAACGGTTTGACCACGTAGTCGTCAGCGCCGAGACGCAGACCCAGCACCCGGTCACGTTCCTCGCCCCGGGCGGTCACCGCGATGATGCCGAGGTGACTGCTGCGCCGACGCAGTTCCCGGCACAGGTCGGTGCCGTCCCCGTCGGGCAGGGTCAGGTCGAGCAGCACCAGGTCACAGGGGGCGGCGGAGAGCGCGGCGGCGACGGTCGCCGCGTGCTCGACCTCGTAGCCCCGGCGGGTGAGGGCGGAGGACAGCGCAGCGGCCACCCGGCGGTCGTCCTCCACCAGCAGGATTCGCACCCGTGCCCCCGTCCGTCGCAGCGCTGTTCTGCGAATGGTGGCAGAAGCGCGCGTGGACCGGGAGGGCCGCCCGCCCGCGCCGGGCGGGCCACCTGCCGCTACAGACCGAAGGTGTCGTCGGCGGTGGCGTCCCGCACACCGTCGGTGAACCCGCGGAAACCCGGGTCCTCGTGGCTGGCCGGCACGCTCGTGACGTTGACCCCGCTGGCCTGGGTGACAGCGTCGACGAGGGGCGGATAGTCGATCTCGGCATCCTGGAAGGCGTCGTCGTCCGCCTCGGCCAGGTTGATCACGTGTTGCACGTCGTCGGACGGCGTGTCCGG
This sequence comes from Micromonospora sp. NPDC005710, assembly GCF_040630995.1. NCBI lineage: Bacteria > Bacillati > Actinomycetota > Actinomycetes > Micromonosporales > Micromonosporaceae > Micromonospora > Micromonospora sp. NPDC005710. The sequence goes on along the minus strand of NZ_JBEXYP010000004.1, from coordinate 169,951 downwards.
GTCCTCGGCCCACTCGCCGCCGGCCCGGTAGCACTCGTCGTACAGCGCGCGCTGGCTGTCGGTCCAGTCATCGTCGTAGCTCTGCATCGCCCATCCCTCCGCGGCCGTTGACCTGAGCATGCCCGGCGGGAGGCGACGGGCGCGGCGGTACCGACGAAAACCGGGCGGGTGCGTCGACGGTGGCCCCGTACGCTGCTGTGGTGATCTACAAACTGCTGTCGAACGCGGAATGGGACGACGCGCTCACCGTCGGCGCCTTCGCCGGCTCCGCGGTGGACCGGCAGGACGGTTTCATCCACCTCTCCGGCGCCGACCAGGTGGTGGAGACGGCGCGGCGGCACTTCACCGGTGCGACCGGGTTGACGGTGCTCAGCGTCGAGGAGGAGCGCCTGGGCGACGCGCTGCGGTGGGAACCGTCGCGCGGCGGGCAGCTCTTTCCGCACCTGTACGGCCCGCTGCCGGTCGCGGCGGTGGCGGTGGCGCAGGCGTTGCCCGCGGACCTCCCGGTCGCCGACGCCGTGGCCGCACTGCTGGGCTGACAGCACCGCGCCCGACCCGACGGTGTCGGATCGGGCGCGAGGCCGTGCGGACGGGCTCAGTGGCAGAGCCGGTCGATCTCCTCCTGGAACCGGTCCATCGGGTTGGCCTCGGCGGGGCCGAGCAGGTAGGTCTTCAGCTCCCGGCGGGCCTCGGTCATCGGGTCGTCGCCGGCCCGGGTGACCGACACGATCTTCTCCAGCTCACCGCAGTCCTTGGAGAGCAGGTACGCGGCCCGCGCCGTCGGGTACTCGCGGCGGAACTCGTCCTCCGACAGGCCGGCCGGGTTGGCCACCACGTACGGCCGCTGGCTCTGCACGAAGTCGGACACCACACTGGACACGTCACTGATCAGCAGGTCGGTCTGGTTGAAGCAGTCGAACAGCGCCGGCGTGCGGCCGGTGACCACCAGGTGCGCGGTGCCGTCCAACGAGGACGCGTCCGGGTTGCCGCCGGCGGCACGGATCGCGGTGACGATCCGGTCGTGCACGACCTTCGCCGCCCTGGACCGCGAGCCGGTGAGCGGGTGCGGCTTGTAGATCAGACGGACCCGGGGGTTCGTGGCGAGCAGGCCCTTGACGATCCGGTCACCCATCAGCACCAGCGAGGTGTGGTACGGGTCGTCGTCGAGCCAGCCCTCCCAGGTGGGCGCGTAGAGCACTGTGAACGGCCGGTCCACCGACTCGGCGCCGAAGGTGTGCACGCCGGCGAGTTGCGGCCGGCCGATCTCGACGATGTCCGAGTCGAGAACGCCCACGCCGGCCCGCGCGTAGCGCTCCCGGCCGGCGAGGCCGGCGACCCAGACCTCGTCGTACACCTTGCTGTAGGGGTTGACGCTGGCCTGCTTGTCGCTGTCGCCGTGCCCGACGAAGACGTGCTTCGTCCCCGGCTCGCGGAGCATGTGGATGTTCGCGCCAACGTTCGCGGAGTACAGCGCCGCGCGGATGCCGCCGAGGTCGAGGTTCATGAAGTCGACCCCGGCCGGTACGCAGATCACCGGCAGTCGGGTGTCGGCCAGTTCCAGGAACGCGTCCCGGCTGCGCATCAGCACCACCGCGCGCTGCTGCAGCGCCTCGGTCGGGGCGAGCCACATGTTCGCCTGGTAGACGTCCTTGGCCGGGCCGGCGAAGTAGAGCGCCACCTCCGGCCGGTAGTTGTCCATCCAGCGCTGGACTGCGGGCAGCAGCGGGCCCTGCCCGGCGCCCCGACCGCGGAGCCAGGTCAGCGCGATGATGGCGCCCACCAGTCCGGTCGCCACGACCGCCACCGCGCCGGCCACGAAGAACGGCGTCGGATCGTGCTGCACCGCGGCGGCCACGCCGGCCGGCACCAGCAGCAGGTTGAGCAACGGCATCCGGTCACCGGCGACCGCGGCCGCCCAGGCGGGCGGTTGGGGGGCGCTGGACAGAGGACCCAGCTCGATGTTGCGCACCATTGCGGAGAGCGGGTTACGTCGCTCGATCATGGTGGAGAGCGCACCGGCGAAGACCGACACGACCCACACCGCGGCCGGCAGGACCAGCAGCAGGGTCAGCTCGCCCCCGCTGAGCCGCACCTCGGCGGTGACGAGCAACACGGCGGCGAGGTCGCGGGTCAGCTGCCGGTACGACCAGTGAAGGCCCACCTTCTCCAACAGCAGCTGCGAGGATGGTGACCAGCGGGCTACGGCGAACTCACCGAGGATGGCGGCCAACCCGGCGACGGCGAACAGGCCGACCCAACCGAATACGCCACCGACGAGCATGACCAGGTAGGCCAGAACCAGTAGCGCACTCTGGGCGGCCACTCCGAGGCGTCCTGTCAACGTGCCGAACAAACGAGTTCGCTCCCTACGAGATTTCGTTGCGGGCGGTGCCCGTGATGGACCGACGTCACTCCCCCGTCGCGCAGCGGCTCAGTCGCGGCCGGCTGCGTGTGACTGCGACCTTAACGCGAGGGGACAGCTCGGTGTCGCTCGGGTATCCGGCACCATTTCGGGCAAAGTTCGCCCGGCGGCGCGCCCGACCTGACCACGGGGTCGGGCGCGCGGTGCGGGTGCAGCGCTCAGCCGACCCGCCGGAAACAGGTCATCGCGCCGGGCGCCTTGCGCGTGGCGAACTCCTGGTAGCCCAGTTGCGGCGCGGTGTCGCGGGCGTACTGGTTGCCGTTGTAGACGCAGATGGTGCCCACGTCGACGCGGTCCAGTGCCGGCTTCAGCTCGGCCGGCGTCGGGCTGGCAGTGCCGTCCGCGAAGCCGGCGAGCAGCAGTCGGTCCTTGGCGAACTGGGAGCTGAGGTCGTACTCGACGAGGTAGAAGTCGCGGGGCAGGACGACCCGGACCTCGCTGGTGACGACGGGCGTGGTGCGCATGATCGTCTTCGGGGCGAGCAGCAGGCCCTCCGGACGGTCCAGGTCCTTGATCCAGAACGCGATCGCCTGACGCTGCTGCGGAAGCTTCCAGGTGGGGCGGTCGTGCACCTCGACCCAGCTCTTGGGCGACCACATCGGGGTGGCGAACAGCGCGAACGAGGCCACCAGCAGCACCGCGATGCCCCCGGACGCCGCCCGGCGCAGCGCCCGGGTCGGTGCCGGCACGCGCACGGTGCAGAGCAGACCGATGAGCGTCGGCAGGGCGAGCAGCCACGGCACGCGCCAGAGCACCACCGAGATGCCTGTCAACGCGCTGAGCAGTTCCAGGACGCCGGGCACGAACAAGACGCTGAGCGCCAGGGCGGCGCCGGCGGCGAGCAGCGCCGGCGTACGCCGACGGGCCACCAACGCCCCGCACCACAGCGCCAGGCCACTAATCACCCCGACCACGCCGAACAGGAGGGTCCGCCGGTAGGTGTACGCCGCGTCGAAGAAGGCGTCGTCCGCGCCGGTCGCTGTCATCCCGCCGAGCACCAGGCGGGAGACCACGAGCGAGCCGATCGGGTACGCGAGGGCGGCGACCGCCGCGACGACGGCCGCCTTCCACCGGCCGACGAGCAGCATGGCGAAGCCGGCGGCGCCGACCAGCATCGGCAGGATGATCGCCGCGGTGTTGGTGAGCCCGATCGCGGTGATGGAGAGCGCCACGATGAGCAGCAGGCTGCGCCGCGACCGGTTGTCGAACCACTCGGTCAGGTAGAGCCACATCAGCGGGATGACCGCCGAGACGAACATGCCCTTGCCCTCGTGCAGCCGGGGAAGGTGGAACGTGCCGAGCGCGGCGTCCCCGCCCGCGACGAGGTAGAGGTACGCGACCGCCACGGTGAAGGCGAGCAACGGACGGCGCGGGGCCCACCGGTGCGTCAGCCGCCACAGCGCCAGCACCGCGAGCACGGCCATGATGGGCAGCAGGACGTACCAGAGGGCCGAGCTGGCGTGGATGCCGACGACGTGTGCGAACGCGCCGTCGAAGACCTCGATCGACGGGATGGGTGGCTGCGAGCCCATCGGCGGCAGCACGTTCTCGGAGAACAGGAAGTCGTTGAGCGGGATCAGGTCACGCTCGGCGATCCAGACGGACTTGCCGACGTAGTAGACGTCGTCCGGGGTGTTGCGGGCCAGGAAGAACGACGAGATGCCGACCAGGACCGAGACGACGAGCGCGTACGCCGACTGCGCCGGGGTGGGCACCGGGGCGGCCGGGGTGGGCGCCGGGCCGCTGAGCCATGCCTGGCGCACCAGCAGCAGCCCGCCGACCGCCGCCAGCAGGCCGGACACGGCCGGGATCCACCAGGAGACGTTGACGCTCGTGTTGGCCAGACCGGCGGAGACGGCGGCCACGACGGCGGCGACCAGAACACCGATCAGCAGGCGACGGTCGGCTGCCGGGCGCGGGCTGACCGGCTCGTCCTGCGCCGCCGGGGTGCTGTCGGCCGGGGCGCTGTCGGCCGGGGCGCTGTCGGCCGGGGTGCTGTCGGCCGGGGCGCGGCGGCGGGCGCGCAGCACTGCCACCACTGCGAGCACCACACAGGCCACCAGCCAGATCCGGAAGGTGACCGACGGACGCAGGTCACCCAGGAAGGCCAGGTGGTAGATCACTGTGAAGAGCGCGAACGCGATCACCGCGCCGTCGGTGAGCACCGCCGGGGCGACGGCCACCAGCGCGCGTACCCGGGACAGCCCGGCGCGGCCGTCGGCGGGCCGGGACGCCCGCTCGGGCCGCGGTGTCGGATCCGGTTCGGCGGGCGCTACGGCGATGCTGTCGACGTTGGCCACGGGCGTCCTTACTCGTCAGGCGGATGAGGGGCATCGGCACGGTGACGGCCGGGTGTCAAGGGGGCAGCGTAGCGGAATCGGGCAGGGAGACCGCTGCTGCCGGTGACCGAGTGTCGAAGGGTTGGTCAACCCGACATCGGTGCCGCACGGGGGCGGGGCAGCGAGCTGTTCGCGCCGAGCCCGGCCGCCACCGAGTCGACGAGGTTGTCGAGGTAACCGTCGGTGAGTGGCAGCCGGGCGATGGCGAGCCGCCAGTAGAGCGGCCCCACGATGAGGTCGATGGCGGCGTCCAGCTCGGTGTCGGCAGGCAACTCGCCACGCTGCACGGCACGGGTGACCAGGCGACCGCCGATCTCCTGCTGGCGGGCGTGCACCACCTGACGCAGTGTGGCGTCGATGCTGGGGTTTCGAGCCGCCTCGGCCAGCAGGTCCGGGATGATCTGCGACGCCAGTGGGTGCCGGAGCGCATGGGCCACCGCCTGGAACAGCAGCGCGAGATCACCGCGCAGGGTGCCGGTGTCCAGGGCGGGTAGCTTGCCGTGTGCCGCAGCGGCGACGATCTCCAACACCAGGTCGAGTTTCGAGTTCCAGCGTCGGTAGATCGCCGTCTTGCTGACGCCGGCCCGCCGGGCCACCGCCTCGATGGAGAGCCGGCCGTAGCCGACCGCGGCGAGCTCCTGCATCAGCGCCCGGCGGATCGCCGTGGTGATCTCGCCGCGCAGCACCGCCGCGCCGGCCGGGGCCCGCCTCTTTTCGGCTGTCATCGAGGGCTCTTATCGCAGGTCACGCCGGACAGCGTAGCGCAACGACGATACGGTTGCGTCCCGACGTGTTTCGGACTACTGTCCACGCAGCGACGAGGCGGCGCCCCGCGCATATTTCCCACTAGGATTCGATCGTCGCGAGCAACCCCCGTCTGCACGAAAGATCGGAGCGCCATTTCCATGGCCACCACCGCGCTGGTCGACCCCGAAACGGGCCTGACCCAGGCGCAGCTGGCCGCTCGGCACGGGCTACGGGTCGCCGGTGAGCGACCCAGCCTCGTCGAGTACAGCCGCCGACTATGGGCCTACCGGCACTTCATCGCCGCGTACGCCAACGCCAAGCTCGTCGCCTCGTACAGCAACGCCAAGCTGGGTCAACTCTGGCAGGTGCTCACCCCGCTCACCAACGCGGCGGTCTACTACCTGATCTTCGGGGTGGTGCTGAGTCAGAACGAGATTCCGAACTACATCGCCTACCTGACCACCGGGTTGTTCATCTTCAACTTCACCCAGAGCGCGGTCCTGGCCGGCACCCAGTCGATCAGCAGCAACCTGGGGCTGATCCGGGCGCTGCACTTCCCCCGGGCCAGCCTGCCGCTGTCGACGACCATGACCCAGTTCCAGCAACTGCTGGCCTCGATGGTGGTTCTGATCGGCATCGTGCTGGCCACCGGCGAACCGCTCACCTGGGAGTGGCTGCTGCTCGTGCCGGCCCTGTTCCTGCAGGCGGTGTTCAACGCCGGCGTGGTGCTGATGGTGGCCCGGCTGGGCTCCAAGTCGAGCGACCTGAAGCAGGTCATGCCGTTCATCATGCGCACCTGGATGTACGGCTCCGGCGTCCTCTACAGCGTCAGCCTCTTCGAGCGGCTGCCCGGCTGGGCGACGACCCTCGTGCAGTACAACCCGCTGCTCGTCTACATCGAGCTGGCCCGGTACACGCTGCTCGAGGAGGCACCGCTGCTCAACGAGTCGCTGACCCAGCTCTGGCTGGTCGGCACCGGATGGGCGCTGCTGGCCGGCGTCGGCGGTTTCATCTACTTCTGGCGCGGCGAACAGGAGTACGGCCGTGGTTGAGCGATTCGGCACCCCCATCGAGGCGGCCCCCATCGAGGCGAGCGCGACGATGACCCGGACTCAGGAGCGCATCCCGACAGTGGTCGTGGACGACGCGCACATCATCTACCGGGTGCACCAGGGTGCCGCCGGTGGCACCACGCCGGTGGCCGCGCTGCGCCGGTTGGTCAAGCGCACCCACGCGCCGAACGTCCGGGAGGTGCACGCGGTGAAGGGTGTCTCCTTCACCGCGTACCGGGGCGAGGCGATCGGGCTGATCGGCAGCAACGGTTCCGGCAAGTCCACCATCCTGCGGGCCATCGCCGGCCTGCTGCCGGTCAACCGGGGCGCCATCCACACCCAGGGGCAGCCGTCGCTGCTGGGCGTCAATGCCGCCCTGCTCAACGACCTCTCCGGGGAGCGCAACGTCGTCCTCGGCTGCCTGGCCATGGGCATGCACCCCGACGACGTGGCCAAGCAGGCCGCCGGGATCATCGACTTCTCCGGGATCAACGAGCGGGGTGACTTCGCCAGCCTGCCGATGCGGACGTACTCGTCCGGCATGGCGGCCCGGCTGCGGTTCTCCATCGCCGCCGCCAAGAAGCACGACGTGCTGCTCATCGACGAGGCGCTCGCCACCGGCGACAAGGGCTTCCGCAAGCGCAGCGAACAGCGGGTGCGGGAGCTGCGCGAGGGCGCGGGAACGGTGTTCCTGGTCAGCCACCAGCTCTCGTCGGTACGGGACACCTGTGAACGGACGATCTGGCTGGAATCGGGCCTCATCCGCATGGACGGGCCGACCGACGAGGTCATCCGGGAGTACGAGGCGTACGCGAACAGCAAGTAGAGTTCCGGCGAACGTCCGGCATCGACACGGCACCTGAGGACCGCGTCGCCCACGTTGGGGCGACGCGGTCCGCGCGTTAAGGTTCATTCCGTCGCCGCTCGGGCGGAACCTACCGTTAACGCATCCCTGAGAGTGAGGATCCGGCAATGACGCAGGACCAGACCACTGGCCCGGACGCCGAAGCGGAGACCCCGACGCCGTGGCGGCCCTCGCGGACGGTGGCGGTGGTCCTGGCCGGAGGCACCGGGACGCGGCTGGGCCTCGGCATCCCGAAGCAGCTGCTGAAGATCGCCGGTAAGCCGATCATCGAGCACACCCTGGCGGTCTTCGAGGCGGCACCGGAGATCGACGAGATCATCGTGCTGATGGCCACCGGTCACGTCGAGGACGCCCGGCAGATCGTCGAGAAGGCCGGCCTGCGCAAGGTCACCAAGGTGATCGAGGGTGGCGACACCCGCAACGCCACCACCCGGATCGCGCTCGACGCGGTGGGCCCGGACGACTGCAACATCCTCTTCCACGACGCGGTGCGCCCGCTGCTCAGCGGCCGGATCGTGCGCGAGTGCGTGAACGCGCTGTGGAGCTACGACGCCGTGGACGTGGCCATCCCGTCCGCGGACACGATCATCCAGGTCGACGAGAACGACTGCATCACCGACATTCCGGTGCGCTCCCGGCTGCGCCGGGGTCAGACCCCGCAGGCGTTCCGCTCCCCCACGATCCGGGCGGCGTACCGGATCGCCGAGGACGACACGGACTTCGCCGCCACCGACGACTGCGGCGTGGTGCTGCGCTACCTCCCCGGCACCCCGATCAAGGTGATCGACGGCTCGGACGAGAACATCAAGGTCACCCACCCGGTCGACGTGCACCTCGCGGACAAGCTCTTCCAGCTCGCCGCGGCGCAGGCGCCCCGGCTGACCGACCACCGCAGCTACAGCGAGGAGCTGACCGGCCGCACCATCGTGGTGTTCGGCGGCAGCTACGGCATCGGGCACGAGCTGACCGAGCTGGCCCGCCGCTACGGCGCCCAGGTCTTCCCGTTCAGCCGGTCCAGCACCGGCACCCACGTGGAGCGGGCCGAAGACGTCGAGGCGGCGCTGACGACCGCCTTCGAGGCCACCGGCCGGATCGACCACGTGGTGGTCACCGCCGGCATCCTGGAGAAGGGCGCCCTCGCCGAGATGGACGAGGAGACCATGGACCGGCTGCTCCAGGTCAACTTCGTCGGCCCGGTGACGATCGCCCGCCAGGCCCTCCCGTACCTGCAACAGACCAAGGGTCAGCTGCTGCTCTACACGTCCAGCTCCTACACCCGGGGCCGGGCCCGCTACGCGCTCTACTCGGCCACCAAGGCCGCCCTGGTCAACCTCACCCAGGCGCTCGCCGACGAGTGGGCCGACATGGGCGTCCGCGTCAACTGCATCAACCCGGAGCGCACCGCCACCCCGATGCGGACGCGGGCGTTCGGCGAGGAGCCGGAGCACACCCTGCTCGCCGCGGAGGCCGTCGCCCAGTCGTCGCTGGACGTGCTGATCTCCGACCTGACCGGTCAGGTGATCGACGTACGCCGGGCACCCGGTGACGGGGCCACGCCGAGCGTGCCGGCGCAGGCCGGGGCGGGTCGGCTCGAGACGCCGGCCGGCGCGACCTCCGCCAACTGACGCCGACGGCTGCGGAACCACGAACGGAGCGACATGCGCGGCGACCTGGTCCGAAAGCTGGCCGCCCGGTGCCTGACCACCGGGTTGGCAGTGCTGGCCTTCGTCGTGCTGGCGCTCACCGGCGCCACCGGTTGGGGGCTGGCCCTGGCCGTCGCCGCGTTGGCCGCCGCAGCCGCCGAACAGCGGATCCGGCCCGGCGCCGACCTGGTGGCGGAGACCGCGTTGATCGCCGCGGCGGTCCTGGTCGGATACTCCCGGCGGCTGGATGACGGGCTCGACCTCGCGCTGGTCGCCACCGGGTTGGTCCTGTTGGGGCTGGTGCTGCTGGTGGGGCCGCTGCGCACCGCCGGCAGCCTGGAGATCCGCACGGCGAACCTGCCGGTACGCGCCTGGACGCCGCTGATCGCCGGCCGGCTCGGCACTGCCCTGCTCGGGCTGCTCGCCGCCGTGGCGCTCGCCGCCGCGCTGGCCCTGCCGGCCGGTGTGGCGCTGGCCGCCAGCCTGCTGGTCGCGGCGGGCGCGGGTGCGACAGCACTGGACCTGGCCCGGCGGCGGTTCCGGCCGCGTGCCGGTGGTGGTCCGGTGGCCGCCGCGCTGCGCCGGCACCAGCCGGAGTTCCTGCTCTACTTCTCCGCGCCGCCCGGCTCGGAATACCAGGTCACCATGTGGCTGCCGTACCTGCAACGGATCGGCCGGCCGTTCCTGGTCATGCTGCGCGAGCCGGAGTTCCTGGCCCCGGTCGCCGCGGCCACCGACGCCCCGGTGGTCTACTGCCCCACGCTGGGCGCGATGGACCAGGCGTTGGTGCCGAGCCTGCGGGCGGCTTTCTACGTCAACCACGGGGCGAAGAACAGCCACTGCGTCCGCTTCACCCAGCTCACCCACATCCAGCTGCACCACGGCGACAGCGACAAGGCACCGAGCGCCAACCCGGTGTCCGGGATCTTCGACCGGATCTTCGTGGCGGGGCAGGCGGCGATCGACAGGTACGCCCGCGCCGGGGTGCGGATCCCGGCGGAGAAGTTCGTGGTGGTGGGTCGCCCACAGGTCGAGTCGATCGAGGTACGCCCGGAGCCGGCGCGTGGGCTGGCGCACCCGACGGTGCTGTACACCCCGACATGGACCGGGCACCACGCCGACGCCGACTACTGCTCGCTGCCGGTGGCCGAAGGGCTGCTGCGCCGGCTTCTGGAGCGCGGCGCGACGGTGATCCTGCGGGCTCACCCGTACACCGCGCAGAACCCGGCATCGGCCCGCCAGTTGGGCCGCCTGACCGAGTTGCTCGTCGCCGACCGGGCCCGTACCGGCCGTCAGCACGTGGTCGGCGCGGCGGCGCGGGAGCTGAGCCTGACCGAGTGCGTGAACTCCGCCGACGCGCTGGTCTCCGACGTGTCCGGCGTGATCTCCGACTTCCTCTACTCCGGCAAGCCGTACGCGGTCACCGACATGAGCGACGAGGGCGACCGGTTCGTGGAGCGGTTCCCGCTCGCCGGGTCGGGTTACGTGCTGCGCCGGGACATGTCCAACGTGGACGAGGTGCTCACCGCCCTGCTGGACACCGATCCGCTGGCCGAGGCCCGCTGGGCCACCCGCCGCCGCTACCTGGGCGACTTTCCGGCCGAGTCGTACGCCGAGGCGTTCCTGACCGCCGCCCGCCGGGAGCTGACCCCCGCCGAGACCCTCACCGCGTCCGCACCGGTGTGACCGGTCACCGGTACGGGTCGAGCAGCGCCAGCACCGCCGCCGGGTCCTCCACGTGCGCGTTGTGCCCGAGACCGGGCAGGGTGGCGACCGGTACGCCGTACTCCTTGAGCTGTTCGTCGGTGACCATCGGGTCGTTCTCCCCGCGTGCCAGCACCACCGGCACGTCGGTCGCCGCCAGCAGCGCGGCCAGGTCGGGCTCGCCGACGGCGAAGGCTCCCGGGTCCATGGCGAGGCGCCACCGGCCGTCGACCTGACGCAGCCCGGCGTCGACCACCGGGTGGTCCGGCGACACCAGGCCGGCCAGTCCGGCGACGCGCAGGTGGCGGCGGGCCGCCTCGCTGCGGCTGGCGAACCAGCTCACCGGGCGGGCGGCGACCTCGGCGGCGCGGGCCAGCTCAGCGGGTGACCAGGCCGTCTTGATGCCCAGCCCGACCACCGCGTCCACTGGCGTTCCGGTATCGCGGGCGGCCAGCGCCAGGCCGACCACCCCACCCAGCGAGTGCCCGAGCACCACCAGCCGGTCGTCGGGGGCGAGGGCCTGGGCGATCTGCCGAGCGAAGCCCGCGAAGGAGTACGACGGCAGGGGCTGCGCCCAGCCGTGGCCGGCGAGGTCCGGTGCCAGCCACCGCCCGGGCCAGTGCTGCTCAAGGTACGGAGCCCACGGCAACCACACGTCCCCGGTCGCGCCCATGCCGTGCAGCAGCAGCAGGACCGGCCCACGGCCGGCGGGACCACCCGTCTTCTCCACCACTGTCGCAGTCTTCCACGGTTCACGACCCGGTACGAGAGCCGTGGACGGCGGGCCGCGCGGACAGACGCCGCGGGCGCCGGCCCCTTGTGGGAGACGGCGCCCGCGGCGGTCAGGGTGCCTGGGTCAGGCGGAGTAGCCCCGGCTGGCGATCCAGTTGGCCAGGTCGATCGTGGTGATCCAGTACGACGGGTCGCTCGGGTTCGCCGAGTCGGCGATCCGCACGGTGCGACCGTTGTCCTTGTAGCCGACGACGGCGATGTAGTGCCCGCCGCCGTAGGAGTGCCAGCTGCCGTCGGTGTCGGTGGCGTCTCCGACGACGTTGGCCACCACGCCACGGCCGTCGGTGATGGCAGTCACCACGTCGGCCTGGAGGCGGTCCATCTGGGCGGAGCTGGGTGCGCCGAGGAACATCCGGGTCCGGTACGGGGAGCCCTTCACCTCGGCGTTGAGCACCCGGGTGGTGTCCTCGGCCGAGTTGGTGCCCATCTCGGTGGTGCCGAGTTCGGCGCCGAGTTCCTCCTGGGTGCGGTCGATCCCGCTCGCGCTGAGCGCGTTGCGGGTGGCCGCCGGCCCGCAGTTGTAGTAGGTGTTCTGCGCCTCGTAGTCGTAGTCGAGCACCTTGGTCGCGGGGGGCTTCGGCGGCGTCGGCTTACGGGTGAGGTCCGGGTTGCTCTTGGCCTTGGCGGCGGGCGAGGCGGCGGTGGTGGTCGGGGCGGCGGTGGTCGGCGCGGCGCTGGCCGACGGGGACGCGTCAGTCACCTCGCCCTGGGAGGCGGCGACGTCGCTGCGCATCTCGGCGACGGTGGTCGCGGGGCGGTGGCCGGCCGGGGCGTCGTCGGCGGTGGTGAGCAGGGCGCCGGTGGTGGTGGCGATGGCGAGGGCCGCGGCGGAGGCGGCAACGATCTGGTACGGGCGCTCGGTGGCGAGGCGGCGGAGCTGGCGCTTCACTGTGTGCTTCACGGGGTCCTCCACGGATCGGGGGGTGAGCGGCACACCGGGGCCGGACCGGTATCCGGGCAGGCGCCAGCGCGCGGACAGTGGTCCGCGGATGGTGAACCGCTCAGGGGAACGCCCGGCGCGGCCGGGCGGGTAAGGCGATGACCCGGGGGTCAGCTCACCGTCGTGTGACGAATGAGCGGGTGCACCGCCGCGCCGTGGAGGCGAGGGAACAGCCGAGGGGTGGAAAGGTGCTGCACGAGGATGGGACTCCTTCCGACACCGCCTACCGGGTTAGCTGACGGATTCGGGCGGGAAGATCGCCCTACCGCGGGCCGTGGCTCGCGGATTCACCCCGGACTTACTGATGGGTCCCCGGTTCGTTGATCACGATTGAGCGGGTCGGCGCGGCGTCGCGTCTTGCGATCGGTTACCGCACCGGACGGGACGACACTACTGGCCTCTCCACGCCCTGCCAAGCCAGGTTCACCTGCGTAAACCCCAATTGACGCGACAATTTCTGCGCGTATTGCCGATGATGTGACTCGATGGGACAACCGGTTACGGTGGCGCCTGTGGTCGACAACCGGACAGGCCGCGAAGAAGGCGACCATAATCGCGAGAACAATGCCACCGATCGCGTCGACCGTCCGATTCCGCTATTGGGTGAGCGGCCTCACATCACAGATCGGGCTCAACTCACCCGGGCCGGGAGCCACCGTGTCACGACGGCGGGTCGCATCGCCCGGGCCACCGACCGGCGAGCGGGCAGCGGGGTCGGGCGCAGGCGGGCCGCCGCCGCGTACGCCTCCTCGGCGAGAGTGCGAGCCGACTCGGCGGCCAACTCCGCGTCGCGCCAGACGGCCCGTTCACGGGCGGCGGCCACCTGGTAGTCGGCCCGCCGCGCGTCCCGGACCACCCGGCTGATCAGCACCTCCTGCTCGACCGGGTGTCGCCGGGGATCCCAACCGCGCCGGTGTCCGAACACGTCGCCGAGCTGGGCCATGGTGAGGTCGCCCCGCCAGTACGCCGCCATCGCCGCGCGGTGCAGGTAGCGTTCCCGGGCGGCGTACTCGGTGGGGGTGTGCGGGGTCTGCGGGGTGGGCACCGCCCCGGCCCCCGCGAAGCGACGCGCGACGGCGTCCGCCTCGTCGTACCCGGCCCAGGCCCTCTCCAGTTGCTCCTGAGCGGTCAGCCAGGCGGCGCGTCGGCGCCGGGCGGTGGTGGCCGCGCCGGCCGCGGCCACCGCCACCTCCTCGGCGTAGCGGCGCCTGTCGACGGCCTCGGCGGCGGCCACCTCCCGGGCGGTGGGCTCGGCCGGGGGCGGATCGTCGGTGGGCCGTTCCCGTTCGGGGCGGGCGGCCAGCACGGTGAGCAGACCCAGGGTCAGCAGGAACAGCGTCGACCAGATGGCGGCGGCCTGCGGCACCTCGGTCACGAACTGGTAGAAGACGACGGTCTCCATGGTCGGCACCTCGGGGAGAGAGCAGTGCGATGGGAGCCGCGCCGGCTCGCGGGCCACTGTGGGCCACGGGGCGGCGGGGTGGGAAGCAGGTCTGTCGACGGGGCGCGGTGAGGGGACTGTCGTCCCGGTGGCTCAGCGCGCCGGTGGGGCCCGGGAAGCCCGATTGCTCGCCGCGTGGACGAGGGGCAGCCGGTCCGGCCCGGCCGAGCGGACCGGCAGCACGCCGGCCGCGACGACGCCCTGGTCGCCGGGACGAGCCACCGGCGCGTCGACCGAGCATGCCGCAGCCGACCGTTCGGCGGCCTCGGGCGGTGTCGCCGAGCGCGCCGCACGGTGCGACCCCACCTGCCGGCAGGAGGCTGCCGACGACCCGGCGGCGTCGAAGGCCGGCACCGCCTGCGACGTCGGCACCGGGCTGGGCGTCGACGTGGCGGCCGTGGCCGGGCCTGCGCCGAGCGCCAGGGCCGCGACGACGGCGAGGCTGGTCAGCACCCGCGTCGCCCAGCGCGCCACCCACCACAGCGGACAGGTGAACGCGACCGGAAGCACGTCACCACGCTACCGTCGGGCCGACCCGGGCGCACCGACCACGGGCGTGTCGGATCACGCCGCGCCGACCCTGCTGACCAGGGCGGATGCTGTCAGCGCCGGTCGACGTACGGTGATCGACCGCCGGGCTGACCGGCCTCGTCGGCGGCCCCGCCGGCCTCGCCGCGGGCGTTGCTCGCGGGGTCTCCGGCGTCGTCGGCGGCGGTCCGCTGTCGGGGGACGGACGCCGGACGAGCCGCACGGCGCGGCGCGAGCCGGCGCATCATCGGCGTCTCGACGAAGCGGTGCAGCAGCCCGGCGAGGATCAGGTTCGCCACCAGGAAGCCGAGCACCACGGCCGGGCCACGCCAACCCGCGAAGCCGACCCCCCAGGTGCCGCTCCAGCGCAGCACGCTCGTCATCACCAGCACGTGCACGAGGTAGAAGGCGAACGAGACCTCACCGAGCCAGATCAACGGCCGGGACCGCCACGGCGAGCGCCGACCCCGCACGTCCGCGTCCGCGGCGGCGGTGATCACCAAGAGGTACGCGACGGCGAGCAGCGTGGTCCACAGCTCGGCGCGGATCCACTGCGCCGCCGCCACCCAGGTGACCACGAAGATCCCGCTGGCCACCGTCAGCCGGGGACCGCGCCACAGCCCTCGGCGCATCAACTCGGCCGCCACCGCCCCCAGCCAGAACTCCAGCGACCGGACCGGTGGGAAGACCTGGGTGAACCACCACCGACTCACCTCCGGCACCAACTCCTGCGCCGGCCACAGCGCGAGGATCAGCAGCGGCATGGCGACGACCAACGCCCAGAGCAGCTTCGGTCGGGCCCGGCGCAGCAACGGCAACACCAGCGGAAGGCAGAGGTAGAAGAAGAACTCGCAGGAGAGCGACCAACTGACCGTGTTGATGCTGTAGAACCAGCCCGGCCGGGGGTCCCACGCCTGCAACAGCAGCAGGTTCTCTAGCGCGGCCACCGGCAGGACCGGGTCGGCGAACCACCAGGCGACCACCAGCGTCGCTGCCCACAACACCAGGTGGTTGGGGTAGATCTTGGCGACCCGGCGACGCCAGAAGGTACGCCGGGAGTCGCCCACACGGGCCGACCAGACGAGCACGAAGCCGCTGAGGATGAAGAAGAACTGCACCCCGGAGAGGCCGAGGGTGAACAACGCGTCGACAACCGCCTTGTAGTCCGGCTCGGCGATGATCCGCATGGTGCCCGCGTGGAAGCCGAAGACCAGCAGGGCGGCGATCCACCGCAGCCCGGTCAGCGAGGGCAGCCGGGACGGGGCGGGTGCTGGCCCGGCGGCCGACGTCGCGGCGACGCTCGTCATGCCGGGATCCCGGCGCTCGGCAGGGTCACCAGCACGGTTCGTATCCTCCTCGGCGCGGCGTCGGACGGCGCGACGGCGACGCCCACGACGGCCCGGCAGGGCCGCACCGAGGCACCCTACCGGGTCACTACCGGCGGAACCGGACGCGTCCCACCCGCCCCACCAGGCCACGGCCCCAGGGCCCGGGCGCGGCCCACCGGCCGGCGTTAACCTTCCGCTGGGCGGGAGTTCAGGGATTCCACCATCGGCGGCAACGTCAGGTTCCGGGGCCGGCCACCCGGGTCGTCGAAGGTGGCGGACGTGGTCAATGAGCCGACGCACGCACCGCTGCTGAGCATCGTCGTGCCCGTGTACGGCGTCGAGGCGTACCTGTACCAGTGCCTCGAGTCGATCCGGGCCGACATCCCGGCGGGCGAGTCGGAAGCGGTCGAGCTGATCGCCGTCGACGACGCCTCCCCGGACGGCTGCGGCGACATGCTCCGCGCGTACGCGGTCGGCCGCACCGGCGTCCGTGTCGTGCACCTGAGCAGCAACGTGGGTCTGGGGTTGGCCCGCAACGCCGGGCTCGACGTGGCCACCGGCCGGTACGTCTGGTTCGTCGACAGCGACGACTGGTTGCCGTCGGGCACCATCGCCGCGGTGCTGGACCGGTTGCGCCAGCACCAGCCCGACGTGCTGATGCTCGACCACCTGCGGGTGCACGAGGACGGCCGACGGGAGGTCGACGCGAGCAGCCCGCTGCTGCGCGGGATACCCGACGTGACCCGGCTCGCCGACCAACCGCGGCTGCTGCGGGTGCAGCACACCGCGTGGAACAAGGTTGTCCGCCGGGACTTCATGGACGAGCTGGAGCTGCGCTTCTTCCCCGGCTGGTACGAGGACATCCCGTTCAGCCACCCGCTGCTGATCGGGGCCGAGAAGATCTCCGTGCTGGACCGGGTCTGCTACCTGTACCGCCAGGGCCGCCAGGGCGCCATCACCTCCACCCGCAGCGGCCGGCACTTCGACGCCTTCGACCAGTACGAGCGGCTGATGGACTGGGTCGCCCGGAAGCACCCGGACGAGCGGTTGCAGGCCGAACTGTTCGAGCTGATGATCAACCACTACCTGGTGGTGGTGGGCAACGACGGTCGGCTGCACCCACACCTGCGACGTGACTTCTTCCAGCGGGCCGCCGCGCACTACCGGCGGTACCTGCCCAGCGGCGACCACCAGCCGCCCCCGGGAGTGTCCGGGCTCAAGCACCGCCTCGTCGGGCGGGGTGACTGGTTGGCGTACTCGGCGCTGCGCCAGGCCCACCGGGTCGCCGGCCGCCTGCGACGGCCCGGCCCGGTGGCCGGCGCCGACAGTGGTTCGGCCGACAGCGGTCCGGCCGCCGCCGACGAGGACCCGGGCCGAGCGGCGGGCGCCGAGCCGACGCGCGACGGTGGGCCCGCGTCGGAACGGCGCGACGCGCTGGCCGGTGGCCGGCTGCCGTGACCGACTCCACCACCGAGCACGCCGGGAGCCGGGGCGGCTCCCGGCGTCCCGGTTTTCCAGGTCGTCCGCCCGCCGGGTGGACGACGACAGCACCACCGCACCACGGTGCGGGCGTACCTGAGCAGAGGTCGGAATGACGGCGACAATCAAGATCGGACCGCACGCGGTCGGTGCCGGGGAGCGACCGTTCGTGGTCGCCGAGATGTCCGGCAACCACAACGGCGATCTGAACCGGGCGCTGGCCATCGTCGACGCGGTGGCCGAGAGCGGTGCGCACGCGCTCAAGCTCCAGACGTACCGACCGGACACGATCACCATCGACGTCGACACCCCCGCGTTCCGGATCTCCAGTGGGCACGAGCTGTGGGGCGGGGAGAACCTGTACCGCCTCTACGAGCGCGCGCACACCCCGTACGAGTGGCACGCCCCGATCTTCGCGCGGGCCCGCGAGCGTGGCCTGACCGTCTTCTCGTCGCCGTTCGACGCGACCGCCGTGGAGTTGCTGGAGTCGCTCGACGCGCCGGCGTACAAGATCGCTTCGTCGGAGCTGGTCGACCTACCGCTGATCCGGCTCGTGGCCAGCACCGGCAAGCCGATGGTGATCTCCACCGGGATGGCGACGGTCGCCGAGATCGACGCCGCTGTACGCACCGCCCGCGAGGGTGGCGCGGCGGGCATCGTCCTGCTCGCCTGCACCGCCTCTTACCCGGCACCGCCGGCCGACAGCAACCTGCGCCGGTTGCCGGTGCTGGCCGGCGCGTTCGACGTGCCGGTGGGGCTTTCCGACCACACGCCCGGCATCGGGGTAGCTGTCGCCTCGGTGGCGCTGGGTGCCTGCTTCATCGAGAAGCACGTGACGCTGGACCGGGCCGACGGTGGCGTGGACTCGGACTTCTCGCTGAACCCGGCCGAACTCACCGCCCTGGTCGCCGAATCCGGCCGGGCGTACGCGGCCCTGGGCGGCACCGCGATCGGCCCGACCCCCGCCGAGCAGGAGGGGCTGCGGTTCCGCCGGTCGCTCTTCGTGGTCGAGGACGTCCGGGCCGGCGACCCGGTGACCGCGCAGAACGTCCGCTCGATCCGGCCGGCCGGCGGGCTGGCCCCGGTGGAGATCGACCGGGTGCTGGGCCGCACCTTCACCACTGACGTCCCCCGCGGAACCCCCCTGACCTGGAACGAGATCTAACCCCAGGCCCATCCCGGGCCCTGCCTCGGCCCTGGCCCGTCGATCATGGAGTTGTGGTGGGCGTTTCGCCCGTCGGTGCCCGTTCTGCACAGCACCACAACTCCTTGATCGACCGGGGCGGAGCCGGGGCCGGGGCGGGCGGCGGGGGCGGGAGGGTCGGGGCGAAGCCGACGGTGATCACCAGGTCGGCCAGCCGCAGGGTCCGCCAGACTGCCGGTCCGTCGGCCGGCGCGCCCAGGCCGTGCCGATGCCACCAGGACGCCACTGGCACGTCGGCCAACTTGCAGTAGCACTCGGCGCGAGTCCACCGCGCCCAGAAGTCGCTCGCGCCGAACCGGCGGGCCAGCGCCGGCGGCACCGGGGCGTCGGCGCGTTCCGCGTCGATCGCCACCCGCCAACCGGGCACCGACGGCCCGTACCAGCCGACGCAGCGCCCGTCGTCGAGGTAACTGCGGGTCACCGCGTCGGCCAGGGCGGCCGGTGACCCGCAGCGCAGGTGCCGCTCGGCGGCAGCCAGCAACGCCGGCACCGGACGGGTCACGGCGGCGCCCACCCCCGGCGACACGGCCGTCCGGGCACCGCCTGCCGGCCGCGCCGGGTCAGCCGGCGGGAGACCCGGCCGCAGGTCAGATGGCGGCGGCACCGTCCACCACGATGACCTGGCCGTTGATGTTGGTGTGCTCCCGCAGCAGCATCCGCACGACAGGGGTGACCTCCACCGGCTCGGTCAGGTGACCCGTCGGGGTGCGGCGCACGATCTGGTCGAGCTGGGTCGGGCCGAGCACCGCCGACATCTCCGAGGCGAAGAAGCCGGGCGCCACCGAGTTGACGAGCATCCGGCCGCCCAGTTCGCGGGCGAGCGAACGGGTGGCGGCGTCCATGCCGCCCTTGGTGGCCGAGTACGCGACGAGGCCGGGGAAGCCACGCTGCCCGCAGATCGAGGTGATGTTGACGATCCGCCCGCGCAGCCCCTTGGCGAGCATCCGGCGGATCACCAACCGGGTCAGCTGCAGCGGGGCGGTCAGGTTGGTCTCGATGATCCGGGCGATGTCCTCGTTGGCGGTGTGCGCGTGCAGGGAGTCCTGCCCCATCGCGGCGTTGTTGACGATGCCGTCGATCGGGCCGAGGTGTTGCTCCACCTCGCGGATGAAGCTCTGCGCGGCGCGCAGGTCGGTGACGTCCACCGAGCCGACGTGCACCAGGTCGGGGTGCTCGGCGGCGAGCTTCTCCAGCTCCGGGGTGACGGTGCGGGCGAACGCGGCCACCCGTACGCCGGCGTCGAGCAGGTCGGTGACGATGGCCAGGCCCAGGCCACGGGAGCCGCCGGAGACGAGCACGACGGAGCTGGGCGGGACGAGTGGGGTGTCGGCGGGCTCAGACATCGCTCTTCAGGGTCTCCTTGACGGGAATCTCGGTCAGGACGCGAATGCGGCGGGGCACCGCGTGCTCGGGTAGCCGGTCGGCGCACCAGCGGACCAGCGCGGCCTCGTCGGTGTCCACTGAGGACGCGGTGAGGACGACCTCGGCGACCACCATCCGCCCGAGCACCGGGGCACGGCGGCCGGTCACCCGGGCCCAGGCCACCGCGGGGTGACCACTGAGCACGTTGCGGACCACGCCGGCGGAGACCTTGCTGCCACCGACGTTGATCTCGTCGGAGTCCAGTCGGCCGGTGATCAGCACCCGGCCGTCGAGCACCTGCACCCGGTCGCCGGTGCGGACCGGGCCGCCGAGCCCGGCCCCGTGGTACGGGGAGGTGACCACCAGCTCGTCGTCGCGGACGGAGAGCGTCGGGCGGCCCGGGGTCTCCCGGTCCAGCCAGTCGACCGGGAACCCGGCTTGCCCGTCGTGCACCACAATGGACGCCCCCACCTCGGAGGACGCGTAGATCCAGGAGATCCGGGCCGCCGGGAAGAGTGCCCGGAGCTGGTCCAGGATCGCCTGGTCCACCGGCTCTCCGCCGAGGGTGATCTGACGCAGCGGCACCCGGGCCAGCGCGTCGGCGTCGCGGTAGAGGGTGCGCCGCCAGAAGGTCGGGGTGCCGGAGGCCGCGTCGACCCCGTGGGCGGCAGCGATCGAGGGCCAGTCGTCCAACTCGTCGGGCTCGACCACCACCAGGTGCTGGCCGGGCTGGGTCAGCGACAGGGTGACCACCTGCCACCAGGCGTACGTGCCGGGGGCGTACGGGCAGAGCCAGGTCCGGTCGGGCTGGTCGGCGCGCACTGTGGTGAGCGTGTCGAGGGTGTGCCCGACCCGCTTCGGTCGCCCGGTGGAGCCCGAGGTCAGCAGCCAGAGCCGGCCGGGCTCGGCGGCTCGCGCCCGGGCCGGTGCGCTCGGGTGCCCTCCGTCGTCGTCGAGGACGGTGACGGTGAACCCGGCCTCCAGCACCTCGGCGCGCATCGCGTCGTCGACCCGGCCGGTGGTGCTGAGCAGCAGCTCGGTGCCGTGCACGGCGTGCTGCCACGCGGCGGTGAGCGCGTGCACGGCGGAATGGGCGAGCACGGCCGCCGGATCGGGCAGGACCGGCGTCGGCAGTGCGCGCCAGGTCAGCGCGGCGCCACCGACGACCAGTCGGTTGTCGACACCGGCCGGCTCCGGGTGCCCGGGGGTGGGGCGCCGCGACGTCGTGAGGGTCACTGGTGTTGAAGCTCGACGAGGAAGTCGAGGACGTCCCCGACGGTGGCGATGCGACGCAGCCCAGGGGCGTCGAAGTTGAGCTCCTCCCCCGTCTCGTCCTCCACCCGCAGGGCCAGCTCGGAGAAGTCGAGCGACCGGAAGCCGATCTCCCGCAACTGCGCCGCGTCGTCCGCGGGCAGCTCCTTGTCCTGGTTCTTCAGCACCTGAGCCATGAGGTCGCGGATCTGCGCGCGACTCAATTCGTTCATGTGCCGCAGTCTACAACCCGACGAATGGAGATCTGATTTCCCGGTAGGCCCGGGTAAGGTGCCGGGACCCGACGTGAACGGCGAGGAAAGCGAGACGCACGTGTTGCGCGAAGCAACGGCGGACGACGTTCATCTGATGTTGTCCTGGCGTAATCAGGAAACCAATCGACAGGTCAGCAAGACCAGTCACGAGATCACCGTCGAGGAGCACGCCCGGTGGTGGTCGGCAGTCCGCGACGACCCGTCCCGGCGGGTGCTGGTGTACGTCCGCGACGACGTCCCCTGCGGGGTGGTCACCTTCTTCGACCTGCGCCTGGACGGCCCCCGTACCGGGGCGTGGGGCTTCTATCTGGACGCCGACGGGCTGGACGGGCGGGGCGAGACGCTGCCGGCCTGGCTGGGGGTCATGCGGGAGGCCGTCGAGTACGCGTTCGACGGGCTGCACCTGGATCGACTCGACGGCGAGGTGCTCGGCCACAATACGGTGGTACGACAGATGAACCGGCGTTTCAGATTCGTCGAGGGCACCCCACGACAGGAGCTGTCCGACGGTCGGGAAATCACCGTCATCCCGATTTCCCTGGCTCGGGAGGACCGCCGTCAGCGCTGATTGTCGGAACGTTTTCCGGACTGGAGGTTAACCATTAACTGCCGGTCCCCCCGGTGGACATCCGCCGTTCACGAATAGCGGTGTCCACCGGGGCCGATGAGGTCAGGCGCGCCGCCAGGCCGCCCAGTGCTGCTCCGGGTTGCCGCCGAGCCGAACGAAGCCGTACGCGGTGCCGTCCCAGTCGTCGGCCTGCCCGGGCGCCCAGCGGGCGAACACCACCTGCGCGGCGGCCGGCGGCTGCCCGAGCCCGAACCACCTGACGTCGGTCCAGGTCACCTGGTGGCTGAGGTTGAACCGGAGGATGTAGTGCACGCCGGTCGAGGCCCACACCCGCTCGCCGGGGCGTACGCCGACGTCGGCCACCCGGGGCGTGGGCGCGGTGCTCGCGGCGGTGGGCTGCACGATCCGCTTGTCGATGACCTGCATGGTGACGAGGTTGACCACCACCAGGACACCGAGCATCGGCAGCCGCAGGCGGGGCACCCGGACGGCGGCGACGAGCAGCACACAGCCGGCGACGCCGACGAGCGATCCGACCACCGGCCGCAGCTCATGCCAGCCGCCGGTCAACGCCACCAGGTCCGGCGCGCTGAAACCGCCGTAGCGCAACCGGTGGCCCTGGCTGGCCACGTACGCGAGTCGGGCGGCGACCAGCGCGCCACCGCCGACGAGCAGCGCCACCGCGACGGCCGACCGGCGCAGCACCGCCTGCCACCCGGCGGTGAACAACATCCCCAGCCCGACCAGCAGCCAGAACGGTGCCAACATCTGCACGTACCGGCCGTAGATGGCGTCCAGCGGCTTGCCGGTGATGCCGGAGAGGATCACCGACGCGCCGCCGGCCACCCCGACGGTCACCACAAGTGCCACGCCCATCGTCCAGCGTGCCGCGTCGCCGTGCCGTGGACGCCACAGCTCGCGCACGGCGCCGGCCCAGGCCACCCCGGCCATCCCGAACGTGATCACCACGAGGTACCAGAGCTGGGTGGTGACTGCCGCGCTGGTGCGGATCACCCCCTGGGCGGAGGCGAGCGCCTCCAGCGTGCTGCCGCCGGGGGTGCTGCCCAGCAGGTAGACCTTGTCGCCGAGGTGGCGGATGACGACCGCGTTGACGAGCGCCATGGCGAGCACCGGCAGCAGCGCCGCGAGCACCGCTGGTGGGCTGATCCGGCGGCGGACGAACAGCAGCAGGACCAGCCCGGCGTGCACCGCCACGATCACCAGGCCGCGGGAGTGCAGCAGGTGGAAACCGCCGACCAGCAGGCCGACGGTGGCGGCGGCGAGCGGGCCGGGCCGGGAGATCCAGCGGTGTACGGCGAGCAGCCAGGCGACCACGAGTGGCGCCATCACAGCGTCGATCATGGCGACGCCCGAGTAGAAGGCGGTGGCCGGCAGGGTCGCCGCCGCGACGGCGCCGAGCAGGGCGTACGAGCGGCGCAGTGGGAACAGGCGACGACCGAACAGGTACGCCAGCGGCAGCAGCGCGGAGTTCACCATCGCGTTGATCAGCTGGACGAGCCGGTAGCTGTCGGTGAAGTCCCGGTCGCCGAGGAACGCCGGTGAGATCAGCATCGGGTAGCCGACCCGGCGCAGCAGGTCGTTCTCGCTGCTGAAGCCTCCCGGGCCGCCGGCCAGCGCGCGGGCGGTGTTCAGGTAGCTGTCCTCGTCGGTGTGCGCGATCGGCAGCACGATGTGCCGGGACCACCACATCCGCCAGGCCACGCTGAGCACCCAACCGACGACGAGCAGCAGTGGTACGAGCCAACGCCGGGCGGGCGGGCCGCTCGGCGTCCCGGCCACCGTCACCGGCCGTTCGATCACGTCACTACCGGGTGCCATCAACGCCTCCAGAACTGCCGGCCGGACCGGGCCCACGCCGATGTGACGGGCTCGTCGGGCCGCCCCGGTGACGCCGGGGTGGCCCGCTCGCACCGGGCTGGTGTGGATGTCGGGTGAACGCGGGAGCCGACTGCGCGCAGGGCAGCCGGTCGTACGCGCGGTCACTGTAGCGGCCCGATCGGGCCAGGTCAGCCCACCTGTCGGGCGGTCGGAAGTGTTTGCCTGCACGGTGTCCGGCATTCACGGGACCAGAGTTTGCGGTTCACCCGCGAACGCCGGGGAGTTAACCCGCCATGGCTAGCGTGTCACCCCGGTCGGCCGGCCCAGGGCCGCTCGTTCATCCACGAACACGGGAGCACCACATTGAGTGAGTTGAATGGATCGTCCATTCTGATCACCGGGGGAACTGGTTCCTTCGGCAGGACGTTCCTCCGGCACATCCTCAACGAGGCCGATCCCGCCCGCGTGGTGGTCTTCTCCCGCGACGAGCTCAAGCAGTACGAGCTGCGCCAACAGCTCGGCGACGACCCGCGGCTGCGCTGGTTCATCGGCGACATCCGGGATCGGCACCGCCTGACCCGCGCCATGCACGGCGTGGACCACGTGGTGCACGCCGCCGCGCTGAAGCAGGTGGACACCGCGGAGTACAACCCCTCGGAGTACATCGCCACCAACATCACCGGCTCGCAGCACGTCGTCGACGCGGCGATCGAGGCCGGCGTCAAGAAGGTCATCGCGCTCTCCACCGACAAGGCGTCCAGCCCGATCAACCTGTACGGGGCGACGAAGCTGGTCGGCGACAAGCTGTTCGTCTCGGCCAACCACTACGCCGCCCAGCACCCCACCCGGTTCGCCGTGGTGCGCTACGGCAACGTGGTGGGCAGCCGTGGTTCGGTAGTTCCGCTGTTCCGCCGGCTGGCCGCCGAGGGCAAGAGCCTGCCGATCACCGACAAGCGGATGACCCGCTTCTGGATCACGCTCGACCAGGCCGTGCAGTTCGTCATGGACTCGTTCGACCAGATGCAGGGCGGCGAACTGTTCGTGCCGCGTATCCCGAGCATGCGCATCCTCGACCTGGTCGAGGCCGTGGCACCGGACGCCACCACCCACGAGATCGGGATCCGGCCGGGCGAGAAGCTGCACGAGGAGATGATCGCGCCCGACGACAGCCGGCGAACGCTGCGCGCCGACGGCCGCTTCATCGTCCAGCCAACCATCGCGACCTGGGGCTACCAGGCGCCGGTCGACTGTGACCCGGTGCCGGACGGCTTCGCCTACCAGTCGGACACCAACGACGAATGGCTCACCGTCGAGCAGTTGCGCGACATGCTCGGCATCAACGGATGACGGGGATGCTCCCGTACGGCCGACAGTCGATCGACGAGGACGACATCGCGGCCGTCGCCGACGTGCTGCGCGGCGACTGGCTCACCACCGGGCCGCAGGTCGACGCCTTCGAGGCCGACCTCGCCCGATGGACCGGCGGGGTCGGGGTCGCCGCCGTGTCCAACGGCACCGCGGCGCTGCACGTGGCGTACGCGGCGGCCGGGGTGGGACCGGGTGACGAGGTGGTCGTCTCGCCGATGACGTTCGTGGCGACCGCCAGCAGCGCGGTCGCCCTCGGCGCGACGATCGTGTTCGCCGACGTCGACGACGAGACGTTCTGCCTCGACCCGGCGGCGGCCGCCGCCGCGGTCACCTCGCGGACCGCTGTCGTCGCCGCTGTCGACTACGCCGGCCATCCCGCCGACTACGACGCGCTGCGCACGTCGATCGAGGGCAGCGACGCGCTGCTGCTCGCCGACGCGGCGCACTCGATCGGCGGGACGTACCGCGGTCGGTCGGTGGGCTCGCTCGCCGACCTGACCACGTTCTCGTTCTTCCCCACGAAGAACCTGACCACCGCGGAGGGCGGCGCGGTCGCCGCGCTGGACCCGGAGATCCTGAAGCGGGCCCGCCGGTACCGGGGCGTCGGCATGGTCCGCGACCGCGACGACCTGCGCTTCCCCGACGAGGGCGGCTGGCACCAGGAGGTGCACGAGTTCGGGCTGAACTACCGGCTGCCCGACGTGCTCTGCGCCCTGGGCCGCAGCCAACTGCGCCGGCTGGCCGCGTTCAAGGCACGCCGGACCGCCCTGGTCGCCCGCTACGACGAAGCGCTCGCCGACCTGGACGGGGTGCTGCTGCCCGGCCGCAGGTCGTGGGCCGACCCGGCCTGGCACCTCTACCCGATCCGGGTGCTCGACGGACGCCGCCGCGAGGTGTACGACCGGATGCGCGCCGCCGGGATCGGCGTACAGGTCAACTACGTGCCGGTGCACTGGCACCCGGCCTTCGCCGACCTGGGGTACCGGCGCGGATCCTGCCCGGTGGCCGAGTCGTTCTACTCCCAACAGCTGTCGCTGCCGCTCTACCCGGGTCTCAGCGACGCCGACCAGGACCGCGTCATCGACGCGCTGACCGCCGCCCTGCGGGTCGGCGCGGTGCGTTCCGCCGCCTGATGGGAACCTGATGCACCACGCCAACCACTTCTACGGTCACGCCCACGTGCTGGCCCGCTACGCCGGCCTCGGCGACAGACATCCACCACGGATCAACGGGTACGTGCAGCACGGCTGGAACATCGGTGACGGCCTGGCCCCCGGCCACCCGTACGCCGATCGCACCCCCAGCCTGCTCTGGTCCGAGCAGACCCGCCGCCGGGCCTGGTCGGTGGGCCGCCGCAACGTGGTCGTCATCGGCGCGCCGTTCGTCTACCTGCTGGCCCTGCGACCCGAGGAGCCGCCGGCCGAGGAACGGGAGGGCACCATCTGGTACCCGTTCCACGGCTGGGAGGGACAACACGTCAAGGGTGACCACCGCAAACTGATCGCCCTCATCCAGGACACCGAACCCGGCCCGGTCACTGTGTGCCTCTACTGGCACGAGTACCGGATGCGCAACGTGCGCCGGCTGTACGAGCGCGCCGGGTTCCGGGTGATCTGCCACGGTTACCGGGGGCACTGGTGGAAGGACACCGACAGCGAGTTCCTCGACCGGCAGCTCACCGAGCTGCGCCGGCACCGCCGGGTAGCATCCAACCGGCTGACCAGCGCGATCTTCTACGGCATCGCCGCGGGGTGCGAGCCGGCGGTCTACGGCGACCCGATGATCCTCTCCAACGAGGACCCGACCTTCGGCGGCACCGCCCGGATCCGTCGGCAGTGGCCGCAACTGCACGGCACCACCGTCGACCTGCCCACCGCTGTCGAGATCGCCCGCGCCGAACTGGGCACCGACCACCGCTGCACGCCGGCCGAGCTGCGCGAGCTGCTCGGTTGGGCGAACCTCCAGGAGGAAGAGGAAGACCGTGACGACTGAGACGGCACCCGCCGGCCGGATCACCCTGCCGGGCGGCGAGATGCTGGCCTGGTCGGACCTGCCGCAGGAACGGCTGGCCAACGGTGGACCGCTCGCCGCCCTGGCCGCCCGGCTGGTGCCGCCCGGCGCCCGGGTCCTGCTCGCCGGACCACACGACCCGGCGCTGCTCGACCAGCTCACCCACGCCGAGGTGACCTGCCTGCTGCGCAGCCACCCGGACGCGGTGGCGCTGGCGCACCGGGCCGCCCACGTGGTGGTGGGCGGGCCGGCCGGCCTGCCCGACGACGAGACGTACGACGTGGTGATCGCGGCCGCCGGATTGGACCCGGTGGAGTCGGTGGAGGGCACCCGGCTCGGCTGGGACGGTGTGCTCGCCCGACTCGTCGCCGCGCTGCGACCGGGCGGAGCGTTGCTGCTGCGCCTGGACAACCCGCTGGGCCTGCACCGGTTGGTCGACACCAACCCCTGGTACGCCCGCCGCGACGACTCCGCCTGGGTGATCGGCGGCGTGCTGGACCAGGCCCACCCGGCCAACCGGGACCAACTGCGCGAGCGACTCGGCGCGGCAGGGCTCCTGCCGGCCGCGTGCTGGGCCGCGTACCCCGACGTCAGCACCCCGACGGCGCTGCTGGACGCCGACCACCTCGACCGGGACGCGGGTTCCGGGTTGTTCGACGCGGTGCTGCACGGTGCCTGCGCCGGCGGTTTCACGAGCGCCACTGTGCTCCAGGACCCGGCCCGGCTGGCGGTGGACGCGCTGCACGCCGGTCGCGCCGCCGACCTCGCACCGGGCTGGCTGACCCTCGCCCACCGGCCCGCCGACGCCAGCGACCCGACAGCGCCGACAGTCGACAAGGACCTGCCGGTGGCCCTCGTGCAGACCGGTCGCCCCGGCATCGGCGTGCTGGAGGTCCTGCACGGGCCCTCCGGTTGGCGCTGGGGGCTCATCCCGGCCACCGACACGACGACGCCGGCCGGCGCGCCGTTCGCCAGCCGCGAGGCCGCGTACCGGGACGCCGACTCGCTGTCCGGGCCGGTGCCCTCCGGCCGGCTGCTGCGTACCCTGCTGCTCGACGCGTCCCTGCGCCGCGACCTGGCCACCCTGCGCACGCTGCTGCACGGGTACGCGGGCTGGCTCGCCGACCAGGCCGACGCCGACGGTCGGATCGCCGGCGCGACGGCGCTGGCCGGCACCGACAACGTGGTGGTCGACGGCGAGCGGTACGCGGTGCTCGACCCCAGCTGGCGGGCCACCGCCGCGCTGCCCGCCGACGTGGTGCTGGCCCGCGGCCTGTGGCGCTTCGCGGCGGGCCTGCTCACCGGCGGCTACGCCCACCCGTGGTCCTCCACACTCGACGTCGCGGGCCTGACAGTGGTGCTCGGCGGAATCGCCGGTCACGACCTCGACCGGGCGACGGTGAGCGAGGCGGTCGAGGCCGAGGCAGCCATCGCCGCCGCGCTGCACGGGCTGGACGCCGGCCGCACTGTCGACCTCGCCGCCGAACTGCACGCCGTCGCGCCCACCGACCCGCCGGTCGGCGGGCACAGCTACCAGCAACTGCGTGAGGCGTGGCTGCGCCAGCGCGAGGAACTCACCCGGCTGGCCGCACTCACCGCGTGGACCGAGGAACTGCTCACCTCACGGGAACGGGCGCTGCGCCGGGCCGAAACCACCATCAGCCTGCTCAGCGGGTCCATCAGCTACCGGGTGGGCCGGCTCGCCATCACCCCGGCCCGACTGGCCAAGCGGGGTGCCCGCGCCGCCAAACGCCGGGCCACCGCGATGCTCTCCCACACACAGGAGGAGCAGCAGTGACCGGCGTACCGCAGCCCGCCCCCGACGCGAACGGCACGGGGCCACGGATCGTCGGCATCGTGCAGGCGCGCATGGGTTCGTCCCGGCTGCCCGGCAAGGTGCTCCGCCCCCTCGCCGGGCGGTCGGTTCTGGGCCGGGTCGTCCGCGCCGCCCGCGACAGCGGTGTCCTCGCCGACCTGGTGGTCGCCACCAGCACCGACGCCGTGGACGACGCGGTGGCGGTCGAGTGCGCGCGGCTGGACGTGGCGTGCCACCGCGGGCCGGTCGACGACGTCCTGGACCGGTTCGTGGGCGCCCTCGCGGCGCACCCGGGGGACGCCGTCATGCGGTTCACCGCCGACTGCCCACTGCTCGACCCGGAGATCATCACCCTTGTCGCGTCGGTGTACCGGGCGGTGCCCGGGCTGGACTACGCCAGCACGTCGATCGCCCGGACCCTGCCCCGCGGCCTGGACGTCGAGATCATCCGAGCGGACACACTCCGCACCCTGGGTCGGCTCGCCACCGACCACCACCGGGTCCACGTCACCTCGTACGCGTACACCCACCCGGAGCTGTTCCGGGTGCTCGGGGTGACGCTCACCCCGGACCGCTCCGCACTGCGGCTGACCCTCGACACCGAGCAGGACTGGGCACTGGTCAACGCGATCATCGACCACTTCGGTGACGTGAGCGTGCCGCTGGCCAAGCTCACCGACTGGCTCGACGGTCAACCCCGGCTGATTGCGCTGAACGCCGACGTTCGACAGAAACAGTTGGAGGAGTCCTGAGCACCCTCCGGGTCGGGTTGCGCTGCGACGCCGGGCCCCGGCGCGGCGTCGGCCACCTCGTCCGCTGCCTGGCGCTCGCCGAGGAGTTCCTCGCCCGGGGCGCCCACGTCGCCGTCCTCGGCACCGTCGAACGGCTCGACTGGGCAACCGCCGAGCTGGCCGCGCGAGGCATCCCCCTGCTCCCCGGCCCGGACACGGCGGCCGACCTCGTCGAGGCGGCCCGCCGACACGAACTGGACGTCCTGGTCCTCGACTCCTACGAACTGGACCCGGCCGGGGCCGGCGCCCTGCGCGACGCCGGTGTGTACACCCTCGCCATCATCGACGGCGACAGCAGGGGTCAGGTCGCGGACCTCTACCTCGACCAGAACTTCGGAGCGGAGCTGCCGGGGCTGGGGTCAGGGCTCGGGCCGGAGCTGCCGGGGGCGGGTTTCGGAGGGAGGCTGCCCGGTCGGCTGCTCGCCGGGAGTAGGTACGCCCTGCTGCGGGACGCCGTGACCAGCGCCCGGCCGCCGGTCGCCCCGCCCGCCACTGCGGTCGGTCGCCCTCGGGTGCTGGCCTTCTTCGGCGGCACCGATGCCGTCGGCGCGGCCCCGGTCCTGACCCGCGTGCTGGTGGCCACCGGTCACCCGATGGACCTCACTGTCATCGTCGGGCGACCCGAGATCGAGGCCGAGGTCGAGGACGTCACCCCCGGCCGGGGGCAGATCATCCGACCGGTCCCGCCCACCACCGCGCTGCCGGACCTGATCACCGCAGCCGACCTGGTGGTCAGTGCCGCCGGCACGTCCACCTGGGAACTGTGCTGCCTCGGCGCGCCCAGCGCACTCGTCTGTGTCGTCGACAACCAACGTGAGTCGTACACCCGGGTGGTGCGGCACGGCCTGGCCGCCGGCCTCGGTGAGCTGCCGGAGCTGACCGCCGGTGGCGTCGCCGGACGGGCCGCCCGCGCGGCGGCGGCACGGACCCTGCACGGACTGCTCGGCTCGCCGCAGCGGCGCGCGACCCTCGCCGCACGGGCGTGGTCCACCATCGACGGGCAGGGCCGCGCCCGCGTGGTGGACGAGGTGTTCGACGCCGTACGCGCCGCCGCCGGCGACACCGTTCCCGTCAGCGGCTGACGGTCGAGGTCGCGCCGCCCAGAGGCGGGCGGCACGGCCCACGGCTAGCACGGGTGTACGAAAGTGCTGCTAGGGTGGCCGCATGACGCCTGCCGCCTACCAGCCGTCGATGCTCGACCTGGTCGACGCCGGGCCGACCCTGGGCCCGCTGCCCGGCCAGATCCGCCGACACCAGCTCAGCCGGGGCGCCTGGGTCGACCACCTTCCCGGCTGGGTGCGCGGCTCCGACACGGTCCTCGACACCCTGCTCACCGAGGTGCCCTGGCGTGCCGAACGGCGCACCATGTTCGACGCCGAGGTCGACGTGCCCCGCCTGCTCTGCTGGTACGACGGCGCGACGCCACTGCCCCACCCCGTGCTCACCGCGGCGCAGACCACGCTCACCGAGCACTACGCGCCCGAGCTGGGCGAACCCTTCGTCACCGCCGGCATGTGCCTCTACCGGTCCGGGCGCGACAGCGTGGCCTGGCACGGCGACACCATCGGCCGCTCGGCGCACACCGACACGATCGTCGCGATCGTCTCCTTCGGAGCACCACGACCGCTGCTGCTCCGCCCACGCGGGGGTGGCGAGCGCCTGCGCTTCCCGGTGGGCCACGGCGACCTGATCGTGATGGGCGGCTCCTGCCAACGCACCTGGGAACACGCCATCCCCAAGACCACCCGCCCCACTGGCCCCCGCGTAAGCGTCCAGTTCCGCCCCCACAACGTCGCCTAACCCCAGCCCAGTCCAGTCCAGCCCTCGTCGATCTTGCACTTTCGGTTGCTTGTATGCCCTTTTTGTGGTTTTTGTCGGCGCAGAAAGTGCAAGATCGGCGCCGTTTGCCGGCGGCAGTAGCCACGGCTGGGGCCACTCCGGGCGGCACCCATCGGCGCGAGCGGGGCGGCGGGTTAGAGGAGACCGGCCAGTTTGTAGAGGACCAGGGAGCCGGCCACCGCTACGTTCAGGCTGTGGCCCTGGCCGACCATCGGAATCTCCACCACCGCGTCCAACTGGTCGAGCGCCTCGGGTGGGATGCCTGTCGCCTCGTGTCCCAGCAGCACGACGGTGCGGCCCCGAGCGGCGGGCAGATCACCGAGCCGGACGGCCTCGTCGGCCAACTCGACACCGAGGACCCGGGTGCCGGCGGCCCGCTCGGCGGCGAGCCAGCGCACCGGGCTGCCGACCCGGTGGACGCAGCCCGGTTGGCGCAGCGTGTTGCCCCGGGCCACTGCCTCGTCCACCCAACGGAACGGGGGTACGGCCAGGCAGGCACCCACCGCGTCGCACGTGCGCAACAGGGTGCCCAGGTTCGCGCCGTGCAGCGGCCAGAGTGGGGCGGCGACCAGGTGACCCCAACAGCGGTGTGGCCGGGGACGACGGGCGGCGCGTAGCTCACGCCTCGACCGAACCCGGATGGCGGCGCTCACGCCGCACCGGCGACTCCGCCGGACAGAAGACAGATCATGGTGAGGGGTGCTTCGCGGTGCACCCAGACCCTCGCCGACAACAGAGGGCCCCACCATACCGCGCGGGCGGGCACCGCCACTGGCCACGATCGTGCTCGATCCAGGGTCGAGTGGCATCACCGCGCCGGTGACGCCACTACTTCCGGGATCGAGCACGATCTCCGAGTGCGGTCAGTCGCGTTCGATCAGGTGGCCCACGACCGTCGGGCCGAGCATCACCGCGAAGCCGCTGCCGTCGCGGCGGGGGTCCGCGGCCGGCAACTCCACCGGGTCGCCGGTGGCTGTCGCACCGACCGGTCGCGGCCCCACCCAGGCGACGGCCACGTCCGTCTCACCCTTGAGGAAGCGGTGCGCGCGTACGCCGCCGGTCGCCCGGCCCTTCGGTGGGTACGCCTTGAACGGCGTCACCTTCACCGTCGCGCCGGTGGAGGTGACCACCATCGGCTCACCATGCCCCGGGTCGTCGGTGCGGACCGCGCCGAAGAACGCGACCTGCGCTCCGGCCGGCAGGTTGATGCCGGCCATACCGCCGCCCTTGAGGCCCTGCGGCCGGACCAGCCCGGCGGGGAAGCGCAACAGCGACGCCTCCGACGTGACGAAGGTGAGCGTCTCGGTGCCGTCGGTCAACCAGGTGGCCCCCATCACCTCGTCACCGTCGCGCAGACCGATCACCTCGAACTCGTCGGAGCGCACCGGCCACTCCGGTGCGCAGATCTTCACCGCGCCCTGCCGGGTGCCCAGCGCCAGCCCCGGTGAGCCCTCCGCCTGCCCGCCGAGCGGGGCCAGGCCGACGACTGTCTCCCCCGCCGCCAACGGCACCAGCTCGGCCGCGGACATGCCGCCACGAAGTGACACGGTGCCCGCCTGCTCGGGCAGCACCGGTAACGGCAGAACGTCGACCTTGAACGCCCGACCGGCGCTCGTCACCAGCAGCACCCGACCACGGGCGGTGGAGTGCACGATGGCGCGTACCGTGTCGTGCTTGACCCGACCGTTGCGTCGGCGCCCCTCGGAGCTTTCCTCCGACTCGGCCGCGGTCCGGGCGACGAGCCCGGTCGCGGAGAGGATCACCTGGCACGGGTCGTCGGCGACCTCCAGCGGGCCGGCCGGCGCGGACGCGGCAAGCACCTCCTTCAGGTCACCGTCGACGAGGGTCGTACGACGTTCGGTGGCGAACTGCTTGACCACTGCCGCCAGCTCGTCGGAGACCACCTTCCGGAGCACCCGCTCGTCGTCGAGGATCTTGCTCAACTCGGCGATCTCGGCGCGCAGCCGCTCCTGCTCGGCCTCCAACTCGATCCGGTCGAATTTGGTCAGCCGGCGCAGCGGAGTGTCCAGGATGTAGGTGGCCTGGATGTCGGAGAGGCCGAACCGGCTCATCAGCCCGTCCTTCGCGGCCTGCGCGTCGTCGCTGCCCCGGATCAGCCGGACCACCTCGTCGATGTCCAACAGCGCGATCAGCAGACCGTCGACCAGGTGCAGCCGCTCCTGACGCTTGCGCCGGCGGAACGAGGTGCGCCGGGTGACCACCTCGTACCGGTGGGCCAGGAAGACCTCCAGCAGCGCCTTCAAGCCGAGCGTGCGCGGTTGCCCGTCGACAAGGACCAGGTTGTTGACGCCGAACGACTGCTCCAGCGGGGTGAGCCGGTAGAGGTCGGCGAGCAGCGCCTGCGGGTTGACCCCCACCTTGCACTCGACGACGAGACGGGTGCCGCTCTCCCGGTCGGTGAGGTCCTTGACGTCGGCGATGCCGGTCAGCCGTTTGGTCTTGGTGACCTCGTTGGTGATCGCCGCGATGACCTTCTCCGCGCCGACGCCGTAGGGCAGCTCAACCACCGTGATCGCCTGTCGACCTCGGCTGCCCTCGATCGGGCCGATCTCCACCTTGCCGCGCATCCGCACCACGCCACGGCCGGTCTCGTAGGCCCGGCGCACCTCGTCGAGCCCGAGCAGCACGCCACCGGTCGGCAGGTCGGGGCCGGGGACGAACTCCATGAGTTTGTCCAGTGTGGCGTCCGGGTGGTTGATCAGCCAACGGGCGGCCTGGACGACCTCGGCGAGGTTGTGCGGGATCATGTTGGTAGCCATGCCGACAGCGATCCCGGACGCGCCGTTGACGAGCAGGTTGGGGAAGGCCGCCGGCAGCACCGTCGGCTGGGTCAGCGAGCCGTCGTAGTTGGGCTCGACATCGACGGTGTCCTCGCCGAGCTCACCGACGAGCAGCATGGCCTCGCGGGACATTCGCGCTTCGGTGTAACGCGAGGCGGCGGGGCCGTCGTCCGGGGAGCCGAAGTTGCCGTGCCCATCGATGAGCGGCACGTTGAGGGAGAAGTCCTGGGCGAGGCGGACCATGGCGTCGTAGATCGCCGTGTCGCCGTGCGGATGGTACTTGCCCATGCAGTTGTGCACGACGTAGCCCTCGGCGACGAACGCGTGCTCGTCACTGCCAACCTGTATGTCGTACGTGGCTTCGGGCGACACCGCTTCAACCGACGTGACCCGCAGGAACGAGCTACCAACCAACGCGTCCAGCCGAGCGGCGAGCGGCGAGCCGAGGCGATGAAGTTTGTTGATCCAGCCGTCTCGTACCGCCCGCTCCAACTGGAACGATCGATCCGCGAGCGGGACGCCATTGCGGTCCTTGCCATACCGAACCTTCGGGCCACCGCTCGCCGATAGCGAGTCGCGGAAGGCCTGGCCGTCTCGGTCGCGAAACCATCCGCCGCCTTGGTGCGCGGCCGTGAACTCCGCAATGACCGGCCCGTACGGCAACCGGTCGTTGCCTTGCTTGCCGCTGTACTCGTAGCCGATATCGGTGACCCGCTGCAAGCCGTCGTGCTTGTACCCAATCCGCACCCAGGGCAGCAGCATCCGGGCAAGCTCTGCGGCGTCCCGCCCTGAGACCGAGAGACCAAAAAGTGGGCTTCCTGCGGAGGCGCGACCGCTGGTCCAGTGATGTCCGTGCAGCCCAAGGTCGGCGAGCATGGCGTAGATCTGCCGTATCAGCGCCTCACTCGTGCTGACGAAGACGATCTCCCTGAAGCGCTTACGAACGTAGCCGTCCCCGTCGAAGAAACCGGCGAGGAACGGCGCCCATGCCGACCGGTTCTCGACGATGTCGCGTGGTACGCACTTGCCCCGGCTGAGCGGCTGGGTGGCCTCCAGCAGCCCCTCGTGCCGGCTGAAGGTCAGAATGTGCTGATCGCGATGGAGAGGGTTGCGCGCCTCGCGCTTACCTCGCGAGACATTCAACCCGCTGGCGATAGCCCAGCCGTGAGCGACATCCAGCGGCTCGACGTCACACATGTGGATTCGGACCCGACCGTCCGCCTCGCGAGAACGATGGACAGGAAAACCTTCGGCAACCAGCAGGCCGCGCACGTAGTCATAGACGTCACCTGCGGGCGTCGGCAGTGCTTTGCGGCGACTGCCGTAGGCCAATGTCAGCCGCCCCGAGAGATCCCGAGCGTCCGTCCATTCGATCGAAAGGTCATCGGCGACGACGCGGAAGCGCTGACCCGGGGTGACGAGCATCGTGTGCCCATTGCTCCACGTCAGGCGCACGAGGTCGGAGGTCGGGTTCGCATACACAGCGGTTACTGGCACGGGGTTTCCGTCGCCGTCCAGCACGAGGTCCCCAACCTCGATCTCCTCAATGGCCCGTAGACCGTCGGGCGTGGAGACCAGTGTGCCGGCGACGAAGCAGTCCCCGACAATTCGGGCAGACTTCACGTGCCCGCGGTCCGGGCGGTAGCCCTGCTCGTACATCGACCAGAGGATGCGCCGGTGCACGGGCTTGAGGCCGTCCCGGGCGTCCGGCAGGGCGCGGGAGTGGATGACCGAGAACGCGTACTCCAGGTAGGAGTCGGAGACCTCGGTGACCAGCGGGTTGTCGAACACCCGCGCGCCGGCCTGGTCGAACGAGGAGAGATCGACCTTGTTTTCCTTACGGCGTGCCATGACTCAGCTCTCCATCGGAACGGAACGGGCGCTCATGCGTCGATCGCATCCCGGTCGACGCGGTCGGCGGAGTCGATGAGCCAGTTGCGGCGCGGCTCGACCTTCTCGCCCATCAGCAGTTCGAGGATGCGTTCGGCGGCGTCGACGTCGTCGAGGGTGATCCGGCGAACGGCACGGGTGGCCGGGTTCATCGTGGTGTCCCACAACTCGTCGGCGTCCATCTCACCGAGACCCTTGAACCGTGGGATGGGCGTGACGATCTGCTTGCCGGCCTTTTCCAGCTTGCGGACCGTCGTCTGCATCTCGGCCTGGGTGTAGGTGTAGACGGTCTGCGGGTTGCGCCCCCTGGTGGTGATCTTGTGAAGGGGTGGCATCGCGGCGTAGAGCCGACCGGCCTCGATCAGCGGCCGCATGTACCTGGCGAACAGGGTGATCAGCAGCGTACGGATGTGGGCGCCGTCCACGTCGGCGTCCGCCATGATCAGCACGCGGCCGTAGCGGAGCGCGGAGAGGTCGAAGGTGCGCCCCGAGCCGGCGCCGAGGACCTGCACGATGGCGGCGCACTCGGCATTGTCCAGAACCTGCTGGAGGTTGGCCTTCTGCACGTTGAGGATCTTGCCGCGGATCGGCAGCAGCGCCTGGTATTCCGACGAGCGGGCCATGCGGCTCGTCCCCAACGCGCTGTCGCCCTCGACGATGAACAGCTCGCTGCGGTCGATGCCTGTCGCACGGCAGTCGACCAGCTTCGGCGGCATGGACGCGCCCTCCAGGGCGGTCTTGCGCCGGGCGGCGTCCTTCTGCTGCTTTTGGGTGAGTCGCACCCGGGCGGCGTCGACGATCTTCTGCAGGACGGTGCGCGCCTCGGCCTTGGTGCGCCGGTCCTCCAACCAGGCCTTGATGTGCGCGTCCACCAGGGACTGGAGGACCTTCGTGATGCCGGTGGTGGAGAGCTCGTCCTTGGTCTGCGAGGTGAACTGCGGCTCCGGGATGCGCACGTGCACCACCGCTGTCATCCCCTCCAGGACGTCGTCCAGGGTGGGCGGCTCCTCCTTGGCCTTGAGCAGACCGCGGGTGTTGCGGATCGCGTCGGCGAGCGCGCGGACCAGGGCCCGCTCGAAGCCCTTGCGGTGGGTGCCGCCGTGCGCGTTGCGGATGGTGTTGGTGAAGCACTCGACGGTGCGCTCGTAACCGGTGCCCCACCGGAACGCCACCTCGACCTCGGCGCGGCGCTGCACGTTCGACTGCATGACGCCGTTGGCGTCGGCGGCGTTCTCCCGGTAGGTGCCCTCGCCGTTGACGAGCAGGGTGCCGGAGACCGGCCGGTCGCCGCCCGGGGCGAGGAACTCGACCATGTCGCTGAGCCCGTCGGGGTAGTGGAACCGCTCCTCGGCGGGCTCCTCGCCGGTCAGGTCGCGCAGCAGGTACGTCACGCCGGGGACCAGGAACGCGGTGTTGCGCAGCTTCATCCGGACGGCGTCGACGTCGAGCGCCGCGCCAGTCTCGAAGTAGCGGGCGTCGTGCCACCAGCGGATCGAGGTGCCGGTGCGCTGGCCGCGCTTCATGGCGCCGGTCACCTGGAGCCCGGGGCCGGCGGTGAACGGGGCCTCTGGCCCGTCGCCGTCGAAGATGCCCGGGACGCCGTGCCGGAACGACATCGCGTGGATCTTGCCGGCCCGGCGGACTGTCACGTCGAAGCGGCGCGACAGCGCGTTGACGGCCGACGCGCCGACGCCGTGCAGGCCGCCGGAGGTCTTGTAGCCGGAGCCGCCGAACTTGCCGCCGGCGTGCAGTCGGGTCAGCACCAGCTCGACGCCGGAGATGCCGGACTTGGCGTGCACGTCGGTGGGGATGCCCCGGCCGTCGTCGTCGACCTGCACCGACCCGTCGGCGTGCAGGATCACCTCGACGTGGCTGGCGTGACCGGCGACACCCTCGTCGGTGGAGTTGTCGAGGATCTCGTTGACGAGGTGACCCACGCCACGGCTGTCGGTGGAACCGATGTACATGCCGGGCCGCTTGCGGACAGCGTCCAGCCCCTCAAGGTGGGTGAGGTCATCGGCCCCGTACAGGGTGTCAGGCTCTGCGGTCAACTGGTCGTACTCCCCGGTCTCGGCGGTGTGCTGCCGGTCACCGGCGACATCAGCCGGCGTGGCGCGCCGCAGCGAGCCTAGCCCGAGGCTATGACAACCACCGGAGGACCTGTCCGACCCGCCGCGCGTCGCCCTCCGGACGTGAGCCAACGAACAGCCGGCGGTGATCATGGGACCACGCAGAGACACCGCCACCGGTACGCTGACGCGTGATCGCGGCCGGTTGAGCGCGGGGCACGCCGGCCCGGGTCGAGGGATTCAGGAGGCGATCGAGGTGGGCGGGACGATTCGTGACGCGCTGCGGCGCTCCCTCGGCACCCGGGCCCGGCGGTGGCTGCTGGCGGGCACCCTGGTGGCGGGGCTCCTGGCCGCCGTGGCGCTGGTTGCGGCGGCGGTTCCCGCCGATCGGACCTTCGCCGAGCTCTCGGGCACGGTGCAGAGCCTGATGTCGGTCGCGACCCCGCTCTTCGGCATCCTGCTGGTCCGCGAGTTGCGCCGGGCGTCCGTCCGACTCCCGGTCCTGCTCACCGTGCTCGCGGTGGGGCTGCCTGCGGTCGTCATCGGCGTGGTCGGTGTGCTGATCTGCGCCGCGACGCTGGCGCTCACCCCGGCCGAGGTCGCCGACGAGCCGTGGCGCTTCGCCGGGACGGTCGCGGTGGGCAGTGTGCTGGTGCAGATCGTCGCCGGGCTGGTGGGCACCGGGTTGGGCCTGTTGCTGCGCTCGGTGGTGGTGGCGTTCCTGGCCACGATCATCCTGCCGCTGGGGCTGTTCGCGCTGCTGGGTGGCGTGGAGTCGGCGCAGCCGTGGCTGACCCCGTTCGGCAGCGTCCGCAACCTGCTCTCGGGGGAGATGAGCGCGCTGCGGTGGGTGCAGTGGCTGTGCGTACTCCTGATCTGGGGTGTCGGTCTGAATGCCGTGGGCGCGGCGGTGCTGAAACGGCGCGAGCGTCCGGCCGGTCGCTGACTGCCGTTCGCGGGTCGGTGGGGTGAGGCAACCCGGGGCGCGGGTCCACTCTCGACGGGGGTAGGCCCTGATGCCTACGGGCGTGTGTCTTTCGTCGAACGAATCTGTTACGGGCCATTGACGCCTGTCGCGCAGGGGTGATCTGATCGCGCTCTCAGAGAATCTTTCATCTTTCGATGGTTGGGAGCCCCATGCCCAGGTTCCGGCGTACCGCGCTCGCCGCGGGACTGACGATCGCCATGGCCGCGTTGTCGACAGCCGTCGCGCTGGCCGCACCCGCGTCCGCCGCGTTGCCCACCGCAGCGGTGGCACTCGGGGACAGCTTCATCAGTGGCGAGGGCGCCGGGGCGTACACCCCGGTGGTCGACGTCAACGGAGTCAGCCAGGGCTTCCCCGGTTGGTCGGCGGCGAACAACAACGCGTTCTTCTGCCACCGTTCGGCGAACGCCTCGCTCAACCAGGCCAACCTGCCGGGCATCCAGAACCGGTTCAACCTGGCCTGCTCCGGCGGCCAGCCACACGACATCGCCAACGCCTCGCAGGCGCGGACCAACGGTCGTACCGTGGCCGCGCAGCTCGACCAGCTGCGCGCCGTCGCGCAGACCCAGGACATCGACCTCGTGCTGATCGGCCTGGGATCCAACAACAGCTCGTTCACCTTCGGCAGCGTCGCGGAGAAGTGCGCCAACCGCTTCATCGCCGACGCGTGGACCGGCTGGTGGGAGTTCTGGGCGTACCTGAACGGGCCGGTCGAGCAGAAGCCGTGCAGCGACGCCGACCTGGCCACCGCCGCGCAGGTGAGCGCCGCGACCGCGGAGACCACCGCAGCGGTACGCCAGGTGCTGACCACGCTGGACCAGATCGACGCGGACGGGCAGCACCGGGTGGTGTTCCAGGACTACACGAACCCCCTGCCGTTGGATCTGAACCCGCAGTTCTACGAGGAGGACAGCCGCGACGACACCCGGGACAAGTTCCGTGACCTCGGTGCCGAGCGGTACGCGGCTGGCTGCCCGATCCACCTCGCCAGCCTGGCGCCGGGTCACCGGTTCTCGCAGAGCCTGGGCAGCATCGTGAAGTCCACCCGGGACACCCTGGCCGCCGAGTTCCCCGGTGACGACCTGGTGTACCTGAACGTGCAGCAGGCCTTCAACGGCGCCCGGCTCTGTGAGCAGACGAGCAGCCCGAGCGGTGCGTTGGCCACGCCGATCCGGTTGCAGGACGGCGCGACCGGCACCTTCGTCACGAGCCTCGCCGGCAAGGACAAGATCGCGATCCAGCGGATCGCCAACACCTGCGTCAGCTACTTCCAGACCTGCCAGGAGTCGTGGCACCCGAACGCCACCGGGCACCAGGTGCTCGGCCAGTGCCTGAGCGGCGCGGCCTCCACCAGCGCCCGTGCGGTGGCCTGTGTCCGGGCCAGCAACGGGGCGATCTCGGTCTCCTGACCACCGCGTCCATCGGAGGGCTCCGCCGGTCGGCGGGGCCCTCCGTCGCGTCCGGCGAGCGCCCGAGTCGACGGCTACCCGCCGGTAACGTCAGGCCGTAGGCTGGGCCGATGAACGGGGACCCGGAGTACGCACAGGAGTTCGTCGAGGTCGACGGTGGCCGGCTGGGTGTGCAGGTCTATCCGGAGCCGGCCGGGGCACCGGGAGCGCCGGTGGTGGTGATCTGGCCCGCGATGGGGGTCCGGGCCCGCTACTACCGACCATTCGCCGCCGCGCTGCGTGCGGCCGGGCTCGCCGTGGTCGTGGCCGACCTGCGCGGCACCGGAGCGAGCACGCCCGCACCGAGCCGGGCCGACAGGTACGGCTACGCCGATCTGGCCGGTGACGTCGGGGCGGTCCTGGCCGCCCTCAAGCCCCGACTGGACGGGCGCACCCGACTGCTCCTCGGGCACTCGCTCGGCGGGCAGGCCGCGCTGCTGCACCTCGCCCTGCACGGCAGCGACGAGGTGGACGGGTTGGCGCTGATCGCGGTCGGCATCCCGTACTGGCGGACCTACCCGGGTCGGCGAGGCCTCGGCGTGCTGCCCTACACCCAGGGGATCGCCGCCACGGCGGCGCTGCTCGGGGTCTGGCCGGGCTGGGGCTTCGGTGGCCGGCAGGCGCGCGGTGTGATCCGCGACTGGGCGTCCACGGCGCGGACCGGCCGGTTCCCCCGGCTCGACGGTACGGACACCGAGGCCGCGGTCCGCGCGGTGCGGACCCCGGTGCTGGCCGTCAGTGTGGACGACGACCAGTTCACCCCGCACGAGACCCTTGACCACCTTTGCGCGAAGCTCACCGGCGCGCCGCTGACCCGGGAGCGGTACACGGTGGCGCAGGCCGGCACGACGTTGGACCACTTCACCTGGGTCCGCGCGAGCGGCCCGCTGGCGCGGCGGATCGCCGGTTTCGTCGGCGACCTGCCGCCCCGCTGAGCCGTACCGGCTGTTCGGCGGACGAGCGTCGGCTCACTCGTCCTGATCCAGCGGCACCAGCTCGCCGTCCCGCTCCACCTGGATCTCGGCGTGCTCCTTGCGGGGCGCGACCTCGGAGGTCTTCCGGTGTGGGTCGTTGTCGGGGTGCATGAGCACTGCGTCTGTTTTGGGGGTCTTCTCCCGGCTCTCGTCCGGCTGCGACATCGCGTTCCCCTCTCGTCGGCGTCGCTCGGGATCTACCCGCCACCGGGCGAACGACTCCTGCCCGGGCGAAGCCGGCCCGCAGTGGGCACCGATGCCCGGTAGCTGCCCAAGGCGGTGCGGATCGGCCCGACCGGGGCGGGGTTAGCTGCCCGAGCGGCGGGTAAGCCGCACCGCCCGACACGGCGGAAGGGGATCACATGTCCGAACGGCACACCGCACTGCGCTCGATGCACGATCTGGGCCTGGCGGCCTGGTTTGGCGGCTCCCTCATGGGTGCCTTCGGCGTCAACGGCGCAGCGGCGAAAATCAGCGACTCGACCCAGCGACTCCCGGTCGCCTCGGCCGGATGGTCCAAGTGGACACCGGTCAACGCGGCCGCGATCGGCGCCCACCTGGCCGGCGCGGTCGGCGAGTTGGTCACCGAGAGCCCACGGGTGGCGGCCCAGTCCGGCGTCGGCCGGGCCAGCGCCATCAAGACGGCGTTGACGATCGGCGCGCTGGCGGTCACCGGTTACAGCCGCTTGGTAGGTATGCGGCTGGAGAAGGCCGGCGGTCCGTCAGTGAGCGGCGCCACCGAGCCGAACCACCAGACCCCGGCCAGTGTGGCCTCGTCGCAGCGGCAGATGAAGCTGTTGCAGTGGGCCATTCCGGCGCTCACCGGGACCCTGGTCGTGGTCACCGCGTACATGGGTGAGCAGCAGAAGCCCGGCCAGGTGTTCCGCGGGATGCTCGGTCGCGCCGGTGGGATGAAGGGCGCCTCGAAGGGCATGATCAAGATGGCGGGAATGAGCAACGGCAAGCGGCCGATGGCAATGGCCGGACGCTGAACGTCGGGCCGACCGGCGTCCCGCCGCCACCTCGACGGCGGGGCGCTGGCCGGCCCTGCGCGCGCACCGGAGCCACGACGGTTCCCGTGTGCGCGGCGGCGTACCGGCGACATGTCGGACGCCGCGCTCGGGCGGGCAGTCCCGGCCCGAGAAGGGGCCCATCGTCCGCCGCTGTCGGCGGACCGACGAGCGGGGTGGCCATGACGGCGCACAAGGGACGCGACGGGAACAACGACCGGCTGGAGCCGGAGGCGACCACGCCGTGGGGCACCGGCGACGGCTTCGACGCCGACGCGCCCTGGGGCGCTGGCAACGACTCCCCCATGGACGAGGGCAGCGAGGAGACAGCGGTTCCCGAGGGACGGCGCGGAGAGCGGCGCGCTGGCGCCCCGGCGGGCCGGTCCGACCCGG
The DNA here is from genome assembly GCF_040630995.1 of Micromonospora sp. NPDC005710. Classification (NCBI taxonomy): domain Bacteria; kingdom Bacillati; phylum Actinomycetota; class Actinomycetes; order Micromonosporales; family Micromonosporaceae; genus Micromonospora; species Micromonospora sp. NPDC005710. The sequence goes on along the minus strand of NZ_JBEXYP010000004.1, from coordinate 126,778 downwards.
CGGGACGGCACGGCTTCGGCTCGGTCGAGCCGACCCGCACGACGATGGCCGGACCGGGCGCCCCACCCGATCCCGCCCCCAGCGGGCGCACCTTCCCGGACGACGCCGACATCGGCGACTCGACCCAGGACGCCCTGCGCAGCCGGGGACGACGGTCCTAGGCCGACGCCCGACGGCTGTCCCGTCCGACGCTCAGCCGGTCATCGGGACGGCGTGCTCGCTGAGCATCGTCTCGGCGAGCAGTTGCGCCAGCCGGGTGGCGTCGCGCTGGGCCTGACCGGCGCAGCAGTTGTTGAACAGCACGTGCAGGTCGTCAGGGAGGTCGGCGAACTCGGCGAGCCGGCCGGCCCAGTGCCGGAGTTCGTCCTCGGCGTACGCGTACCGGAACTTCTCCTGCTTGTCGCCCGTACCCCAGGCGTCGCTGTGCCCGTGGAACCTGACGATTGCCGGCTCCGCCGTCCCGGTCAGGATCGGCGGCACCGACGACGGGTGCCCCTGCGGCATGTCGACGCAGACCAGGGAGAGGTCGTGCGAGCGGAGCAGGTCCAGAGTGTCGGTCGCGGCGTCGTCGTCGAACCAGGACCCGTGCCGTAGCTCCACACCGACCCGCCACGGCCGGCAGCGCTGTGCCAGCTCGACGATCCGGCGTTCGGCCGCGGGGCTGCGCACCAGCCAGGGCGGAAACTGCAACATCACCACACCGAGCTTGCCGGCCGCCGCGATCGGGTCGAGGGCCGCGCGGAACCGGGCCCACAGCTCGTCGTACGCCCGCTCGGGCAGGTCACGGCGGCGGATCCGGCTCGGGCCGGCGGCCGGGCGGAGATCCCGGGGCAGTACGGCGACAGGCGTCGGGTGACCGGTGAAGAGGCTGAACGCCTTGACGTCGAAGGTGAAGTCGTCCGGTGTGGCGTCCACCCAGCCCTGGGTCGTCTCCGGCACCGGGATGGCGTAGTAGGACGTGTCCACCTCGACCATCGGGAACTGGCTGGCGTAGAAGCCCAACCGACGAGCTGGCGTGGTGGCCGAGCGGGGGTACCACCCGGAGCGCAGCACTGACTGGTCCGCCCAGGACGACGTGCCCACCTTAATCACACCCATGTTGTTCAGTGGACCGCCACCGGCGCGGATCGGCAACCGCTGGCGGGTCTCCCGCCAACCCGGTGTGGTGTCCGGGAAGTGTCGGTGCCTCGCCCTACGGTGACCTCGGGTGGACATCAACGAGGGGTGGCGGCATGACAAGCACCGAACAGCTGACCGGTGAGCGCACCGACTTCCTACAGTCGCTCCGCAGGCACCGCGGTTTTCTTCTGCAGACCGTCGACGGGCTCACCGACGAGCAGGCGGCCAGCCGTCCCACCGTCAGCGGCCTCTGCCTCGGCGGCATCATCAAGCACGTGGCCGGCGTCGAGCACCGCTGGATGCTCTTCGCCGTCGGCGGTGCCGAGGCGATGGGCCGCGAGGAGGTCGACTGGGTCGGTCAGTTCCAGATGGCGCCGGGCGAGACCCTCAGCGCGCTCGTCGCACACTTCCAGGCGGTGGCCGGCCGCACGGACGAGCTGGTCGCCACCCTCGACCTGGACGCGGCGCACCCGCTGCCGGAGGCGCCCTGGTTCGAGCCCGGTGCGAGGTGGACGGTCCGCCGGGTGCTGCTGCACCTGATCGCCGAGACGGCCCAGCACGCCGGGCACGCCGACATCCTGCGGGAGTCGATCGACGGTGCCAGGACCATGGGCTGACCTCGGCACACCGCCGGTGGCTCAGCGCAGGCGGTGCCGGCGTTCGGTGGTCCGGTCTCTCGCGTAGGCGTCGGAGTGACCCCAGCGGCCCGGGATGTCGAGCAGTTCCAACCGACCGAATCCCTCCGGCACCGCCGGGTTCACCAGCAGGTTGTCACCGGTGGGTCGCAGGCCCAGCATGGTGCCGAGCAGCATCAGCATCCCTCCCGACGACCAGGCCTGCGGGCGGCAGCTCGTCGTCAGTTGCACGGGGTAGGTCGTCAGGGCGCGGTCGTAGCCGGCGATCACTCCCGGCGCCGAGCTGCCGATCGTCTGCGCCATGTCGAAGATGCCGCCCGCGATCCGGGCCGCCTGTTCGTCCAGGCGGTAGCGACGCAACCCGGCGGCGATCAACGCGTTGTCCGAGGGCCACACAGCGCCCAGGTGTGTGCCGACCGGGTTGTAGGTGCGCTGCCCCTCGGCGAACGTCCGCACCCCCCACCCGCTGAACAGTCGCGGCCCGACCAGGTGCTCGGCCACCGCTTCCGCGCGGTCGTCCGCGACGATCCCGCTCCAGAGCAGATGCCCCATGTTGGAGGCCAGCGCGTCGACAGGTTCGCCGTACGGATCCAGCGCCAACGCGTAGTACTCCCGGTGGGGCAGCCAGAAGTCCCTGTTGAAGCGATCCTTCAGCGCTTCCGCCTCCCGTTCCAGCCGGTCCGCGTACGCGGGGTCACCCCAGAACTCCCGGGCCAGCCGGGCGCCACGTCGTTTCGCGTCGTACGCGTAGCCCTGCAACTCGCAGGTGGCGCGGGGGAAGGCGGGCTGCCGGCCCCGGGCGTCGACGATCGCGTCCGGGGAGTCCTTCCAGCACTGGTTGATGGCGCCGTCGCGTTCGTTGCGGCGCTGGTAGCCCAGGTAACCGTCCCCGGTCAGGTCGCCGTACTCGTCGATCCAGTCCAGCGCCATCCGGGCCGGGTGACGCAGTTCGCGGATCAGGTCGGCGTCACCGGACCAGCGCTCGTACTCGTCGAGCAGCACGACGAACAGCGGGGTGGTGTCCGCCGCGCCGTAGTACAGCGCGCTCGCCCGGTCGCTGAACGCCCCGGTCTCGCCGTAGCGGAGCTGGGCCAGGATCTTGCCGGGCTCCTCGTCCAACGCGTCGTCGAGCTGGCCGCCCTGCATCAGTGCCAGCATCCGCAGCGTCGCGGGGGCCAGTTCGGGGGTGAACGCCATCGTCTGCAGGCAGGTGATGAGGGCGTCCCGTCCGCACAACCCCATCGCCCAGGGCAGACCGCCGATCGGCACCCGCTCGCGGTACGACAGCGGCCGGTAGCGCAGCGCCGCCAGGTCCGTGAGGGTGCTCTGGTACAGCTCCTCCAGGCCCCTGCGTTCGGCCACCAGTCGCGGCGCCCGGTCCAGCCACCGCACCAGGTCCTCGCGCATCCCCGTCCGCACGGTCTGCTGGTGCGGCCGCAGATCGGCGCGGAGGTCCCGGCCGTCCTCGCCGCCCATCGTCACGCTGACGTGCAGGTCGGTCTCCCACACCCCGTCGGGTGCGATCCGGACCCGGAACGTCATTCCCTGCTCGTCCACCTCGGCGGGGAAGGTGCTGCGCACTGTGGTCTCGCGCACGAACCGGTCCCGCTGGTAGCGCAGGACGAGTTGCTGGTTCGTCGAGTCGGCGGTGACGTCGACGGCCCGTCGCCGCAGCTGCCCGACCTCGACGACGTCGGTGAAGTCGCTCGCCATCTCCACCCGGACCGTGTATTCGGCGGGCTGCGACGAGTGGTTGAGCACTGTGATGTTCTCGTGGAAACAGTCGTGCACCGAGCGGTGCCTGATGATCGACACGTCGGCGTCGACGTAGTGGCTCGCCGCGCCGGGGACCAGGAAGAACCGGGTCTCGAAGTAGGTGAGGTCGTCGCGGGACAACGCGTTGACCCGTTCACCGTCGATCCGGAGCACCCAGTGGGACAGGAACCGGGTGTCGTACGCGAACAGCCCGACCGGGGCCCGCGGGTCGGCCTCGATGTCGCCCTGGGCGTCGCCGATGGCGAACAGGTTCCCGGCGATGACGTGCACCAGTTCCTGCTTCACCGCCGCTCGTCCCGAGCGGTCGTCGCACCCTGGCCGACCAGCGCGGCCCGGCCCAGCTCGCGGGGATGACGGGCGCCGTCCGGCCCGGCGAAGATCCGCCGCAGCAGCATCAGCAGCCGCATGTTGCCCTGCACTGTCAGCTCGTTGCGCAGCAGGCCGGCGCCAGGGTGCAGCTCGCCGCGGGCCATCCGGTCGAAGACCTCCCGGTCGGCCCGCACCACCAGTTCGGCGTCGTCGGCCGAACGGGTCACCCGGACCTGTTGGTCGGCGACGGTCAGGTACCAGTGATCGGTGCTGCCGTCGTCGCGGACGTCGAGCCGCAGCGTCCCCGTTGTGGTCTCCGGCAGGTCGGGCCGCCGAGAGGTGTCCAGCTGTCCCAGGTACTGCTCCACCGTCGCGCCCATCGGGCCCCCTCCCCAGGGTTTCCCGCAGGATCACCCGCGTCGGGGTGAGCCCGGTTCACCCGAACCGGGTGAGAGCGGTCAGCCGGCCTCGATCAGGCCGCGCACGTAGGCGGCCTGGCCCACGTGTTGCAGGTCGTCGTCGGCGACGCTCACCAACCGGACGCCGAGGGTGACCGGCGGGTCCCACGCCTCGTCGACCACGCGGTCCAGGTCCGCCGGGCCCAGACCGGCCAGGAAGCTTCCGGTACGCGCCGCCACCGCCTCGTAGTAGTCGATCAGCGCCTGCGCGCTCTCCGGCCGCACCGCCGTGACCTGGGCGGCCGAGTGCCCGTAACCGATGTCGTCGGGGTCGGCGCTGAGCCCGAACCGGCCCGCCCACTCACCGCTCACCCAAACCTGGTCGGCGTCGAGCAGGTCGGCGACGTGGTGGTCCTGCACCCGGGTGAGGTGCCAGACCAGCCAACCCACCGGGTTGGCACCCGGGCCGGGCTGGTGGCGCAGCTGCTCGGGGCTGAGGCCGTCGACGGCAGCGCGGACGAGGTCGGGCAGCCGGCCGTACGCCTCGGTCAGCAGGTCACTCACATTCACGGCTACGCCCTCCCTGTGTCGCTTTCCGACCAGGTACCGCCGGATCCGGGCGGGCAAACCTCGGAACTACGGTGATCACATGGTCGCCGCAGTGGAGTTGTACCTGGACCCGGACGCCACCCGCCGGATCCGGGTGCTCTGGGACGCGCTGGAGGCCGAGGGAGTGCAGAGCATGCGCTCTCTGCTGGAGCAGCGCCACCGTCCGCACGTCTCGCTCATGGTGGCGCCCCGTTTCGACAGGGAGCAGGTCGTCGAGGCGCTACAGGGGACGGTGGTGGCCGCCCCACTGCGGCTCGACTTCCAGCACGCCGGCCAGTTCGTCGACCGGGTGCTCTGGCTCGGCCCGGTACCCACCCCGGAGTTGCTGGCGCACCACCGGCTGGTGCACGACCGGCTGGCCGCTGCCGGAATCCCCCTCGCGGAGCACTACCAGCCGGGGCGGTGGGTGCCGCACTGCACGCTCTCCATGCGGGTGCCGAACTCGCTGATGGCCGCCGCGGTGCGCCGCTGCCTGGAGGTGTTGCCGCTGGCCGCGACAGTGGTCGGCGCGGCGCTCACCGACCACGCGCGCGGCATCGCCCACCCGCTGCCTTGACCGTGCCTCGACCGTAGACGCGTAATGTCCGGTTTGGCGGGCCGCAGTCGGAAACCCGAAAACAAGCGGTGCGGATGTGGCCGGGCGTGGGATGGTTCGAGTGGCCGTCGTACCGGTGGTGGGCTGCTTATAGGCGGTTCACCCGGCCGGTGTGGCGCGGCGCGGGGTCACCCCGCTCCGCCCACGGCGGCTTCGACGAGGAGAGGCAGGGCCCATGCAGGCTCAGCGCAGGCCACCGCGTACCGAGCGGAGCCAGACCCGGGACGACCGGACCGGCGGCGGGATGACCGGGGCGGCGACGCCGCTGACGATCTGGGCGGCCGCCGTACTGCTCGGCCGGATCAGCGCCGGCGACGACGACGTCGAGGACGAACGGCACATCCTGCGCGGCATCGAGTGAGTTCGAGCAGTGCGGCTCAGAGCCAGCCGCGCCGCTTGAAGATCACATAGAGGGTGCTGCAGACCAGCAGCATCAACAGCAGCGCGAACAGGTAGCCGAAGCGCCAGTTCAGCTCCGGCATGTGGACGAAGTTCATGCCGTAAACGGTGCCGATGAGCGTGGGGGCGAACAGGATCGCCGCCCAGGATGAGACCTTCTTCAGCTCCTCGTTCTGGCTGTAGCTGGCCGCCGTGAGGCTGCGCATCTCCTCGTTCTGCTGCTGCGAGACGAGCGTGGCGTTGACGGTGAGGATGTTCTGCAACAGGTGCCGGAAACCGTCCACCCGCTCCACCACCTGGGTCAGGTGGTCGGTCACGTCACGCAGGTAGCGGCGCAGCTCCTCGTCCGCGCTGGCGCTGCCGGCGCCGCCGGCCAGCGAGTCGAGCACACTGAGCAGCGGCCGGGCGGCCCGCTGGAACTGGATGACCTCGCGGCTGAGGCCGTAGATGCGGCGGCTGGCGTTCGGGTCACCACCGAACACCTGGGTCTCGATCTCGTCGATGTCGTTCTCCAGCCCGGCCACCACCGGCGCGTACCCGTCGACCACCTGGTCGAGGATCGCGTACAGGATCGCCTCCGGCCCCCGGGCGAGCATCTGCACCTCGGTTTCCAGCCGCCGCCGCACCGCCGCCAGGTCGGGAGCCTCACCGTGTCGGACGGTGACCACGAAGCCCGGCCCGATGAACAGGTGCAGCTCGGAGAACTCGACCTCTTCCCGCAGGTCGTCGTAGCGGGCGGCGCGCAGCACCACGAACACGGTGTGCCCGTACCGCTCCAGCTTGGGCCGCTGGTGGGCGTTGATGGCGTCCTCGACCGCCAGGTCGTGCAGCCGAAACTCGCGGGCCAGCGAGGTGATCTGCTCGATGTCGGGCCGGTACAGCCCGATCCAGGCCATCGCGCCGTCCTGCTCCTGAAGGCAGCGGTACGTCTCGGCGAGGCCGGACGGTGAGGCGAACCGGTGGCCCCGGAGGTAGACCGCACTGTCGACCAGGCCGCCACGCGGCGCGGGGGGCGACTCCGTGGACGGCCGCTCGCCCACTCTGGTCTCGTACTCGTCGAGTTGACGGCCGAAGCCACCATCGGGGCGGAAGCGACGGCCGCCGACCATGCCCTGTCCCCTCCCCCGGTGCCGTCCGGTCCAGCCCGGGGCGCTGCTTCCCCCCTGTCTCGGGCGCGAAACCCGCCGTGGCGTCGGCCGGGTTCGGCGCACCGGCGGACGCCGGCGGCCCGGCGGGCGGATACTCACGGTGACCGCGGGTGGGATGACGGGGGACGCGCCGGTGACTGTCGACAGACGCGGCGGCCGGTTGCGGGGGTGGCTGCTCGACGCCGGCTCGGACCAGGCCGTGCAGCACCCGGGGCCGCACGCCCGCCCGCCGGAGCACCGGCACCACCCGTGGTGGAAGGTGATGTGCCTGACCGGTGTCGACTACTTCTCCACACTCGGTTACCAGCCGGGCATCGCGGCGCTGGCGGCCGGGGCGCTCTCACCGGTGGCGACGTTGGTGCTGGTGCTGGTGACCCTGCTGGGCGCGCTTCCGGTCTACCGGCGGGTGGCGGTGGAGAGCCCGCACGGTGAGGGTTCGATCGCGATGCTGGTACGCCTGCTGAGCTACTGGCCCGGCAAGTTGCTGGTGCTGGTGCTGCTCGGTTTCGTGGCCACCGACTTCATCATCACCATCACCCTCTCGGCGGCCGACGCGACGGCGCACATCGACGAGAACCCGTTCTGGCCGAGCGGGCTCAAGGGGCACGAGGTGCTTGTCACGCTGCTGCTGGTGTCGCTGCTGGGCGCGGTGTTCCTGAAGGGATTCACTGAGGCCATCGGGATCGCCGTCGTCCTGGTCGCGGTCTACCTGACGCTGAACGCGGTGGTCGTGGCCGACGCGCTGTGGCGGGTGGTGACGCATCCGAGCGCGGTGGGCGACTGGACCACCATGCTGACCACCGGGCACGGTGATCCGTGGCTGGTGGTCGGGCTGTCGCTGCTGGTCTTTCCCAAACTGGCGTTGGGTCTGTCCGGCTTCGAGACCGGGGTGGCGGTCATGCCGAGCGTACGGGGTGACCCGCAGGACTCGGAGGCACGACCGCTGGGCCGGATCCGTGGCACGCGCCGGTTGCTCACCACCGCCGCGGCGATCATGAGCGTCTTCCTGATCACCAGCAGCGTGACGACCACAGTGCTCATCCCTCCGGAGGCATTCAAGCCGGGTGGGCCGGCGAACGGGAGGGCGCTGGCCTACCTGGCGCACGCCCACCTCGGCGAGGTGTTCGGCACCGTGTACGACCTGTCCACGATCGGGATCCTCTGGTTCGCCGGGGCGTCGGCGATGGCTGGTCTGCTCAACCTCGTGCCGCGCTACCTGCCCCGCTACGGCATGGCGCCGACCTGGGCACGAGCTGTCCGGCCGCTGGTGCTGGTCTTCACCGCCGTGGCGTTCCTGATCACGGTCGTCTTCAAGGCCAGCGTGGACGCGCAGGGCGGCGCGTACGCCACCGGGGTGTTGGTGTTGATCACCTCGGCCGCGACGGCGGTGACGCTCGCGGCGCGCCGGCAGCGTCAACGCGGCCGCACCATCGCCTTCGGAGCCATCGCGGTGATCTTCGTCTACACGACGCTGGCGAACGTGGTCGAGCGCCCGGACGGCGTCAAGATCGCGGCCTGTTTCATCGGCGGGATCATCCTGGTGTCGGTGCTGTCCCGGCTGATGCGGGCCTACGAGCTACGCGTCGACCACGTCGAGTTGGACCCGGCCGCGTCCCGGATGATCGACGAACGAGCCGGGCGGCGGATCCGCCTGATCGCGCACGAACCCGACCGGCGCGACGAGGCGGATTACCGCGCCAAGCTGGCCCAGACCATGGCGGACAACGACTTCCCCGACGACAGCGACATCGTCTTCGTCGAGGTCACCGTCACCGACCCGTCGGACTTCGAGACCGAACTGCTGGTCTGCGGCAGCGTGGTCGACAGTCGCTTCCCGGTACTCAGTCTGGCCAGCTCGTCGGTGCCCACGGCACTCGCCGCCCTGCTGCTGGAGATCCGGGACCGCAGCCGTCGACGCCCCCACATCTACTTCGAGTGGTCCGAGGGCGGCCCGGCCCGCAACTTCCTGCGTTACCTGGCGTTCGGGCAGGGCGCCATCGCCTCGGTCACCCGGGAGATCCTGCGCCGCCAGGAGCCCGACCCGCACCGTCGACCGCACGTGCACGCCGGCTGACCTGCGAACGGGCGGAGCGTCGCGCACGGTGAGCGTGGTCATAACGACTGGACGGTCGACCCGTTGGTGCTGCTAGCCTCGGCGCAGGTCATGAGTGCCAGCGCGAAGCCCCGGCTCGCTGGCCGGCAACCCTCCTCCGCGGTGGGGTGCCCCGGGTGAAGACCAGGCACCGGCTCGACGTCGGTGCAAGCGTGGCCTGGCACCCAGGTCAGCACTAGACCCGGGAGAACCATGCGCATCCTCAGCACCGCCCCACCGACCGACGTCGCGGCTTCCCGCACCGGTCGACAGTCGCCGGCACTGACCCGGCGACGGCACGTGGACATGATGCGAATGTGCAGCGCCGCCTGTCGTCGCGGCACCGCGCTCTAGCACCCCCTTCCCGAACTTCCTCCCACCGGTACGCCCATCGGGCGCGCCGCCGGTGGCGCACACCAGTGCGCGCCGAGACACCACCCTTCGGAGACACCAGTGCGACTTCTTCCTGCCCTGACCCGTGCCGCTGCCCTGGGCGCGGCCACGATCCTCGCCGCCACCGCCCTCACCGCGTGCGGCGACGACAGCTCGTCCGACGCCACCACGAACCCGTACGGCCTGGCCCAGCCGGGCGTGCTGCGCGCCGGCACGCTCACCGACGCCCCACCGAACGTGTACCTCGAGGACGGCAAGTTCACCGGCTTCGACAACGACCTGCTGACCGCGGTGGCCGGCAAGCTCGGCCTCACTGTCGAGTTCGTCGGCACCGACTTCTCGGCGCTGCTCAGCCAGGTGAACAACCACAAGTTCGACGTCGGAAGCTCCTCGATCACGATCACCGAGGCCCGCAGGAAGACAGTCGACTTCGGCAACGGGTACGACTTCGGCTACTTCGGCCTGGACGTGCCGGCCGGCTCGCCGGTCACCGGCTTCGACCAGCTCACCGGCAAGCGGGTGGTGGTGGTGCAGGGCACCGTCCAGGACGACTACGCCACCGGCAAGCAGCTCAACCCGGTACGTGTGCCCGACTACAACGGCGCGATCAACCAGCTCAAGGCGGGCACCGCCGACGCGTGGATCGCCCCGGCGGAGATCGGCGAGAAGTCGGCCGCCGACAGCAAGGGCAAGATCACCGTGGCGGCCAAGCAGCTCAGCCCGGCACCGACCGCGTACGCCGTGGCCAAGGGCAGCGACAAGCTGCGCCAGGCGCTGAACAGGGCCCTCGACGAGGTCATCGCCGATGGCACGTGGAGCCGGTTGCAGGCGCAGTACTACCCGGGTCGGCCGATCCCGGCGGACTTCAAGCCGGGCAGCGCGGGGGCGACAGCACCGTCGGCGTCCGCGTCGGCGGCACCGTCCGCGTCGGCCGCGTCCTGAGCCGGTGACGAGCGAGCGGGGCGGTGGGAGGAGTAACCGATGGATCCGTTGAGCACCCTGTGGGAAACCTTCTTCGACGCCGACGCGATGCGCGAGGCGCTGCCCGAGATGCTCACCGTCGGGTTGCCCAACACGCTGATCCTGGCGGTCTCCGCCGCCCTGCTCGGCTCGGTGCTGGGCCTGCTGCTGGCCGTCGCCGGGATCTCCCGCAGCCGCTGGTTGCGCTGGCCGGCGCGGATCTACACCGACGTGTTCCGGGGGCTTCCGGCCGCGGCGACGATCCTGCTGATCGGCGTGGGGTTGGCTCCGCTGGGCATGCGGGTCTGGGGGCCGGATCCGTACCCGTTGGGCATCCTGGCGTTGTCGCTCATCGCCGCCGCGTACATCGGGGAGATCTTCCGGTCGGGTATCCAGTCGGTGGAGGCCGCCCAGGTGGAGGGCGCCAGGGCACTCGGATTCTCCTGGGCCGACACGATGCGGCTGGTGATCGTTCCGCAGGGCATCCGGCGGGTGCTGCCGGCCTGGGTGAACCAGCTCATCGCGCTGATCAAGGACTCCAGCCTGGTGTACTTCCTCGGCCTGGTGGCCAGCCAGCGGGAGCTGTTCCGGATCGGGCAGGACTATGCGGCCACCACCGGCAACGAGTCCGCGTTGCTACTGGCGGGGCTCTGCTACCTGGCGTTGACGGTCCCGCTGACGCACGTCGTCAACTGGATCGACAGGCGGCTGCGCAACGGTCGGCCGGTCGCCGCACCTGACGACGAGCGCGACGAGCCGCTGTTGCCCACCCCCACCCAGGGAGACCGCCGATGACCACCACCGGAACGACGACCTCGGTCAGCCTCGACGTACGGGACGTGCACCTCGCCTTCGGGCCGAACCGGGTGCTGCGCGGCGTCGACCTCTCGGTGCCGCGCGGCGCGACGGCCTGCGTCATCGGCCCGTCCGGGTCGGGCAAGTCAACGCTGCTGCGTACCATCAACCGGCTGATCGAGCCGGACCGGGGCGACGTGCTGCTGGACGGGCGCAGCGTGCGGGGCGACGACCCGGACGCACTACGGCAGCGGGTCGGCATGGTGTTCCAGCAGTTCAATCTCTTCCCGCACATGAGCGTGCTGCGTAATGTCACGCTGGCGCTGCGGCGGCTGCACCGGCTCGGTGCGGACGAGGCGGAGGCCGTGGCCCGGGCGCAGTTGGAACTGGTGGGGCTGGCCGGCAAGGCGGACTCTCGGCCGGCGCAGCTCTCCGGCGGTCAACAGCAGCGGGTGGCGATCGCCCGCGCGCTGGCGCTGCGGCCCGAGGTGATGCTCTTCGACGAGGCGACCTCGGCGCTCGACCCGGAGTTGGTCAAGGGCGTCCTCGGGGTGATGGCCGACCTGTCCGCCGCGGGGATGACCATGGTGGTGGTGACCCACGAGATGGGCTTCGCCCGGCAGGTCGCCGACACCGTCGCCTTCATGGACCGGGGCGTGGTGCTGGAGGCCGGCCCACCCGAGGCGATCTTCGAGCGGGCCGAGCATCCGCGGCTGCGCCGTTTCCTCGATCAGGTGCTCTGAGCCGCGAGCCGACGGGTTGCCGCCTGTCACTCGTTGGGCCCGCGCCCCAGCAGCCGGATCTCCTCGTTGTCAAGCGCGGCCTGAAGTTCCTGAAGCACCAGGTCGTCGATCTCCCGGTTGTCACGCAACCGGGTGACCTCACGCCTCTTGTGGGCGAGGACGCCGAGACGCAGTCGGCGTTCCAGCCGGCGCTCCTCGGCGGTGTTCCCACCGCTCTCGTCGAGGTCCTCCAGGTGCCGCCGGTACTCGGCCTCCAGCCGCCGCACCGAGTCAGCCTGCGCGCCGACCTCGGTGGCGACCTGCGGAAGAGCGGCCAGGCCCACCTCGGTGGCCCGCCGACGGGCGTTGCGGGCCTCGTCGACGCGCTCCGGGTCGCCACTGAGCCCGGCCCAGCGCACGACAAAAGGCAGTGTGGTGCCCTGCAGCAGCATGATCAGCACGATCACCAGCGCGGTGACGAAGATGATCAGATCGCGTTCGACGACGGGTCGACCGTTGACCATCACCGTCGGGACGGCGAGGGCGGCGGCGAGTGAGACAGCGCCCCTGAACCCGGACCAACCCGCGACGGTACCCACCCGCCAGCCGGAGGGACCTCGACCGTCGTCGTCCGCCATCCGGCGGCGACGCAGCCGCGCCGACTGCGCGGTGAGGTAGATGAAGAGCAGCCGGGTGCCGATGACGACCACCGTGACCACGAGCACGATCAGCAGAGCCCGCTCGGGCGAGGTGCTGGTGATGCTCCGCACCGAGCGGGGAATCTGCGTGCCGAGCAGAACGAACAACCCGCCGTTGATCAGGAACGTGGAGAGATCCCAGAACGCGTACGCCAGCACCCGGGACCGGGCGCGGATCACCCGTGGGCCGGCGTAGGCGAGCACCAGCCCGGCGACCACCACCGCCAGCACACCGCTGGCGTGTACCGAGTCGGCGAGCAGGAAGGCGCCGAACGGGGTCAGCACGCTGAGCGCTCCCTCGCGCAGCGGATCGTCGAGCCGCTTGCGGATCAACACCACAGCGGCCCCCACCAGCAGGCCAGCGACCAGACCACCGACGCTGGCACCGACGAACTCCTCGCTGACGCCCAGCACGCCCGGCTTGGCGCTCTCGGTCAGCAGACCCACTGCCACCGCGAAGACCACGAGCGCCGTGCCGTCGTTGATCAGGCTCTCCGCGTGCAGTGTGGTGAGCAGCTTCCGGGGCAGCCGCTTGGCCAGGCCGGTGACCGCGGCGGCGTCGGTCGGCGCGAGCACCGCGCCGAGCACCCAGGCGGCGGCGGGGTTCACCCCGAACGCCTGCGCGGCGAACGACACGGTGACCATGGTGAGCACCACGAGCACCACGGCGAGCAGCCCGATCACCGGCAGGTTGGCCCGGATCTCCCGCAGGCTGATGGTGAGGCTCTCCCGGTACAGGATCGCCGGCAGGAAGATCAGCAGGACAAGATCGGGTTCCAGGGTGACCTCGGACAGCGGCGGCGCGAGCCCGAGCAGCACTCCCAACGCGATGAGCAGGACCGGCGGGGCGACCCGGTACCGGCCGCCGAGAGTGGTGCCGACGAGGACCGTGACGCCGAGCGCCACGATCAGGATGAGCGCCTCCACGCGTACTCCCTCGGGCCATGGCCGACGGTGGACACGCCGGTGGTTCCATCTGACCGCACCGGCCGGTGGGTTCCGGCGGAAACCGGCAAGTCGCCAGGTAGCCCGAGCAGGGGCGTGTCGTCTGGCACGAGACCGGGCACCGGCATGAGGCGTGAGCTGCGAGAGAAGAGCTACCGGCTGCTTCTCCGCATGGATAGTGGTTCCGCCATGCTCCTTGATGAGCCAACAGACACGATCAGTGGCTGCGCTAGTCGCGTGCCGTGACGTAGACCCCTCGGCCGGGCTGGCCGTAAACCAAGCCCCGAGCCTTAAGTTGGATCATGACGAAGCGGATGACTGTCTCACTCACTTCGTAGAGCGCGCAAAGCTGGGAACGAGCTGCCCTGTCGAGCCAGATACAGGATTCCGATCACCCGCGGTCACTGGCCGGGTGAGAGCCCGGGCAAAGCGCCAATCGGCTCGTACGTCATTCGCCGTCGAGATGGGGCGCCACGATCTCGCGGGTGTCGGCGCTGCTCACCACCGGAACGATCTCGAATGTGACGCCCGCGCCGCGCCACCCGAGCACCCACTGCTGAAGCAGTCGCAGGTCGTCGCATCGCATGAGCTGGAAGCAGCGGCCGAAGGTGGGCTCGACCCAACTGTCCACGTACTCCAACCCGTCCGGAAGCTGACGGCCGCGGTCGCGGACCGCCCGGTACACCGGCACCATGTCGTTGTCGCGGAACCGCTCGATCACCATGAAGAGCATCGGGCATGGTAACCGGCGCTCAGGTCGGGTCGTCGGCGCGGACGCGCGCGGTGAGCATCCGCGCGGTGCGGCGGTGCCCGGCGGCTTCCTCGTCGCGGCCCAGCGCAGCGGCCAGATCGGCGAGGTGCGCGGCCACCGGGCCGACGGTGACCACTCCGCTGCCGGCGGCCAGCTCGCCGGCGGCCGGCAGCAGCTCGGCGTGTATTCGGGTCATCGTGGCCCGGTCGTCGAGGGCGTACGCCGCCCGACCGACGAGGCAGAGGCGTACCTCGCGCAGCAGATCATGCGGCCCCTCGGGAAGAGCCCGCAGGGCGGCCGCGGCGGCCTTCCGGTCGTCGGCGGCGAGCAGCAGCAACGGTCGGACCCACGGCTCGTGCGGACCCCAGTCCAGTGCCACCCAGTCGTCCACGCCGGGGCCGGTGATCGCCTGGGGGGCAGCGCCGGGGCCGGTGGCCGACAGGTCGGCGCCGATGGAGTCGGCCAGCCGCAGACCGAGCAGTGCCAGCGGGAGCAGCCCTCGGGTCAGCCCCGGCATCCCGTCGGCGCTCAGGAGGTCGGCAGCCGAGCGGTACGCCTGCGCCGCCGCGTCCGACTCGCCGTCGAGTGCCAGCCGCAGCGCGGCGTACCAGCGGGTGAAGACGTCGACCAGCGGCAGCTCGTACCGTTCGGCGAGTCGGTCGGCGGCGCGTGCGTGCGCGTCGGCGGCGGGCCGGTCGGCCAGGGCGCAGTTGGCCTGGACCAGGACGAGGTGACCGAGCACCTCGGAGGTCACCAGGTGGTGCCGGGCGGCCAGGTCGACCAGGTCGGCGCCGACCCGGGCCCGCGCGTCGGCCAGACCGACGCGGTGGAAGGAGTGCATGAAGCGGGCGTTGAGCGCGAACGCCAGCAGCGCGGGATCGCCGACGTCGCGGGCGATCGTCTCGGCCTCGCCGGCGGCACGGCGGCCGCGATCGGTGCTGGTGCCGCGCAACTCCAGCGCGAGGGTGCTCAGCAGCCGGCTGCGCTGCGCGGTGCGGGTCGGGCCGAGCGCGGCCAGGGCGTGCTCGGCGGCTCGGACGATGTGCCCGGAGAGCAGGTCGTCGTCGTTGCGCGTCCAGATGGCCGGCACGTCGAAGCCGGCCAGCGCCTCCTGGATCAGCAGGGCGTCGCCGGTGGACTCGGCGGTGGTGATCGCCTCGGCGCGCCGACGCCGCGCCTCGACCAGCCGGCCCGTCACGGCAAGCGCCCGCCCCAGACCGAGCAGCGCTGTCACCCGTCCGCGCGGTTCGACCCCGCCGGCGCTGTCGTACGCGTCGATCGTCTGACCCCACAGCCGGGCCGCCTCGTGCGGGGTGCCGCCCCGTTCGGCCCGCTCGGCCGCCACCCGGGCGTACGTCGACGCCTCGGCGGCGGCGACCGGCCCACCGGCGTGCAGCAGGTGGTACGCGAGGGCCGCCGGCTCGACGGGTTCCCGCTGTCGCAGCACCTCGGCGACTGCCGCGTGCCAGACCGCACGGCGCGGCGCGGACAGGTCGGCGTAGAGCGTGTCGCGGACCAGGATGTGGGTGAAGCGCAGCCGCCCGTCGGACTCCCGTTCGGTGAGGAACCCGGCCGTCAGGGCACGGTCCACGGCGTCCAGCACTGCCGTCGGGTCACCTGTCAGCGCGCCCAGCACGTCCGGGTCGAGGTCCCGGCCGAGCACGGCAGCCTGCCGGAGCACGGCACGGGTGGGGGCGGGAAGCTGCGCCAACCGGTGCCGGATCACGTCGCGTACGCCGGGCGGCACGGCGGCGAGACCCACCTCCCCCGCACTGGCGTAGAGCTGCGCCAGCTCACGGACGAAGAACGGGTTGCCGCCGCTGCGCCGGTGGATCGACCGGGCGGTGGCCGGGTCCAGGTCCGCGCCGGCGACGGCGACGGCCAGTTCCCCTGTCGCGGACGCGGGCAGGCCGCCGAGGTACTCCCGGACGGGTTCCAGCCCGGCGGCGCGGCCGAGGGTGGCGGTCAGCTCCGGGCTGATCTCGGTGGCCCGGTAGGTGCCGAGGACCAGCACCGGCCCGCTGGCCGGCTGTGGGCCGGTGAGTAGTGCGGTCAGCAGGTCCAGGGTGTCGCCGTCGGCGCGGTGCAGGTCGTCGAGGACCAGCAGGACCGGCCCCCGGTCGGCGACCGCCGAGAGCAGTGACGCCACCGCACGGTGTCGACGAAAACGGACCGTGGCGGGGTCGGCGGAGCCGTCGGCCGGGTCGGCGAGTGCGACGGGGGCCACCGGGTCGGCGAGCGCGTCGGTGATCTGGGTCCACGGCCAGGCTGGTGGCGCGCCCTCGTACTCCGGGCTGCGCCCCCACGCGGTGGCCCACCCCTCGGCGGCGAGTTGCCGGGTCAGGGTCTCGGCCAACGCTGTCTTGCCGGCACCGGGGTCGCCGCTGAGCAGGGCGAGCGTCGGCTGTCGGCGTCGGGCGGCGGCCTCGGCGGCGTGCCGCAGCCGGGCCAGCTCCGCGTCGCGGCCGACGAACGGTCGCTGCGCCTCCTCGGCCTGCCGCACGGGCTCCCCCGGAGCGGGGGCGGCGGCCGGTTCGGGGGGCGGGCTGAGGTGTGGTGCCTGGGCCAGGATGTCGGCTTCCAGCCGCCGCAGCTCGGGCCCCGGGTCCACACCCAGCTCGGTCACCAGGACGTGGCGGGCCTCCCGCAGCGCGGCCAGCGCGTCACCCTGCCGGCCGGCACGGTACCGGGCCACCGCGAGCAGCCGCCAGGCGTCCTCCCGCAGCGGACGGCTGGCCAGGTGTGCCGGCAGGTCCGCGGCGGCCTCGTCGGGTCGACCCAGCGCGAGGAGCGCCTCGGCCCGGCGTTCGACGGCGAGCATCCGCAGCTCGTCCAGCCGGTTGATCTCGGCGACCGCCCATGCCTCGGTGGCGCAGTCGGCGTAAGCGGGCCCGCGCCAGAGCCCGAGCGCGGCGTCCAGGGCGGCCAGGGCCGGCGCGGGGCGTTCCGCTGTCAACAGCCGGCCCGCCTCCCCGACGGCCGACTCGAACTGTCCCGCGTCCACCGCCTCCGGGGCGGCCTTCAGCACGTACCCGGGTGGTTCGGTGACCAGGATCCGGGGCGGCTGCCGGGGTGGTCGGTCGGGTTCCAGGGCGCGGCGCAGGTCGGCGACGAAGGTCCGGATCGCGCCCACCGCGCCGTCCGGTGCGACCTCCCACAGGTCGTCGACGAGACGATCCACCGGCACCACCCGACCGTGGGCGATCAACAGCCGGCCCAGCACCAGGCGCTGCCGGTGCCCCCGCAGGGCGACCGGGCCGTGCTCGGTCGCGGCGGTCACCGGCCCGAGCACGCCGAAGGTCACCGCGACGGGTGCCGTCAGCTGCCTGGTCATGGCACCAATCTAGGCGGGTGGCCCGGCCGGCACTGATCCGATGCTGACCGGCTGCTGATCACCGCCGGGCAGGCTCGTTGAGGTACGAAGGCGGCGGGCGACCGCGCCCGCCGGCACTGCTCACCAGGAAGGTTCCCCGTGGACCCCAGGATCAACGGATTCGACTACCGACGCGTCACCGTCGCCGACGGGGTGACGCTCAACGCCGCAGTGGGTGGTTCCGGGCCTGCGGTCGTGCTGCTGCACGGCTTTCCGCAGACCCACCTCATGTGGCGGCACGTCGCGGCCGACCTGGCCGCCGACCACACTGTCATCTGCCCGGACCTGCGCGGCTACGGCGACAGCGACAAGCCCCTCGACACCGACGGCGCCCGGTACGCCAAGCGCACCATGGCCGCCGACGTGGTGGCGCTGGCCGGTGCGCTCGGTCACAACCGGTTCGCGTTGGCGGGGCACGACCGCGGGGCCCTTGTCGCGTTCCGCGCCGGCCTCGACCATCCGGCGGCGATCAGTCAACTGGCCCTGCTCGACGTGCTACCCACGCTGGACATGTGGGACGTGCTGCACGGCGTCAACGCCGCTGTGGCGTTCCACCTGTATCTGATGGCGCAGCCGCCCGGTCTGCCGGAGGAGCTGATCGCGGGCAGTCCGGACGCCTTCTTCGGTCACTTCCTGGACGTCTGGACCCGTGATCCGGAGGCCCTGCCGGCGGAGGTGCGGGCCGCGTACCTGCGCGCGTCCCGCGCCGCCGTTCCCTCGATCGTCGCGGACTACCGGGCATCGGCCGGGATCGACGTGACCCACGACGCCGTCGACCGGGCGGCCGGCAACCAGCTGCGGATGCCGGTCACGGTGCTCCAGCAGGACTGGGGCGCGGCGCTGGGCTACGACGCGGCGGCGGTGTGGCGGGCCTGGGCGCCGGATCTGGACCACCAGACGGTCAGCTGCGGGCACTTCATGGCGGAGGAGGCCCCGGCCGAGGTGGTTCGGGCGCTGCGCGCCCTGCTCACCCGTTGATCGATAGGCGACCCGGCCCACGACCGTCACCATGAGGAAGAAATCCGACACTCTTCGTCACGGACGGCAGTGCGGCCGGGGCGCCGCGTCGCATCCCCTCCAGGGCCCCGAAACCGGCCGGCAATGGGCTCTGACCTGCGGGAATGCGACGTGACACCAGGTGGACGCCAACCGGTCATCGGTGATACACAGGCAGATACCGGCAGCCAACGACGTCGAGTCGCTCCAGCTTCTCGCCCACCGACCGTCCACAGGCACCGGCCCACGGGGCGTTGCCGGACGCCGGTCCTCGACCAGGGAGTTGCCGTGGGAAACCTTCGTATCCGAGCCCGCCACCAGCCGTACGAGGTCGCTGTACTGACCGCAGCACCCCTCTGCGGCATTCTGATGATGACCCTCAACGTCCGGCCGGCGTCGGTTCAGACGTCGATGCCGGAGCCCATCCAGGTTGCCTGGGAGCTGGGTCTGGTCGCGGTGGGTGTGGGCGGACTACTGGGCATCCTGTGGCCCGGCCGGCTCTCCACAGGGCTCGGCCTCGAACTCGCGTCGGTGCTTGTGCTCGGCACGATAACCGGCATGTACGCGGTGGCCCTGGTGGTCATGTCGGGCCGAAATTCCATAGTCGCCACCTCGTTCGTGATGGCGGTGACGGTCGGGTCGCTCTGGCGGGCCGCGCAGCTCACCATCGACCTCCGTCGCCTGGCGCGAGCATGCGAGTACGTGACCTACGAACAGTTGCAGGCAGGTGTCACGTGATTACCGCACCCGCGCCAGCCGCCCCGCACTGGGTGCAGGTGGCGCTCAGCGTGCTCGGCATCCTCGGCGGAGGCACCGGCCTGGCCGCGATCGCCACAGTGGTGGTGCAGCGGGGCAAGTTCAAGGCCGATGCCGCCGACACGCTCACCGAGGCCGCCCTCACGCTCGTCCAGCCGTTGCAGACGCGAATCACCCAGTTGGAGAGTGAGGCGTTCAGCGCCCGGTCCGAGCTGGGGGTGCTCCGCGAGCAGGTCAACCAACTGCAGTTCGTGGTCCGGGTCCTCACCCGGACGCTGGACCGCTGGCGGATCGCGATCCGGGCCCCCGACGCCACGCTGCGGAAGGTCCGCGCGACGGTGGCGGAGTCCGACCGGATCCCCGAAATGGATCGTTGACAAGCGTCGCCTCCCTGCCGCCGGCACTCAACCGGCGTTTCGGAGGCGTTCGGTGAGTTCGCGCACCGCCGCCCGGAACGCGCTGTCGTTCTCGCCCGGATGGTGCCCCCGGATCGGCGGCGCGGACCGCTCCCCCGGCGCCGGCAGCAGGTGTGCCGGGTCCCGTAACCGCCTGTCGACCTGGCCGGCCGGATCGGCCGGGTCCGGGGTCGGATCGCCGGGGCGGTGCGCGGCGAAGATCCAGCCGCCGACCGGGTCGGTGTCCCGCCAGAGGTTGAGCCACCGCCACTCGACCCGCTCCCCCACCTCTCGCAGCACCTCCTCGTTGAGGTAGGCCGGGAAGAGCCGGGCATAAAGACGATCGAGCGGTGACCCGTAGGTGAGCAGCGCGACCCGTTGCCGTACGCGCGGGGGCAGCCGCAGCACCGCGAGCGCGAGCAACGCGGATCCGTGGCTGTGGCCGCAGAGCAACACCCCGACGTGCCGCTCGGTCAGTTGGCTGATCCGGTCGGCCAACTCCGGCACCGCCCGGTCGGCGTAGCTCGGCGGTGCGAACGGGTGGGCGGCTCGGGGCCAGAAGGTGCCCAGGTCCCACAGGATGCCGACGTGCCGGCGAAACCACGCGGTCCGATAGGCGAACACGCCCCCGGCGAACAGCGTGAGAAGCACCGCGGCCAGGAGGTAGCTGCCTCCGCTGAGCCCCATCCCGACGGCTACCGCCGGTAGACCGAGCAGCCGCCGCGCCACCTCCTCAGGGTCGCGCCCGGTACGCCCCACCAGGCTCGCGAGCAGTCCGATCACCACGAGCGCCGCGTACGTCGCGGCCAGCAGACCCAGCCACTCGGTGAACCGCGCCCGGGCGATGGTCCTCGTCGTCAGCCGTAGCCGACCGACGGCCTCCGGTGGCACGACCGGGAAGTCACTGGCGGTGATCGCCGCCGCCGCACGCCGTCGCCCCCGCCGCGACACGACGCTCATCGCACCGCACAGCAGGACCGCCGCGACCACGTGCAGGAAGAAGGACAGCAGTGTCCAGCGGTATGGCAACGGGGGCCCACCGTCACCGCGGTAGCCGCCGAGCCACTCCCCCGTCTGGTAGACGAGGCCGGCGGAGAGCGCGCCGGTCAGGCCGACCGCGAGGGCGGCGAGGACCGCCGCGCCCAGACCGCCCGGCAGCGCCAATCGGCCGCCCACCCGACCACGCCGCCACAGCACCACCCCGCTGAGCAGCACCAGCAACATCATCTGGCCGAACAGTGCCCCCGCCGCGATCCCGCCGTAGCCGGGGAGCCCGGTCGCCGATGACCAGTCGCGCTGGTCGCTGGCCACCGTGGCGAGAGTCGCCACGGTCAGGACTACCGCGCCCGCGCCCGCCGTGCGGGCGGCCCAGGTGGCCGTCCGCGCGGTCGCCGCCCGGTCGATCGCCCCCGGGACGGCGAGCAGACCGACGCAGGCCAGTAACACCGCCACACTGAGCGCCAGCAGCAGCGTCGTGGCGACCGTCGCGCCGCTGGCGCGACGGGCCGTGAGCAGCACGACATCGAGTACGGCGAAAGCGGCCGCCACGTGGATCGCGCGCAGCCGGTGCACCAGCGGCTCCACAGCCCACAGTGGGTTGTCCGCCGGGCCGGGTCGACGGGTGCCGAGGAGACGCAGAACCGCTACGGCGGCGATCGGCACGAACGCCAGCACGGCCAGCCGCTGCCCGACGTGCCGGCCGTCGAGCCCTGCCATGCTGTCGAAGGGCGGGCGGCAGCGGGCCTCGCCGAGACACTGCCAGGCGAGCAGGTCGAGGGCGACTCCGGCGATGGACACCACGTACAGCACTGTGAGGTTGAGCGCGAGGAGCCGACACAGCACGCTCACCCAGGCGGCGCGGCGGCGGCCTGTCGGACGCATCCACACCGCCACGTTGCTGAGCATGAACGGCAGCAGGAAGACCATGGCGAGGGTCCGGCCGACGGTGCCGGTGGGCAGGTCACCCCAGCGGTACGCCTCCAGTGTCACCCCGTCCGGGCCGACGTCCTCCGGCCGGGCAAGCCGGTGGAAACCCCCGCTGGCGTCGCCGGCAACCTGCCGGACCTGCGGCTGGTCGAGGATGACGAAGGGATCCCCCCCGGACACGCCGTGCACCCGCAACTCCACCACGTCGAGTCGTCGCGGTTCGTCACAGTGCTGCGATGTTCCCTCAGGCATCGGGCTGCTGTCCGGGTCGCCGCGGGTCGGGTGGGTCGTTCTCCCCGGACCTGCGAAAGAACCGCCGCAGTCCGGGCATGCCGTCGACCAGGACGACCAGCAGCAGCACCCCGACGACGACGGCGCTGTTGGCGAGTTGCGGAAGCCGCAGCGTGGCCACCCCGAGCACGACGATGGCGGGCACGCCGATCAGGCGCGCCCAGGGCAGGCTGCCACCGACCACCGCCGCGAGCAGGACCCGGGCGGTCAGGAACAGCGCCGGTCCGATGACGCCGACGGCCAACTGCCCGACGTGGTGGTCTCCCGGATCCTCGATCGTCATCTCCAGGGCGACGGAGGTGCACAGCACCCCGGCGATCATGACGAGATGCAGGTAGCCGGCCCGGAGCGCCAACCTGCTGCCGGGCGGGCCCTCCGCCACGATGCTCGCGCCCAGCCGCGAGCCGGCGGGCACCAGGTAGAGCCGGGCCAGGGCCACCGCGGTCGCGAACGACAGCGCGAACGCCATGGTGCTCCCCCGGTCGAGCCCGGAGCCGCTGTAGGCGACGCCGGAGATCAGGATCAGCTCACCCAACGCGATGATGAAGATCTGTTGGTAGCGCTCGGAGAGGTGTTCACCGTTCACCTGTAGCTCCGGCCAGGAGCTGCGCCCCAGCCGGGGAAACGGCCAGCGCAGCTGGGCGAGGAGATACTCCAACAGCAGTGCCAGCGCCCAGAGCACCTCCCGGGCCGGGGCGACGAACGCACCGACCACCCACAACACGCCGGAGATCGCGAACCAGACCGCCACCCGCAGGCTCCGCACCTGTAGCGGGTGCCCCCGCAGGGCGGGGATCAGGATCGCCCCTCGACCGAGGTGGATGGCCACGTAGGCGATGGCGAACACCTCGGCGTGTTCGTCGAACGCGGTGGGCACGGCGGCCGCCATCAGCAGGCCGCCGAACATCACCCAGAGCAGCAACACGACGATGAGCGGGGCGCGCGGGTCGAACCAGTCCGCCGACCAGGCGGTAACGAACCACACCCACCAGAGCGCCGCCAACATCAGCAACACCTGGAAGCCGCCGTTGAGGCTGGCATCGTCGAGCAGCGCCCGGGACAGCCGGGTCAGCGCGAAGATGAACGCCAGGTCGAAGAACAGCTCCAGGAACGACGCCCTGCGGGGGTGCTCCCGCCGTTGCAGCAGCCGTACCGGAAGCCCGCTCGCCATCGCCATCCTTCCGCGGCCGCAACTGCCACCGCCGTCCCAGTCGTACCACCCGGGCCTCCGGGTCGGGTGGGTTCCGCCGAGCCCGCCCGTCGTGGTCGGCCAGTGGTGACGCCGGGCTAGGCGATCAGGTTGGACGCCACAGCCCAGAGCCGCTCGGCGTTGCCCGGGTCGACCGCGTACGCGGCCACGCCCCGGTAGTCGGCGGGCCGTTCGGTGACGACCGGAGCTTCGGCGCAGTCCTCGAAGTAGCGACCACCGACGCCGTCGAGCAACGGGGACGCCGCGAGCAACACCGAGGTGGCGGCCCCCTGCTGCGGGGTCTTGTGCACCTCCTTGGGCGACTTGAGCCCACCGGTGTGCTTCTGCAGGCCGGTCGCGATGGCGCCCGGGTTCAGCGCGTTGGAGTAGATGCCCTCGCCGGCCCAGCGGCGGGTGGCCTCCACGGCGAGCAGTGCCTCGGCGCTCTTGGACTGCCCATAGGCCAGCAGCGGGTCGTACGGCCGGAACGCGAAGTGCAGGTCGTCGAAGATCACCGGAGAGAAGAGGTTGCCGCTGGAGCTGACCGACACCACCCGGGCGCCGCCGGCGGCGGCGAGGGCGTCGTGCAGGCCGACTGTCAGGGCGAAGTGGCCCATGAAGTTGGTGGCAAACTGCATCTCCCAGCCTTCGGCGGTGCGCTCCAACTCGGGCAGCGCCATGATTCCCGCGTTGTTGACCAGGATGTGCAGCGGCTGGTCCCAGCCGGCGACGAACTGGCGTACCGAATCCTGGTCGGCGAGGTCCAGCGCGCGGACGGTGACCCGCTGCGCGCCGATGCTCGCCGTGATGTCGGCGGCGGCCTGCTCACCGGCCGCGACCCGGCGGACCCCGAGCACTACCTCGGCGCCGGCGGCGGCGAGCGACCGGGCGGTCTCCACGCCGATACCGGCGGCGCCGCCGGTGATGACGGCCCGCTTGCCGGTCAGGTCCACACCGGCGACTACCTCGTCGGCGGTCGAGGCGAAACCGAAGGGGGTGGTGATGCGCTCTGTCATTGCTGTCCCGTCTCTCGAAGACGCTTACCCCTGACACTGTCACCCCGGCGGCAGGGGTTAGCCGGTTCCCTGTTTCTCCTGGTAGTGGCAGGGCCAGGCTGGAGGGGCGGCGAGGGCTCCTACGATGGGCGGGTGAGCACTGCCGGCCCACTCGGCGAATACCTGCGTGCCCGGCGCGAGCTGATCGGGCCGGGTGACGTCGGGTTGCCCGCGCACGGCCGGCGGCGGGTGCCCGGCCTGCGCCGCGAGGAGGCCGCCCTTCTCGCCGGCATCAGCGCCGACTACTACCTGCGGTTGGAGCAGGGGCGCGACCGGCACCCGTCGACGCAGGTGGTCGAGGCCCTGGCCCGCGCACTGATGCTGGACGAGGACGCGGCGACCCACCTGCACGGCCTGGCCCGGCCGGTGCCGACCCGACGCGCGCCGCGACCGTCGGAGCGGGTGCCGGTGGGCATCCGGCAGTTGGTCGGCTCGTGGGCCGAAACGCCTGCCTTCGTGCACGGTCGACACCTCGACGTGCTCTTCGCCAACCCCGCCGCGACAGCGCTGGCACCGATCTTCACCGCCGGGGTGAACCTGCTGCGCGCCGTCTTCCTGGACCCGAGCGTGCCGGCCCTCTACCCGGGTCTGACGGCGGTCGCCGCCAACGCGGTGGCCGGGTTACGTGCGCAGGTCGGCCGCGAGGTGGACGACCCCCGCCTCGTCGAGCTGGTGGAGGAGCTGACGGCCGGCAGCGAGCGGTTCCGGCGCCTGTGGGCCCGGCACGACGTCACCGTACGCGCGGGCGGTGGGGTGCGGGTGTTCCATCACCCCGAGGTGGGCGAGTTGGCGCTGCGCTACGAGAAGCTCGGAGTCAGCGGCACCACCCAGTCGCTCGTCGTCTACCACGCCGAGCCGGGCAGCCCGTCCGCGCGCTCGCTGGCCCGGCTGGCCCGACGGGCAGCGCCGCGCTAGCCCGTCGCCGGCTGTCGGCTGGCCGCCCGCTCGGCGACCACCACCGAGATCCCGTCGAGGACGCGTTGCAGGCCGAACTCGAAGGCGTACTCCGGGCCGTACGCGGCGCCGTGCTGCTGGCCGGCCGCGGAGCCGACCCGCGAGGCGATCGGGTAGGCGCCGGACGTCATGAACGTCTCCAGCCAGGGGGCGTGCGACTGCCACCACTGGCCGTCGGTCAGGCCGGTCTCGCGCTCCAGGTCGACCACTTCGGAGGCGGCCCGGGCGGCGCTCTTCACGTGACCCAGCACGAGGGTGAGCACCGCGTCGACCTCGACGTCGGTGAGACCGATGTCGACGATCACGCCGAGCTCGTGGTCGTACTTGGCCATCAGGTGTGGGCCGAGCACCGGTCGGGTGGTCTCGGCCCGCAGCATCCAGGGATGCCGCTGGTAGAGCGCCAGATTGTCGCGGGCGACCCGTTCCAGCCGGGTGCGCCAGTCACCCTCGACGGCGGGGCGCGGCATCTCGCCGTACGCGGTGTCGATCATGACGGCGACGAGTTCGGCCTTGCCCGGCACGTAGGTGTAGACCGACATCGTGCCGACCCCCAGCGCCTCGGCGACCCGGCGCATGGTCAGCGCGTCCAGCCCCTCGGCGTCGGCGATGTCGATCGCGGCCCGGACGATCCGGTCGACGGTGAGCGCCGGACCGGAGCTGCGGCTGGTCGGCTCCCGGGTGCGCCAGAGCAGGGCCAGGCTGCGGGCCGGGTCCGCTGTCGCCTTGCGCTCACTCGCCATGGTGCGGCAATCCTAACAACGCGGCCGTACGCGGTACGCCCGCCTCGGGCCGGGCCGGGGGTCAGAGCGCCTCGCTCTCGTCCGACAGCGCCGGGCCGGCGGCGGCGGGCACCAGATGCCTGACCTCCGGCTCCCCGTCGGTCAGCTCCCGCGCCCGTTGCTCGGCCGCGCGATCCTCCCCGGTCAACCGGCCACCGTGCTGGCGCAGGTGCTCGTCCCAGGACGGCACCAGATACACCTCGACGAACCGGTCCACCGTCTCGGCTGGGCGGAACAGCCCCCAGCGCATCGCACCGGTTCGCTGCCGCGCGCCCCGCACCAGGTCCATCGCCTCCAGGAACCGTCGGGCCCGCTCCGGCCGGACGATGTACTGCACGGTCACCAGCACCGGCCCCACCCCCGGGTCCGGTTCGCGCGCCAGGTGCAGTTGCGGCCAGTAGGCCGCCGGTTCCCGGTTCACCGACCGTAGGTCCGGCAACGGCCAGATCCGACTCGTCAGGGTGCCGACGAGCATCAGCACCGCCGCCGCCAGGTACGCGGCGACCAGCCCGGCCATCTCGGCCACCAACCCCCAGAGCAGCGCGCCGGCCGCCTGCCCACCGGCGAAGCACACCTGGTAGACGGCCAGGCCCCGGGCCCGTACCCAACTGGGCAGGAAGAGCTGCATCTCGGCGTTGACGTTGGCCAGCACCGTCACCCAGGCCATCCCGGCCGGCAGCAGGGCGAGCAGCACCAACGGCACCACCCGGACCGTGCCGACCACAGTCAGCGCCACTGTGAACAACGCACCGGCGATGAGGAGAAGCTGATTGGCCGACAGTCGGGTGCGGATCACGGCCAGCAGCACGCCACCGGCGATCGCGCCCACACCGAGGGCGGCCAGCAGCACCCCGTACCCGCCGGAACCCAGGCCCAGCCGCCGGTTCGCGACCAACGGCAGCAACGCCCAGAGCGCGCTGGCCGGGACCACGAACACCAACGCCCGGCGCAACAACCGACGGACGGTCGGCGAGTGGCGTACGTAGCGGCTGCCGGCGCGCAACGCGGCGGTGAACCGCTCCGGCACCTCGACCGCGCGGGCGTTGCCGGGCCGCCAGCGCCACAACGCGTACGCGAAGATCCCGAAGGCGACGGCGTTGACGCCGAAGACCGGGGCGACGCCGGTACGGGCGATGAGCACGCCGGCCACCGCGGGGCCGACAGCCCTCGCCACGTTCACGCTTATCGAACCGAGCGCGGACGCCGACCGCAGTTGGTCCTGCGGCACCAGCTCCGGGATCACCGCCGCCCAGGCCGGCAGGGTCAGCGCCTGCCCCACCCCGAACGCGAAGGTGAGGGTGAGCAGCAGCGCGGGCGGCATCCGTCCGGCCAGTGTGAGCAGCGTCAACGCCACCGCCACCGCCACCAGGAACAGCTGCACGGCGATCAGCAGGTGCCGGCGGTCGAAGCTGTCGGCCAGCACCCCGGCCGGCAGCGCCAGCAGCAGCACCGGCAGCAGACTTGCGGTCTGCACCAACGCGACGAGCGTGGACGCGTTGGAGTGGTTGATCAGCAGCCACTGCGCGCCGACGGTCTGCATCCAGGTGCCGACGTTGGCGGCGAGCAGGGCCAGCCACAGGTTGCGGTAGACCGCCGTACGCAGTGGCGCCCACGCCGAGGTCGGGCGGTCGGCGGGTCCGGCTGCGGCAGTCACCACCGCCCGTCCGCGCGCAGCACGCGCTCACCGGAGACGTAGAGGTCGTCGGGTTCGAGCAGCAGCAGCCGGACGACCTCGGTGGCGACCTGTTCGGGCATGGCGTACACCTCGTCCAGGAACTCGGCGCCCACCCGTTCCTGTAGCCGCGTCGGCATCGGCCCGGGATGAAGCTGCATCACCTTGACCCGGTTGCTGTGCTGGGCCTCGGCCAGCGAGTCGACAAGGCTGTTGCCGTAGCTTTTGGTGGCCCGGTAGACGGGGATGCCCGGCCGGGGGGCCGCCAGCGCCAGCGCGCCGACGTACACGACGTTCCCGTGGCCCTGCCGGTGCAGGTGCCCCACCGCCTCCCGCAGCAGGTAGGTGACGCCCAGGACGTTGATCTCCACCGCCCGCCGGATGTGCTCCACCGACAGGTCCCCCAGCTCGCCGCCCGCCCACATCGAGGCGCAGGCCGCCACCCCGTCGATGGTGCCGTACCGCTCGACCACCTCGGCGAAGGAGTCACGGACCTGCTCGTAGGAGGAGATGTCGCAGACCGCGCCGTCGCACCCCAGCTCGTCGGTCGCGGCGGCGACCTCGGCCGGCACGTCGCCGCACACCACGACCCGATGCTCGTCGACGAGCAGTCGGGCCACCGCGAGGCCGAGGCCGCTGGTCCCGCCGACCACCACGAAGGTTCTGGCACCCATGTCTCTCCAGCCGCCGCCAGCACAGGTCACGCGGACCGCGCGACGGCCCGTTCTTCCCGTTTCCCGACCCCGCACACCCGATCGCCGGTAGTGCTGGGCATACCCCGAAGAGTGGATCTGGACGGCTGGGGCACCCGGCCGCTCCCGATTAGCGTCTGCCGCATGACCACGGAACACCCTGCACACCTGGCCGAGGCGCTGCGCCGCCGCCGCTGGCTGCTGACCGCGTGGCCCTGGCGGGCGCTCGCGTACCTGGCGACCACGGTGCCGATCGCCGGCGTGCTCGCCGTCGGGCTGCTCATCATCGGCGGCCCCCTGCTGCCCGTCCTCAACACACTGCGGCAGGACGGCCGACCGCCGGGCGTCGCGCTGATGCTGTTCCTGATCACCGGAAGCACAGTCCTGGTCGTGTTGGCACCGCTGCTCAGCTTCGCGGTGGCCGCCCTCGAGCGGTGGCGGGTCCGGCTCGTCGACAACCGTCCGCTGGCGCCGTCGCCGTGGCCGGGCCTGGTCGCCCGCTACCGCAACGCCGCGACCTGGCGGGAGGTGGCGTACCTGTTCTGGCTGGGCGGGTTCACACCTGTCGCGTACTGGGTTTTCCTGGTGCTGGTGCTGCTCGACATCGGGATGATCACCAGTCCCTGGCTGGCCGGTGACCCCGATCAGCCGGTGGTGATCTGGCAGCCGATCGACAGCACCGGCGAAGCCATTCCGTACGCGATAGTGGGGGTGCTGCTCATTCCGGTGTTCGTGTACGCCGTCGGTGTGCTCGCCGCGCTCCAGGCGACGGTGGCCCGGTGGGTGCTGGCCCGCCCGGTGGAGGCGGCGGCGCTGCGCGAGGTCGCCCGCTCCCGCACCCGACTCGTCGGCGCGTACGAGGCCGAACGCCGTCGCATCGAGCGCGACCTGCACGACGGCGCACAGCCCCGGCTGACCAGCCTCACCCTCCAGTTGGGGCTGGCCCAACTGGACGTACCCGAGGACTCCCCCGCGTCCCGACCCCTCGCCGTGGCACACGAACAGGCCCGGGGCCTGATGGTGATGTTGCGGCAGTTGGTGCACGGCATCCGCCCGCAGAGCCTCACCGACCTGGGCCTGGCCGGGGCCGTACGCGAGCTGGCGGACGCCGCCACCATCCCGGTCACCGTGCACGCCGACCCGCACGACGAGTTGCCGGAGATCGTGGAGACCACCGCCTACTTCGTGGTCTCCGAGGCGCTGGGCAACGTGGCCCGGCACGCTCACGCGACCCGCGCCGACGTCCGCCTCACCCGGGCCGGCGGTGATCTCGTCGTCGAGGTGACCGACGACGGCCACGGCGGCGCCGAGCCATCCCGGGGCACCGGCCTGACGGGGCTCGCCGACCGGGTCGCCGCAGTGGACGGCCGGCTGCTGCTGTCCAGCCCGCCCGGCGGGCCTACAGTGGTCCGGGTGGAGTTGCCATGTCGTCGGTGACCCGGGTGGTGCTCGCCGACGACGAGGTGCTGCTGCGAGAGGGCCTTGTCGCCCTGTTGACCCGCTTCGACTTCACCGTCTGCGCGGCCGTCGGCTCCGCGCCGGACCTGCTGACGGCGGCCCGCGAACACCGACCGGACCTGGTGCTCACCGACATCCGGATGCCGCCGGGCCGCCGCGACGACGGGCTGCGCGCGGCAGTCGCGCTGCGCGCCGAGCGACCGGACCTCCCGGTCGTGGTGCTCAGCCAGTACGTGCAGACCGGGTACGCGGCGGCGCTGCTGGACAGCGGTGACGGCCAGCGGGTGGGCTACCTGCTCAAGGACCGGGTCGCCGAGGTCACCGAGTTCGTCGACACGCTGCGCCGGGTCGCCGACGGTGGCACCGCCATCGACCCGGACGTGGTCCGGCAGCTTCTGCACCGCCCCCGCGACCCGCTCGCCGCGCTGTCCGCCCGGGAACGCGAGGTGCTGGCGTTGCTCGCCGAGGGGCGGTCCAACGCGTCGATCGCCGGGCGGCTGCACGTCAGTGAGGCGGCGGTCGGCAAGCACGTCGGCAACATCCTGCTGAAGCTCGACCTGCCGCCGAGCGACGACACCAACCGTCGGGTGCTCGCGGTCCTCACCTTCCTGCGCGCCGACCCGGTGGGCTGACGGGCCAAGGTGGGGCCCGACCGCCCCGGGCGTAGATTCTTCTCAGCGGTACGGCGCCAGCTCAGGGCGCCGACCAGGGAGACGGGGGCACGACATGGCGGAGGCGCTGCGGGTTGGTCTGCTGGGGTACGGGCTGGCGGGCCGGGTGTTCCACGCGCCGCTGATCGCCGCGACTCCCGGGCTGCGGCTCGACGCCATCGTGACCCGCGATCCGCAGCGGCGCGAGCAGGCCCGACAGCACTTCCCGGACGCCCGCCTGGTCGACGACGCCGACGAGCTGTGGCGTTCCCCGGACGCCCTGGACCTGGTCGTGGTGGCGACGCCGAACCGGCAGCACGTGCCGATGGCGCGCGCGGCGCTCGCCGCCGGCCTGCCGGTCGTGGTGGACAAGCCCCTCTCCCCGACCGCCGCCGAAGGCCGCGTGCTGATCGACGAGGCGACCGAGCGGGGGGTGCCGCTGACGGTGTTCCAGAACCGGCGCTGGGACGGCGACTTCCTGACCGTCCGCCGCCTGGTCGAGCAGGGCGAGTTGGGGCGGGTGCTGCGTTTCGAGTCCCGGTTCGAGCGGTTCCGTCCGACGATCAAGCCGGGCTGGCGGGAGCTGGCCGGCCCGGAGGAGGCCGGCGGTGCTCTCTTCGACCTCGGCGCCCACCTCGTCGACCAGGCGGTGCAGCTGTTCGGCAGTGTCGACCGGGTCTACGCGGAGGTGGACCGTCGCCGCGCGGGCGCGGCAGTCGACGACGACGCCTTCGTGGCGTTGACCCACGCCAACGGGGTCCACTCGCACCTGTGGATGGGCGCGGTGACCGCCCAACTCGGGCCGCGCCTGCGGGTGCTGGGCGACCGGGCCGGCTACACCAGCTACGGGCTCGACGTGCAGGAGGCGGCACTGCACGACGGCGGCCGCCCGGGCCAGGCGGGTTGGGGCGAGGTCCCACCGGATCGCTACGGCCTGCTCGGCGTCGACGGTGACCTGCGGCCGGTGCCGACCGAGCCCGGCGCGTACCAGAGCTTCTACGGGCAGGTGGCTGCTGCGCTGCGCGACGGCACCCCGATGCCGGTGGACCCACGGGACTCGGTGCACACCGTCGAGTTGATCGAGCTGGCGCACCGGTCGGCGGCCGAGGGCGTGACGCTATCGGTCCCGACAGCCTGAGCGGGGCCTGAACCCCGACCGGTAGGCACCTCCCGCCTCCCGGACTGTCGGCGCATGTCCCGTCGTGCGGGCTGTCGGCGCACGTCCACGCCGTGAGGGCTGCGGGGTCGCGGCGTGCGCGAAAACCAGTGGAGCGGCGCCCTGGTGCGCCGCTAGCGTGCTGGGCAACGTGGTCGCCTAGGCAAGGACGTGCCGTTGTACACCCTGTGAGACCTCCCGAGAGCTGATCTGTCGCGCGTCGCGCAGCTGCGCCGCGCTCCTTTTTGCTGCGGACTTCTCACTGAAACCGGTGTACCTCTGTGCTCATCAATTGGGCCGTCGTGCCCACCTGCCTGCCGATAGTCACCCGCCGCTGCCACGCGTGCGCGTCCCGATGCCTCCGGGCGAGCGGCAAGTTCCGCGTCAACGCCAACCACAAGCTCATCGACACCTGGCTTCTCGCGCTCTGCACCGAGTGTGGAGAGACGGTGAAGCTGACCGTCCTGGAACGGATGACAGTTCGCACCATCCCACCCGAACTGCTGGACCGCCTCCATGCCAACGATCCCGGCCTGATCGCCGAACTGCTCCAGGATCCGGGCGTCCAGCACCGCAACCGATTCACACTGGACTGGACCGACGCCTGGCGTCTCGACACCAGCGGATCGAACCACCTGGACGCGGACCGGGACGTGATCGACGTCGCGGTCCGTTTCGCGGCCCGGATCCCGGTCCGGCCGGCCCGACTGATCGCTGACGGTTTCGGTCTGTCGCGGGGCGAGGTCCATCGACTGATCTCGGAGGGGAGGGTCGTCTCGGGGGTGCGGTTGGGGGGCAAGCTCTCCGGCGACTTCACGTTCACCCTGAAACGCTGACCGCGGCTCGGGCCTGTCCGGCGTACGCGCCGGGCAGGCCCGGGTCGGCAGCTGTTCGAGAGTTGATCGACTCGGTTCCCGGAAAGTCGCTGTGTCAGACCGCCTTCAACACCGCGATGTCACGGAAGTCGAGTGGATCACGCCCTGCGGTCCGACGTACCGAGCGCCGGGCCGGTCGGCGGGCGCGCCGGGCTGGAGGAGCCCGGGCGCGTTGCCGACCCGGCCCGGTGCCGGATCAGCGCTGCTTCAGCTCGCGCCAGGATGGGTGCGTGCCGCGCCACGCATCGGCGAGGATGGCCGCCGAGGCCCGGCTTGGGCACTGCTGCACCCGCTCACGACCCGACGCCCCACCGATCTGGGCGCGGACCTCCCAACCCTGCCCGTCAGTACGGATGTACACGTCCCGCCGTCCGCGCGGGGTCGTGTCTCCGTTCCACCAATGCTCCTCGACCTTCATTCGCCGACCGTATAGCAATTTTTGCGTCGAGGGTACGGCGCACCAGGGTCGATAGTAGGGCGATAGTCGTAAATCCGGCGCACCTCAACCTGACCGTTACCGGGGAGGAACCGCAAAGGCGGTTCCTCCCCGGCCTGAGTGATGAATCAGGGGACGAATCACATGCCGTTGAGCACTCCGGCCAGGGTGTTGGCCAAGGCGTCCTGGCCCGAGGGACTGGGGTGCGGCGAGCCGCCCTCGGCGGTGATCTGAATGTCTCCGGGAGTGAACGGCGGCGGCATCGCCACCCGGACGGCGGGGTCGAACGGGACGCCGAGTTGGATGGCCCAGTTGAGATCGCTGATCACGCCTCGCACGCTGCCCACCCAGAGGGGGTCGATGAGCGGTTGCAGTGTCGACACCGGCGCCGCCGGCAGGTACGAGTGCGTCGCGGTCGGCAGGAGCGACCTGAGCTTCGCCCAGGCGTACTGGCCGACGTCGACGTTGGCCGGGGTGATGTCGTAGTACAGCATCCACACCACCTTGTCCGCGCCGGCACCGAGCAGGGAGTTGACGATCGTGGTGGCGTCGGCGGTGATACCGGCGTACTGGGCCGGGCCGTCGTAGCGCGGCACCCCGATGTTGATGTAGTAGTCCTCACCGACCGGCAGGTCCAGCCAGAAGTTGCAGCCGCCGCCGTTGGTGACGATGCCGGCCTTCCCGCCCACCGCCGCCCATTCGAACCGGAAGACGCCGTACGGGTCGAGGGTCTCCGCCGCGAACTCGAGACCGCGGCACATGGCCAGCCGGGTCAGGACCGTGGTCCAGTTGGTGTTGTTCACGCCGCCGGTGGTGGCGTGGTACGCGTTGTGCCCGTCCGCCTTGGCCTTGGCGATCCGCGCGGTGGCGAGGCCGAGCGGGCTGGCCACCCGTCCCCAGGCGTTGCCGCAGGCGTCGGGGCCGGCGCGGCCGGCGATGATGTCACCGGTGCCGTAGCCGGTCCGGGCGTAGTTGTCGTAGTCGACGATGCTGTTGTCCATGTCGAAGTAGCGCCGGCCGTAGCTGTAGACGCCGTTGTTGCCGGGCATGCCGCGGCCGTCGAACGAGGTCGACGGGCATCCGGGGCCGATGCCGAAGCCGAACTGGTGGTGCGACGAGCTGATCGAGTCGCCGGTGAGGGTGAGGACTGTGTCGTCGGAGACGGTCTGCACCTCGCGGCACCGGATCCGGTCCTTGTTCGCGTCCACCAGGGTGGGGTTGCCGCTCACGTTCGGGCAGCCGGTCGGCGGCGGGGGTGGCGGCGGAGGCGGGCCCCCGGTGGGCCCCGTGGGCGGGTCGGTCGGGTCGGTCGGCTCGGTGGGTGAGGCCGATTCGCTGGGGGACGCGGAGTCGGAGGGCGAGGCACTGCCGGACGGCGACGTGCTCTCCGACGGTGAGGCGCTGCCGGACGGCGACGCGCTGTCCGACGGGGACGCACTGTCCGAGGGAGACGCACTGTCCGACGGGGAGGCGCTGTCCGACGGCGACGCGCTGTCGGACGGCGAGGCACTGTCCGAGGGAGACGCGCTGTCGGACGGCGACGCACTGTCGGACGGCGAGGCGCTGTCCGAGGGCGAGGCGGTCCCGGACGGTGACGCCGTACCCGAGGGAGAGCTGGAACCCGACGGCGAGGCACTGTCGGAGGGGCAGGGTGACCCCGTGGCGGTGGGCGACGCCGTCGTCGTGGGCGACGCCGTCGTCGTGGGGGCCGTAGCGGTCGCGCCAGGTGCCCGCTGCCCGACCGGCTCGGCTGTCACCGGCGGTCGGGTCTCCCGGGTCGGCGAGGTCGAGGGCGACGGCGAGTCGGTCGGGTCGGGGCAGTCGTCGGCGACGGCGGCGTCGTGGGTACGGATCTGCGCGAGCCGAGCCTCGACGGCGGCCGGCAGTTTTCCGCCCGGCTTGACGCACGGGTCGAGGAGCCAGGTGGTGCCCTCCAGTTGGCGGGTGCACGGCGGCGCCTCGTACGACACGAGTTCCGACTTGGCCTCGACGGGTGCGGCCGGGGCACCGTCGGCGGCCGGGGCGACCACCGCACCGACCACGGCGACCACCACCGCCACCCCGGCGGCGAAGAAA
The DNA here is from genome assembly GCF_040630995.1 of Micromonospora sp. NPDC005710. Classification (NCBI taxonomy): domain Bacteria; kingdom Bacillati; phylum Actinomycetota; class Actinomycetes; order Micromonosporales; family Micromonosporaceae; genus Micromonospora; species Micromonospora sp. NPDC005710. Next base: position 91,705 of record NZ_JBEXYP010000004.1, on the reverse strand, counting down.
GCATTGTGGATATGGGCTGACCTGGTGGGTCGCGGTCCTGGTGGATCCAGTTGGCTCATGCCGTCCTCCTGGGACTGAGAGGCACCGGTAGGTGTTACCGCACGGTAGGCAGGCGTGCGGTAACCCGATAGATCAGTCGCCCTTACCTAATGTGGAGGATGGATCGCAGCCGGTTATCTGTCCCGTGCCGCCGGCTGGCCGTGACCGAGCACCACCGCCAGCTCCTGACGGTTGCGGACACCCAGCTTGGTGAAGACGCGAGCCAGGTTGTTGTTGACGGTGTTGACCGACAACCCCAACCGGTCGGCGATGCTGCGGCTGGGCAGCGTCACCGCGAGCATCGCCACGTCCCGCTCCCGGCGGGTGAGCGTCGCCTGCTCCGCACCCGCAGCCGTCGCGGCGAGCAGCGGCGTGCGGACCGACCGGCAGCCCCGGGTCAGCGTCGCGGCCCGTTGTGCCACCGCCAACCGGGGTCGGCCACGCCGGGCGTACGCGCGGGCGGCGGCGCCGAGCACCTCGGCCGCGAGCAGGGTGTGGCCCCGGGTGACAAGGTCGTCCGCGGCCGTCTCCAGCGTCGGCCCGTCGTCACGGGCCAGACCCTCGGCAGCGGTGGCGAGCGTGACAGCGACTCCGCCGAGCTGATCGGCGAGGTCGGTCAACCGGTCCCGGACCGGCTCCGGTGCGCCGAGCCGAGCGCACTCGTAGAGGGCCACCGCCTCGATCGTGGGCTGCTCGCTGCCCCGGGCCAGGCCGGCGGCGTGCCGGGCGGTACGGATCGCGGCGGTGAGATCACCCTCGGCCGCCTCCACCCAGGCGCGGTTCAGCTCGACCCAGGGGTGGAACAGCCGGTTGGCGGCCCGCTCCCGGGCGTCGGCGGCGGCCAACCAGCGACGGGCACCGGGGACGTCACCGGCCAGGGCACACACACCCGCCAGCTCGGCCCAGTACGTGCGCACCAGGTGGTACTGGTCGTTCTCCTCCACCAGCGCGATGGCCTCGCGCAGGTCGGCCTCGGCGGCGTCGAGCCGGCCCTGGGTCCTGCCGATGATCCCCCGGAACCCCGCCCAGACGGCGACCATCCCCCGCGCGTCGCTGGCCACCGCGTCGCGGTAGCCCTGGTCGGCCAGTTCGAGCGCGCCCGTCAGCTCCCCGGCGGCGTAGCGCGCGTAGCACAGCCCGAGGCCGACCTGGGCCTCGTTCCACGGCAGGCGCTCCGGTTCCGCGGCGAGCACCGCCCGGCCCCGCTCGGCCAGTTCGGCAGCGAGCCCGAGTCGGCCGAGCATTCCGGCTGCCGAGGCGGCACCCATCGTCGCCCAACTGGCGGCGCGTACGCCGATGTCGGGCCGGTTCAAGACGGCCTGACCGACCTCCAGCGCCGCCTCGCACCGCCCGTCGTAGAACAGCACCCACGACCGGGTGGCCTCGGTCAGGTCGTGGCCCGGCGCACCAGCCGGCACCATCCGCAGGGTGTCGTGCGCCTCGTCGATCCGATCCAGGCCCCAGTACAGCAGCCCGGCCCGGGTGATCGCCCAGATCGCCAGGCGCTTGCTGCCCGCCGGCGGGGCGGGCGGAAGCATGTCGAACGCCTCCTGGCTGCGCGCCTGATACTGCAACACCCGGGCCAGCAGCCACTGCGCCTCCCACCCCTGCCCGGCGTCGTACGCGGTGCGGGCCAACCGCTCGGCCAGGTCGATGTCGAACCGGTCGATCGCCTGCCGGGCGGCTGCGAGCGCGATGCCCGGGTGTCGAACGCTGCCCGAGCGTAGTTGCCACACCCCGGCCACCAGCGCGTCGTCGCGGCGGCGCAGCGGCATGCTGGCCAACACGTCGGCGAGCTGCCCGAAGACGGTCCGGGATCGACTGGCCGGCATGCTGGCTCGCAGCGCCTCGCCGTAGAGCGGGTGGGCCATCCGCAGGGCCGTTCGGGCACCGGACCGTTCCGCGACGGCCATCCCGCTGCGTTCGGCTGCTTCGATGGCGGCCGGGTCGATGAATCGTTCCAGCAGCGCCAGGGACAGGGGTTCGCCGCAGGCCACCACTTCGAGGACCTGGCGCGCGGCGGGTTCCATGGCCCGCAGCCGGGCACTGACCAGTTCGGCGAGCCGAGGGCTGCCCGAGGCCGTGCCACGCCAGCGCCAGACCCCCCGCGACTCGCGCAGCCCACCGGTGTCCATCGCGTCGGCCAACAACTCCCGCAGCAGCAGTGGGTTGCCGTCGGCGAGGTGGGTCAGCCGGCGACGGCTGATCGCGTCGAGTGGGCCCGGAGCCGCCTCGTCGAGCAGGTGGTCGACGGCGGTGGCCGGCAGTGGGCGGACGTCCAGCCTCCGACCCGACCCGGCCCACAGGGAGGTGAGGGCGTCGGACCGGGGTTCACCGGCCCGAACCGTCGCCACCGCCACCACCAGCCCGTGCACGGCGAGCTGGTGCAGCAACCCGGCCGACGGCTCGTCCAGCAGGTGCGCGTCGTCGATGCCGATCACCACGGCCCGGTCGCCGGCCCGGCTGGCGAAGGCCCGCTCCACGCTCACCACGAGGCCCACCGGGTCGGCGCGGGATCGGGTCGGCGCGGGGATCAGGTGGGAGACGGCACCGAACGGAATGGACCGCGCCGCGCCGGTGGCCGAGACCCAGTGGCACTCCGCGCCGTCCTCGGTGGCGCGGGCCAACGCCTCGCGCAGTAGTCGCGTCTTGCCCACCCCGGCGTCGCCGACCAGCACCAGCCCGGGCAGCCGCGCCGACACCACGTCCTCGATGGTCTTCAGCTCGTCGTCGCGGCCGACGAGTGTCCATTCGCCACGTAGTGACATGCCGACCCTCACCTCGCCCTCGGGACAGCCCTACCGCCCACCCTATGGGCAGCGTCGGCACTCCCGCTCGGTCACGGACGACGGTGGGTGCGGGCTACCGGGGTACGGCGGTCACCCGTTGGTGGTGAGCAGGTAGTCGTCGGCCTCCGGGCTCCACCGCAGGTCCAGTACGCCGGCGGTGGCGGCGGCCTTGCAGAACTGCAGGAAGCTGCGGTAGCCGAGCTTCTTCTCGCTGAAGTCCGGGCGGGCCCGGCGTACCTGGTTCTTCAAGCCGGACAACGCCACCGGGTTGCCGCCGCTGCCCAGGTCCGCCACGACGCCGCGGAGCAGGCCGAACGCCACCTCCCGGTCGCCGTGCTCGGGGAGGGAGACCTCCGGGTCGCCCTTCGCCGGGCCCTCGGCCAACTCGATCACGTTGCGCTCGGCGAGGTGGCGCAGCAGTTCGCCGAAGGTGCGGAAGCCGTAGTCGGACTCGCTGAAGGTCGGGTCCTTGCGCAGCAGGGTGCGCTTGAGCCGGGAGGCGGTGACCTCACCGTTCGCGCTGCCCTGCAACCCGGCGACCGACTGGGCCACGAGCACGGCGAGGGCGTCCACGTCGCGGCCGGGCTCCTCCCCCGCCGGCCGGCGGTCCACCTCCGGCTCCTGCTCCCGTTCCGGCTCGGGTGCGCGCTGCTCGGCACCGGTCTGCCGGGTGGCGGAACGGGCCCGCCGACCCCGGGCCGGCGGGATGTCCACGCCCTCCAGCCGGTCGTAGTAGAGAAACTCGTCGCACGCCGGGGGGAGCAGCCCCGAGGTGGATCCCTCGACCCCGACGCCGATGACCCGCTTGTTCAGCTCGCGCAGTTTGTGCACCAACGGGGTGAAGTCGCTGTCACCGCTACAGATGACGAAGGTGGAGATGTAGTCGCGTTCGAACGCCAACTCGATCGCGTCGACTGCCATCTTGATGTCTGCGGCGTTCTTCCGCGACGCGCCCATCCGCTGCGGGATCTCGATCAGCTCGACGTGGGAACGGGTGAGCATCCGACGGTCCTCGTCGAAGTAGGACCAGTCGGCGTACGCCCGGCGGACGACCACCCGACCGCGTTCGGCGAGCGCGTCGGCGATGGGTCGGAAGTCGAAGGCCGCGCCGCCGCGGTGGTCGCGCGCGCCCAACGCGAGGTTCTCGTAGTCGAGGAAGAGGGCGATCCGGTCTTCTTGATCCACGAGATTCAGCCTACGCCCGGTGTGAGCTGCTCGGGTGCGGCGACGCGCGACACCTCAACTCGACAACCGTCCATTTCTTGCGGCCCGATAGTCGTTTATTTTCGTTGTTCGATAGGCGTCTTGCAGTGCCATGTCTGGTGCTGCATCATGGCGATCAATGTCGGGCGTCGGGGGAACGCCGGGCGGACCTCCACCACCACCCACCCAGGAGGGTCACCGATGTTTCGCAGCCTCACGCCGGCGCGGGGACGCCCCGGTCGGACCGGCGGCGCCACCGTCGCGCTCGCGGCCGGTCTCGCCGTGCTCGTCGCCGGGCCCACCGTCGCCGCCGCCAGTCCACCGACGTCCGCCGGCGCGCAGCCGGTGGTCACCCGGGCCGCCCTCGATCCGGCGCTCGTCGCCGGGCGCGGCGCCGACGTCGACTTCCTCGAGCAGGAAGCCGAGAACGCCCACACCAACGGGGAGATCATCGGACCCGACCGTTCCGCCTACACCCTGCCCGCGGAGGCCTCCGGCCGCCGGGCGGTCCGGCTCACCCCCGGGGAGTACGTGGAGTTCGTCCTGCCCAAGGCTGCCAACGGGATCACCGTGCGGTACAGCATCCCGGACGCGCCGCAGGGTGGTGGGATCACCGCGCCGCTGCGGGTCGCCGTCAACGGCAAGCACCTGCGGACCATGACGCTCACCTCGCAGTACTCGTGGCTCTACAACCAGTACCCGTTCACCAACGACCCGCAGGCCGGGCTGCTGCACCCGGACTGGTGGATCACCGAGTGCCAGTGCGTGCCGTCGGCCACCACGCCGTTCCCGAGCATCGACAAGCCGTTCCGGCCCACCCACTTCTACGACGAGCAGCGGCTGTTGCTCGGGCGCACCTACCGGGCCGGCGACACGGTCCGGCTCACCGCCCCGCCCGGCAGCGCCGCCGCCTGGACCGTCATCGACCTGCTCGACTCCGAGTTGGTGGCACCGCCGCACGTCCGGCTGCTCGCCGCGAACGTGCTCGCCTTCGGCGCCGACCCCACCGGGCGGCGGGACTCCGCCGACTCGATCGACCGGGCCATCGCCTTCGCCCGGCGCGCCCACCTGAAGGTGTACGTCCCGCCGGGCACCTACCAGGTCAACAGGCACATCATCGTCGACGACGTGACGATCGAGGGCGCCGGCAACTGGTACACCACCATCAAGGGCCGTGAGGTCGCCCTGCCGACCCCCGCGCCGGACGGCTCGGTGCACACCGGCGTCGGGTTCTACGGTCGGGACGCCGCCGACGGCGGCAGCCGCAACGTGCACCTCTCCGGCTTCGCCATCGAGGGTGACGTGCGCGAGCGCATCGACACCGACCAGGTGAACGCGATCGGTGGGGCGATGAGCGACTCCACCATCGACGGGCTCTACCTGCACCACACCAAGGCGGGGCTGTGGTTCGACGGGCCGATGCGCAACGTCCGCGTCACCAACAACATCATCGTCGACCAGATCGCCGACGCGCTCAACTTCCACACCGGCGTGACCGACTCCCTCGTGTCGCACAACTTCGTCCGCAACACCGGCGACGACGGTCTGGCCATGTGGTCGGAGAAGACGGCGAACGCGCGGAACACGTTCGACCACAACACCGTGCAGTCACCCACGCTGGCCAACGGCATCGCCATCTACGGCGGCACCGACACCACCGTCTCGCACAACCTGGTCGCCGACCCGGTACGCGAGGGCAGTGGCCTGCACGCCGGGGCCCGTTTCGGCGCGGAGCCGTTCACCGGGTACCTGCGGTTCACCAACAACACCACCGCCCGAGCCGGCACCTACGAACTGAACTGGAACATCGGGCTGGGCGCGATCTGGGTCTTCGCCCTGGACCGCAGCATCGAGGCACCCATCGAGGTGACCGGCGACGCGTACCTGGACAACACGTACAACGCGATCATGCTGGTCAGCGACTGGCCGGTGAAGGATCTCTACTCGATCTCCGACGTGCGGGTCTCCGACGTCCGGGTCGACGGCACCGGCACCTCGGTGGTCAGCGCCCGCGCCGCCGGGTCCGCCTCGTTCACCAACGTGGACGCCCGCAACGTGGGGGCCGTCGGCGTCAACAACTGCGGGTCGTTCCACTTCACGCCGGCCGGTTCGGAGTTCACACTGACCGACCTCGGCGGTAACGACGGCGGGTGGCTCGCGCCGTGGCTGCTGCCCAACACCATCACCTGTGACGACCGGCCCGCCGTGTCGCCGCCTCCGCCTCCGGCGCAGTGGTGAGAGCGGTGGGCGGCCCGACGTTCTCGGGCCGCCCACCGCACACACAGGTCAGCGCGTACTGACGTACGCCAGCGGCACTGTCGCCTGCTGACCGTCCCACCGGCCGCTCAGCGTGGCACCGGCGGCCACCGCGGACCCGGCCCCCGGTCGGCGCACGACGACCAGTTCGACGGTGTCGGTGGCGATGAGGGTGCGGTCCTCGTCGACCACCCGTCGGACCGCGCCGACGATCGGCACCTGGGCGTCGGCGGTCCCGTCGCCCACGACGGTCACCGACGGCTCGCGCACCTCCCGCCGGCCGTCGACCTCGAAGTACTCCTCGGCCTGGCCGCTGCCGGTGAGGATGGCGTGGGCCAGCGCGGCGGCGTACACCGGGTCGACGCACCCGTCGTACACCCAGCGCGTGCCGAGCACCGAGTGCTCGGTGGTGCCGACCAGCCAGCCGTCCGCCCCGTCGAGGGGCGCGGCGCGGTAGGTGAGCGGAACGTGGTGGACCGGCCCGTCGGCGGTGCCGACGAGCATCGTCTCGATGCCGACCTCGCCGGCCGGGTCGTCGAAGCGGTAGGAGCCTCGGCTCACCACCTCGACGCCGGCCGGCCCGGCGAACCACTGCCGGTCCGGCAGCCAGGTTGTCAGCAGGTCCAGCTTCGTGGGGTGCAGGGTCGCCCTGTGCAGCAGTGCCATGACGGCAGCCTAGTCAGAGGCCCGCGCACTGTTGCCCGCCGATCGTGCAGCTCTCCGGTTCCCGGGCCTTCGGCCGGCTGTCGCGCACGTCGAAGCTGATCGTCCGGGATCCCCCGGCCACGACGGCGTCGCCGGTGAAGGTGATCGTCAGCCCGTCCTGTCGCCAGTTCGCGCCGTCGACGTCGTCGACGGTGGTGCCTTCGGCCAGGGTGACCACCACCGCCCAGTCCGCCACCGGCGCGCTGCCGGGGTTGCCGACCACGATCTCACCGGTGTAGCCGAACAGCCGGCTGGAGTCGGTCTCGTAGCGGGCCGCCACGGGCGTCGGTGGTGAGGGGGGTGCGACCGACGCGGCTGTCCGCGAGGGCTTCGCCGACGGGGTCCGGGTCGGGCGGGTGGTCGCCGACGCGGTGGTGGTCCGCGACGGGCGCGCCGAGGAGGTCGCCGTGGAGGCGACGGCGGGCCGGCCGGTCGTCACTGTCGGTGTCGCGGTGGCTTCCGGTGCGGGCGCGGCGACGGGCGTCGTGTCGGGTGGCAACGTCACCCACGCCGCGGTGCCGGCCACCAGCACGGCACCGGCTGCGGCGGCGACGATCGTGCGACGCCGACGGGGGTTGCGGCCGGCTCTGCCGCGTACGCCGACCAGCGGCAGTTCCGCTGTCATCCCACCGTCGGCGCGGCGCAGGTCGACCTGCTGGAAGGCGAGCCAGTCGAGGATGGCCGGCAGCCGCACCGTCAACGCCTGCCGGAACTGTTGCTCACGGGGGTCGTGCTGCTCGGCGGACCACGCGCCGTGCGTGCTGACCTCCCGTAGCTCCAGCCGGCAGCCCTGCTTCGTGGCGGTGACCGCGCAGGTCAGCTCGCTGAGCCGGCCGGCCTCGTCGCAGGCCAGGACGAGCAGGTGCGGCTCCTGCCGCTCGGTCACCTCGACCTCGACGTCGGCCTCGAAGCCGGGCAGGTCGGCGGTGTGCAGCAGCAGCCGGTCCGCCACGCCCTCGACCGTCTCGGCCTCGGCGAACCACCGGCCGAGCAACTCCCGATCGGTCAGGGCACGCCAGACCCGCTCCGCCGGGTGGGACAGGTCGACCTGCGCACCGATCTCGATCACGGCGGAACTCTAACGGGTTGCCGGCCTCCTATTGTCCCGCCCGCCCGAGGCGGTCACCGGCGTCCTGGTCAACCCCAGCGGCGGGACCGCTCGACCACTGTGGCCAGTGCGGCCCGGGCGTCGGCGCTCACCCCGGCCACCACCTGCGCCGCCGGCAGGTCCCGGGCCAGCGGGTGCGCCTGCCCGGCCCACAGGTTGGCCACCGACGCGTCCCCGTCGCGCCGGGCGGCGGCGAGCAGCGGACGGGTCAGGTGCAGCACCTGGGGGTAGCCGCGCGGTGCCACCGCGTCATGCTGGCGGAGGAAGTCGTTGGCCACACCACGGGCCCGCTTACCGGTGTACGACCGGGTCAACCCGGTCGGCGTGGCACTGGCCACCGCCGCCCGGTGCATCGGCGAACTACCGGCCTCCGGGCAGCGCAGAAACGCCGTGCCGAGTTGCGCGGCGGCGGCACCGGCGGCCAGCACGGCGGCCACCGAGGGGCCGTCGACGAGGCCACCCGCGGCGACCAGCGGCCGGTCACAGCGGGCGGCGGTCAGCCGGAGCAGCGGCAGCAACCCGTAGTCGTCGTCGTCCGGCAGGCCGCCACGGTGTCCGCCGGCCTCGGTGCCCTGCACCACCACCGCGTCCACACCCAGGTCGGCGGCGGCAGCAGCGGCGTCCGGGCGGGTCACGGTGGCCCACACCTCGGTGCCCCGTTCGCGCAGGGCGGTCACCGCCGCCCGGTCGGGCAGCCCGAACACGAAGGACACGACCGGGACCGGGTCCGCGAGAAGCACTGCCAGCTTTTCCGGGTACGCGTCGTCGCCGCCCACCGGATCGCCCAGGCTCACCCCGCGCTGCGCGGCCAGCGGAGCGAGCCGTTCGGCGTAGGCCCGGACGGCGGCCTCGTCGACGCCACCGGGGTCGGGCAGGAAGACGTTGACGCCGAACGGCCGATTGGTGCGCGCGCGGACCTCCGCGACGTCGGCGACCAGCCGGCCGGTGTCGATCATCCCGGCGGCGAGGAACCCCAGCCCACCCGCTGCGGAGACGGCGGCCACCAGCGCGGGCGTGGACGGGCCGCCGGCCATCGGAGCGGCGACGATCGGGTGGCGCAACGTGGACAGGACAGACATTCCCCCATCCTGCCGCAGGCCCGGTCCGCTCACCGGCGGGCGGTGTGCCGCCATCGCAGGAGGCCGGCCAGCCCGAGCAGGACCAGCAGCGTTCCCGCGCCGACCGCCAACGGCCAGGCCCGCCCACCCCCGCCGCTCACCTCTCCGGCGGCCGGACGCGCCGCGGTGGGCGCCACCGGGTCGACGGACTCCGTGGGCGGCGCGGCGGTGGCCGGGCCGGCGGTGGCCGGGTAGCGCAGGACCGTCGAGCGGGTGCCTGCTGGTTGACCTGCGGACTCGGAGACGGTGAGCAACGACCGGCCGTCCCGGCTGTAGGTGATCGACTCGCCCTGGGGCTCGTCCGGCAACGGGGTGATCCGCGGTGTGCCGGTGGTCAGCGCCTTGACCACGTCGCCGTCGGGCACGTCGTACTCGAAGGCGTCGGCGTAGGTGCGCAGCACCACCCGCCGCCCGCCCGGCGCGGTCGCCGCGCCGGTGACGACACCCCGCCCGAGGAACGAGAACGGGTTGCTGGTGGTCGTCGTCGGGAGGGTCACCTGGCCGGCCGAGGCCAGCGGCGTCGTCGCTCCCGGTCGTAGCGGGGTGCTCGGGCGGTACAGGAAGACGGTGCCGCTGCCCCCCTTGGTGATGATCATCGGTTGGCCGTCGGCGTCGAGCACCAACGCCTCGGCGTCGTGCGGGCGGTCCGGGTAGGTCATCCGGTGCAGCACGGGCTTTTTAGCCCCCGGTGCGAGCCGCCACACGCCGACGGTCGTCCGCGAACGGTCGTTGTCACCGATGTCAGCGACCCAGACGGTGCCGTCCCGGCCGACGGCCAGGTCCTCGGTGTCCCTGGGCCGGGACGGGTAGGCGACCGCCCGGACCACGGCACACCGCTGGTCGAGGAAGAAGATCCGACGACGGGCCTCGTCGTCGGAGCCGTCGTTGACGACCACGTACCCGTCGTCGGTGGCGACCATCCCGGAGAGTTCGGGGAGCCGGTCGTCGCGGATCTGGCACACCGGCTTGCCGACCGCCACCGCGACCGCCGCCTTCGGCGTCAGCACAGTCGGTACGACAACGCCAGCGAGCAGGGCCGCCAGCGCCACCCCCACCCGGGCCCGCCGTTCGCCGCTCACCCGCCCGCGTACCCGCATCGCTCTCCTCCTCGTCGCGGCCATGCCCCGGCCACCCGCCTATCTTGTCCGATGCCGACCACCGACGGCGGCAGTCACGGGTACGCGTCCACACCCCTGGTCGGCTGACCAGTTCCACGGGTCGGAGACCGCCGGCCCTGCCGCGGACCGCCACCGGATCTGTCGTACCCGTGGTCCATGATCGTGTCGTCGCAGCGCCGCCGGCCACCGGCGGGCGTGCGCATCACTCTGGGTTTGTCGATGGTGGGAGGGCGTGACGTGACGGACGCCGACGGAGCCGGATGGCGACGGCGCAGCGTGCTGGCGGTGGTGCCGCCGGCACGACCCCGCAAACTGGCCAAGGTGCCCTTCGTCGAGCTGGCTGACGGGCGGTTGCAGGGCGTCGTCTCCAGCGGCTCGGACATCGAGCGGGTCTACGTCTCGTCGGTCTCCGCCGGCACCCACGCCTACCACTGCAGCACCAACAACAACCGGCCGTGCGGGGGCCTGCGCGGCGCCCCGTGCAAGCACCTGCACGCGCTCGCCGACGAGGCGATCCTCCAGTACGGCGCTGCCCGCGTCGCCCGCTACCTGAGGGTCGACGTCGGTGACGGGGTGTCCGACGGTGCGGCGCTGTTGGCGCGGATGGACGCCCGGCACGAGCCGACATCGGCGGCGATGGTGTTCAGCCGCTTCCTGCGCCACCTGTCCTACCTGGAGCAGCCGGGCAGCACTGTCGCGCTGCCCGAGCTGCAGTGGTTCCCGGCGACCCGGGCGGCCCGCTGATGCGCGGCGCCCAGGTCACGCAGCTTCGCGAGGCTCCGGTCGGGCTGACCGACGCGCTCGACGTGGTCGCCGGTTTCGACGACGCCCTCGCCAACGGCTTCGGCCGGGTCGGCGAGCGGGACGCGGCGGCGCTGGCCGCGTTCGCCGACGCCTTCGCCGGCACTCCACTGGCCGACCCGGTCGCCACAGCGGTCCGCGCGGCCACCGCCGGGTCGGTCGGCCCCGAGCACCTCGCCGCACTGGCCGGGGCACGCTCGGCGCTGCTGGGCGCGGCGCACGACGCTCTCCTCGGGCAGTGCGACGCCGTGCTGGGGCGGCAGCGCTCGCCGTGGGCGACTGCCGTCTGCGGGCCCGCCGAGGCGCTGCCAGCCCTCGCGGGTGCCCGGGCGTGGTGGCACGAGGTGGCCGTCACCGGCTGGCGCGGTGTCGACCACGAGCGGCTCTCCGCCGGGGCGACGGTGGTGGAGGCGGCAATGGCAGTGCCGGGGCTACGCCGACTCGCGGTGCTGCTCGACGGTCTCACCGCCGAACTGCGGGCCTGCGTCCCGATCGCCACAGTGGTGGAGGTGCCCGCCCGACGCTGGGCCGATCTCTGGGCCCGGGGCGTGCTGCTCAGCGAGGGCATCCAGCCGACCGACGAGGCGTCACAGGTCTCCGGACGACTGCTGCCGCTCGGTGTGGATGTGCACACCCACGACACGGCCGTGCAGGTTCAGGTGCACGCCGTCCTGGAGCCGGTCGACGGCGGGCCGGCGCGGCTGGTCCGCACGGCGGTTGCCGCCGCGAAAGTGGACACCATCGTCGGGCCGGCGGTCTGGCGGCTACTCTCGGCACACCCGATGCTGCTCACCGCGCTGGCCGAGCAGCGGGCGTTGACAGTCACCGATCTGCCACTGCACGGTGGCGACCTGGGGTGGGTCGACGAGCGGGCCCGCCTCGACGAGCCCGCCGACCCGTTCGCCACCGCTCGGGTGCTGCTGCCGCCGGCAGTCGCGGCCTCGACCGCCCCACTGGACCGACACCCGACGCTCATCGGTGAACCGGTGCTCGTCGAGGGCAACCCGGTCCACGAGGAGGACGGCGCCCTCGCCGTCGAGGTGGACGGCGAACGGGTGGTGCTGGCCGTCGACCGACTGCCGGCCGTCGGCCCCCTCACCACCGAGCTGGTCGCCGCCGCGTCGGCCTTTCTGGGCCTGCTGCGCTGGGACGACGGTCGGTGGCAGCTCCAGCCCCTGGCCGTACACGCCACAGTGAAACGACGTGCGGTGCAGGCTCACAACGGCGACTGGGCGTGCGGTGTCACCGACCCGAAGATCGCCAAGGAGGAGGCCCGGGCAGGCGATGCCGTGGCCGTGCTGCGCGAGCGAGCGGGACGGTTGCTGCGCCGATGACCGAACCCAACCCCAACGGCGGGTCCGCCGACGCCAACCGCCGTCAGGTCCTCTACTGGAGGCTGCTGTCGCGCCTGTTCGACCGCGACGAGCAGCCCAGCCTGGAGTCCGCGAGCGTCGCCGTGGTCGACGACCTCGGGCTGCCCACCGCCCTGTTGGACCCGGCGGTCTCGGTGGACACCGTCGTGCAGCGCTTTCCGGCGCTCGCGGCAGAGCTGCGCGGTCTGCTCAGCCCCGGTGACGACGACCCCGGTGACAGCGACGCCGAAGCCCACCGGCCCGGCGAGGCCGAGGTCCGCCGCGCCGCGCTGGTGTCGAAGGTGCTGCTCAACGTCTTCGCCACCGGCTCCGGTCCGGTCAGCGCCAACCAACTGGCCCGCTGGCAGTCGGACGCCGGCTGGTTCGAGCAGGCGCTCGGGGGCGAGCCCGGCGACCTGCGCCGGCAGGGCACCGGGCTGGGGGCCACCCTCGCCGGCCTGGAGGGTGACCTGGTCCGGCGCATGCACCTGCGGGAGGTGCTCGCCGACCCGGCGCTGGCCAGGGCGTTGACCCCCAGCATGTCCCTCATCGAGCAGTTGCTGCGGGACAAGGCCAACCTGTCCGGGGTGGCACTGGCCAACGCCAAGGCGTTGATCCGGCGCTTCGTCGACGAGGTCGCCGAGGTGCTGCGTACGCAGGTGCAACAGACCAGCGCCGGGGCACTGGACCGGTCGGTGCCACCCAAGCGGGTGTTCCGCAACCTGGACCTCGACCGGACCATCTGGCAGAACCTGACCAACTGGAGCCCGGAGGACGAGCGGCTCTACGTCGACCGGCTCTACTACCGGCAGACCGCCCGGCGCACCACCCCGGCCCGTCTCATCGTCGTGGTGGACCAGTCCGGTTCCATGGTCGACTCGATGGTCAACTGCACCATCCTCGCGTCGATCTTCGCCGGCCTGCCGAAGGTCGACGTGCACCTGATCGCTTACGACACGCGAGCCCTGGACCTCACCCCGTGGGTGCACGACCCGTTCGAGGTGCTGCTCCGCACCCAGCTCGGTGGTGGCAACGACGGGCCGGTGGCCCTGGCGCTGGCCCGGCCGAAGATCGTCGAGCCGAAGAACACGGTGCTGGTGTGGATCTCGGACTTCTACGAGTTCGACAGGTCCCAGCCGCTCTTCGACGGCCTCGTCGCGGTGCACCGCTCCGGCGTACGGGTCATCCCGGTCGGCTCGGTCAGCAGTTCCGGCCAGCAGAGCGTCAACCCCTGGTTCCGTCAACGTTTCAAGGACCTCGGCACCCCGGTCGTCTCGGGGCACATCCGCAAACTCGTCGTCGAGCTCAAGAACTTCCTCACCTAGGAGAACAACCCCTCATGTCCGAGATGCTGCGCGCCCCCGCCGAGGTCACGTACGCCGACGAGCTCGACTTCCTCGAATCGGTCGACACCGGCCCGAAGCCGTTCTCCTGGCGGCTGAGCCCTCGTGTGGTCCGTCTGTTCATCCTCGGCTCGGAGCGGGCCGACGGCCTGTCCCGGGAGATCCCGCAGAAGTGGTTCGGCGACCGCAGCTTCGTCGAGCGGGCCATCGTCACCCTCGCCTCGGATCGCGGCCTGCTGCTGATCGGTGACCCCGGCACCGGCAAGAGCTGGTTGGCCGAGCTGCTGGCCGCGGCGATCTGCCGCAACTCGACGCTGGTCGTCCAGGGCACCGCCGGCACCACCGAGGACCACATCAAGTACTCGTGGAACGTGTCGATGGTCATCGCCAAGGGGCAGTCCCGGGCGTCGATGATCCCGTCTCCGATCATGACGGCGATGGAGCAGGGCGTGGTCGGTCGCTTCGAGGAGTTGACCCGCTCCACGAGCGACGTACAGGACGCGTTGATCTCGATTCTGTCCGAGAAGTACGTCGCCATCCCCGAACTGGACCACGACAACATCGTCTTCGCCCAGCCCGGCTTCTCGATCATCGCCACCGCGAACAGCCGCGACCGGGGCGTCAACGACCTCTCCTCGGCGCTCAAGCGGCGGTTCAACTTCGTCCGGATCCCGGTGGTGACCAACAGGCGCAGCGAGGCCGAGATCGTCCGCTTCCGCACCGAGGAGTTGCTGCGCCGGCACCGCATCGAGCTGGACGTGCCACCCACGCTGCTGGACATCCTGCTGCAGAGCTTCGCCGACCTGCGGGCTGGTGCCGCCGCCGCGACCAGCGACGACGAGAAGCTGGAGTCGGCGCTGTCCACCGCCGAGCAGATCGGCGTCCTCGAGGACGCCATCCTGCACAGCCAGTTCTTCGGCGACCGCACACTGCGGGCGGCCACGATCGCCGGGTCGCTGGTCGGGTCGCTGGCCCGACGCAGTCCGGAGGACCTGGCGATCCTCAACAAGTACCTGCACGGCGTGGTGGAGCCGCGCGCGCGTAAGGACGACGACGGGTGGGCCGGCTTCCTCGACGGCGGTCGCCAGGCGATCGCGTCCCTGTCGTGACCGCGCCCACCGTCACCGGCCCCTTCGACGCGCTGCGCGAGCAGCTCACTGACGCGGCCTCCACGTTCGCCGGGTCCCCCGACGTGCTCGGTGCGATCCTCGCCGGCATCGTCGACGACGTCGACCGCGCGCTCTCCGAGCGGCTGGAGATCTTTCCGGTCTGCCATCACTCGCCGGCCTCCGCCTTGGCGATGGTGCGCCGGCTACGGGCCAAGCAGCCCAGGGTGATCTACCTGGAGCTGTGTGAGGATCTTCAGCCGCTGCTCGGGGAGCTTCGCAACTGCCGCCTGCCGGTCGCGGTGCAGGCGTTCGCGTCGGAGTTGTCAGGCTTCCCCGCCGCCTGGGGCCCGCTCAGCGTCGTCGCGCCGGTCACTGAGGCGTCGGCGGAATACCAGGCCATCGCGTACGCGCTGGAGACCCCCGGGGTCGAACTGGTGCTGGTGGACCGCTCCACCGACCACGTCTTCCAATGGTCACCCCGCGAGGATCCGACCGCCCCGGGCGGCGACGCCGGGCCGCCCACCGACCCGACCGACGAGTCCGGGCTGCACGGCGACGCCGTCGGGTTGGAGATCGGTGACCTGCGGCCCCGGTTCGCGGAGCTGGAGGCCTATCTGCTGCACCACGGCAAGGTCCGGCACTGGTCGGAGTGGTGGGACCAGTACGTCGAACGCCCGCTGACCGACGCCGACCACGACACCTACCGACAGGTGATGGTGCTCATCGGCAGCTTGTTCCGACGGCTGCGCCCGGCCGACTCCGACCGACTGGACCGTGACGAGGACCGCGAACGGTACATGTGGACGCGGATGCGTCAGCACCTCGCCACCTCCGGCGTCGATCCCGCCGAATGCCTCTACGTCTGCGGCGCGTTCCACGCTGCCAGCCGGGTGGAACAGTTCGGCCTCAGCTCCACCGCCGCCGACTTCGACATCACGCCGCGCACCGACACCCGGTGGCGGTACGGGCTGATCCCGTCGAGTCACTCGGCCATCGAGGCGCAGTTCCACCTGGCGCCCGGCTCGGTGTCGATCGCCGCCGCGACCTGGACGAAGGCGGTGAGCCGCCACCGGCTGTCCCCGTACCGGCTGGACAGTCAACGCAGCGCGGCGACCCGGGGACGGCGGGGCCGTGCCACGGCGGCGCCACCCCCCGCCGCCGGCCCGGTCGTCGACGACGCACTCACCGGGTTCCTCGCCGCACCGCCCGAGCTGGACGGCCTCGACGAGGCGGAGCTGCGCGGCTGGTGCGTCGACATCGTCCGGCTGGCCCGCCGCAACGGTTACCTGGCGAGCACTGCCGACGCGATCGCCGTCTACGAGACCTCGGTCCTGCTGGCCGCCCTCCGCAATCGGGTGCGACCAACTCCGTACGACTTCGCCGACGCGGCGGTCACCTGCATCGAGAAGGACGTGGTGCCCGGCCGGCGGGACGTACGGCGGCTCTGCGAGATCCTGCTCGGCGGCGACCGGATCGGTCAGGTCGGTTACGACTCCCTTCCACCGCTGGCCCGCGACGTCCTCGACCGGCTCCAGCCGCTCGGTCTCGCCCTGGAGAAGCGGCAGGTCCAGCGGGCGCTGCTGGATCTGGGCGGCCATCCCGAGCTGGCCCCCTGCTCCGACCTGCTGTGGATCCTGCGGCACCTGCTGCCACCGGACGCGGCACGTCCGATCATGGGTGAGCGCCGGCTCGGGCACCGTTCGATCCAGGAGAGCTGGGACCTGGCGCTCGGCCGCAACCAACGCGCGCTGATCGAGCTGGGCTACGAAGGGGTGACCGTCGAGCAGGTCCTGGAGCAACGACTGCGCCGGTCCGTCCGCGGCCCCGACGCCACCGCCTCCAGCGCGCTCGCCGCGGTGGAGGACGCCATTCGACTGCTCGACAGTCCGCGCCTGGTGGAGGATCTGGGCGCGCGGGCGGTGGACCTGCTCGCCGCCGAGCGCACCGTCGACGACGCCCCGGACGTGCTGCGCCGCATCCGGGGCCTGCTGGGCCACTACCGGACCACCGCGCCGAGCCTGCCGGCCTGGTGCGAGGCGTTCGTGACGACCGGGTACGCGCACTACTGCACCCTGCTGCCGACCGCCGTCAGCGCGGAGGAGACGGAGGTCCGGCAGGTCGCCGCGATGCTCGGCTTCCTGTTCTCCGTGGAGGGCCTGGCGCTGTCGCTGGGCTGCGACCGGACCCAGTTGGAGCTGGCCGTCGCGCAGTCGCACCCGACAGCGCCGGCGAAGGTCGCCCTGCTCTGGGCGGGCCGACACCAGCTCGGCCTGTTACCGCTGGCCGAGCTGCGGGCCCGGTGCGCCGAGTTGCTGGCCAATCCGTTGGTGGTGCCCGCCTTCCCGCAGTATCTCGCCGGCCTCGTGCATGCGCTGGAGCCGGTGCCCGGGTTGGCGCCGTTCGTGGTCGAGACGATGTCCACCGCCTTCGCGCGGCTGCCCGACCCGGTGCTGCTGCCCTGGCTGCCCACCCTCATCACGACACTGCGGGACCAGGGGCCGGAGTTGGTTCCGTTGCTGGTCCGCGAGGCGGGGCGCACCTTCCCGGGGGCGCTGCCCGAGCTGGATTCCTGGGTGCCGCCATGGCTGACGCCCCCGTCCGCACCGCAGGCGGTCGCCGTCCCCGCGCCGCAGCGGCGGGTGGGCGTGCTGCTCGCCGCCCACCCGGAGGCAGTCGATGCCGTCGCCAGCCTGCTCGGTCACGACTGCGGGTGGCCGTCGTCGGCCGACTCACCTGACGACCGGGGTGGCGTGAACGCACTGCTGGCCGCCCATCCGGAGACCACTGACGCAGTGGTGCGGTACCTCGGTGCGTGACGGCGGTGGTGGCGGGTAGGCAGCGGCCCGGCGGCATGTCGAGACACGCCGGACAGGAGGCTCCGATGAGCACGTACCGGGATGATCAGGGCGAAACGTTCCCTCCTCCGGAGGCGGATGCCCAGGAGCAACGGCAGAGCGCCGTGGACTACGGGCCGCCGGACCGGGTGTCGGGTGACGTCGACGCCGAGGCGTCCGAGGCGGACCTGGCCGAGCAGGGCGCCCTGCCGGCGGGCGCGCTCGAAGACGTGACGTCGCTGCCGGCCGACGCCAACCCGGCCGACGCCCTCGAACAGCGCCAGGAGATCCCGACCCGCGACGAGGGCCGTCGGACGTAGCGCGTGAGGGTCGCGGAACTGGCGCTCAGCGGGCCCGAATTCCGTTCAGTACGACGTCGAGGTAGTGGCGGCCGGCTGCGGCTTGCTGTTCCCTGTCGGCGGCCGGGTGCATCCTGGCCGCGAAGGCGACTCCACACATCAGTGGTGTCATGTCGGCGAGCGTGATGCCGGGCGCCAGCAGCCCTGCGGCCCGGACCCGTACGAACAGGTTCTCGAACAACGAGGACAACTGGTCGAGCAGGTGTGCCGTGCCCGGCAGGGTGGCCGTGGGCGTGGACAACACCGAGGACAGAGCCGCGTCGAGTAGTTGCGCGTCCACGACCCGGACCAGGAGATCACGGAAAGCCGTCCAGGAATCGTCCTGCTGCACGGCCCGTTCGGCGGCCTGGATCAGCGTCTCGAGCCCGTCCACCGACACCGCCTCGACCAGCGCCTGGGGCGTCGGGAAGTGCCGGTAGACAGTGGCGACGCCGACGCCTGCGGAGCGGGCCACCTCGTTCAGCTGAATCGGGGTGCCGTCCGCTACCAGCGTCCGGCCGATCTCGATGATTCGCTGGCGGTTGCGTGCGGCGTCCCTACGGAGCGGCGAGGCGGTCACTTCCCCAGCATAAGCGGATAACAGCTCCATTTGCCTCCGCCTGGATTCCGCAGCCCCCGCACGGGCGGGCCAGGACGACGAAGCGGATGACCCATCCGTTTCGTGCTACGGTTTGGCAAGCGGATGACCCATCCGTTTTATCGTCAGCTCAGCTCGGGAGAGACCATGCAGATCCTCATCACCGGCGGCACCGGCTACCTGGGCTCGGTGCTCGTCGAACACCTCGTCGCGGCGGGCCACGAGGTGGTAGCGCTGACCCGGTCCCCGCAATCAGCAGCCAAGGCGACCGAGGCGGGTGCGATTCCGCTGCTCGGTGACCTGACCGACACCGCGCTCCTGGAGAAGGCGGCGGCGGAAGCCGACGCGGTGGTGCACACCGCTGTCGACTATTTCGGTGGCGAGGACGCGATCAGGGCAGAGGCCGCTGCCGTGGAGGCGCTGACCCGTGGGGCGGGTAGCGCGGGCACCGGCAAGCCGTTCCTCTACACCAGCACGAACCTGGTCTACGGGCTCGACCCCACCCATTCCCGAGACGAGGACGCAGAGCTGCCGGAGCCCGGCCTGCAGCCATTCAAGCTCGTCGGCGAGCGACTGGTGCGTGAGGCGGCGGGCCTGACCAGCATCGTCATCCGCGCTGGCCTGGTCTACGGTCGAGGCGGTTCCCTGCTGCTGACCAGTCTGATCAGCGCCGCGACCAGCTCGGGCGCGGCCACCTACGTCGACGCCGGCGACAACGAGTGGACCCCGGTCCACGTGGACGATCTCGCCCAGCTGTACCTGACGGCCCTGGAGCGCCCGGTGGCGGGCACCTACAACGCGGCCGGACCGCAACAGTTCACCTTCCGCGAACTCGCCGAGGCGATCGCGGACCTGACCGGAACCACAGCGACCTCGATCACCGCCGAACAGGCCGAGAGCGCCATGGGGCCGATGGCCGCGCTGCTCCGATCCTCGGCGCGCATCACCTCCCGGAAGGCGCGCGACACGTTCGGCTGGAGCACCAGCGGCCCCGCCCTGCCGGACGACGTGCGCTCCGGCTCCTACCGGGTCGTGAACCTGTGAGCCCCAGCCTGACCAGCCGAGCCGTTGTCGGTCTGCTGCGCGTGGCGGGAGTGAAGAAGCGACAGTTCAAGCCCGACCGGTTCCTCGCCGAGTTGCCCAACCCGACCCCGCCGCGCCTGCCGGGTGTCACGGTCCTGCGGGAAGAGTTCGAAGGCTGGACCGTCTATCGACTGACGCCCGCCAACCCCACACGGCACTACGCCGTCTACATCCACGGCGGCGCCTGGGCCGCCCCCATCACCAGGCAGCACTGGAGACTGGCCGCCCGGATCGCCGGTGAAACCGGCCGCGAGGTCGTCCTGCCCCTGTATCCGCGCCTGCCCACCGCCACCCACGCCGACGTCCTTCCGGTCATGCTGCGCCTGTCCCAGCACGTCCAGGAACAGGGACCGACCGCCCTGATCGGTGATTCGGCCGGCGGGACCATCGCCTTGTCAGTGCTCCAGGCACTGACCCCGCAGCACCGGCGGCCGGATGTCACGATTCTGATCTCACCGGCGCTCGACCTGACCTTCACCAACCCGGAGATCGCCGACATCGCGGCTCACGACCCGTTGCTGAATCTCGAGCACATCCGGGTCCTCGCGGCCCGCTGGGCGGCGCCAGCCGATCCGTCACACCCGCGGACCAGTCCGCTGGGTGGCCACCTGGACGATCTCGGACCCGTCCACGTGTACGCCGGCACCCGCGATGCCCTCTTCCCCGATGCCGTCCTGCTCCGGGACCGGGCCGAGAACGTGGCCGGGACCGATCTCCACCTGCACGTGGGCGACGGGATGATCCATGACTGGCCGATCATGCCGACCCCTGAGGGCCGTCGGACGGCCGGAGAGATCATCACCCTTCTGCGAGGCGCAGGCGACCACCTGACCTGAACCGCGCGGTCGACGGGTGGGCTCGGTCCGGTCGGGTGGTCCGATCTGGTGGACCGGTTGGGCACGCGATCGGCCGACTCACCCGGCGACGACCTGCCAGAGCAGGAAGGCGTTCAGCGCGACCACCAGGATCGCCACCAGGGACGCGGCGGCAGTGGTGAGCGGATGGTTGACCAGGTTGCCCATCAGGTCGCGTCGGCGGGTGAAGGCGACCACCGGAATAAGCGCGAACGGAATGCCGAAGCTGAGGATGACCTGGGACAGCACGAGTGCCCTGGTGGGGTCGAGGCCGATGGCGAGCACGGCCAGCGCGGGCAGCAGGGTGATCAGCCGACGCAGCAGCAGTGGCACCCGCCGCCGCAGGAAGCCCTGCATGATCACCTCTCCGGCGTAGGTGCCCACGCTCGTGGAGGCGAGCCCGGAGACCAGCAACGCGACGGCGAAACCGAACGCCGCGGCGGTGCCGATGGTCTGGCCGAGCCCGGCGTGCACACCCTCCAGGCTGTCCGCGCCACCCGGGCCGCCTCCCCGGAAGCTGGCCGCGGCGATGAGCAGCATGGCGAGGTTGACCGCTCCGGCCGCGCTCAGGGCGAGCAGTACGTCGGTGCGCTGGCCACGGAACAGGATCCGGCGCTCGGTGTCGTCGGTGGCGGGGATGCGGTCCCGGGTCAGCGCGGAGTGCACGTAGATGACGTGCGGCATGACTGTCGCGCCGAGGATGCCGGCGGCCAACAGCACGCTGTCAGTGCCCTGCAGACGCGGCACGAGACCGGCCATGGCCGAGGCGGGGTCGGAGCCGGCGGCGAGCAGATTCGCCGCGAAGGCCAGGACGATGACGCCGAGCCCCACGGCGATGGCGATCTCGAAGGCGCGGAAGCCCCGCGAGCGCAGCGCGAGCACCGCGAACGCGGTGGTGCCGATGATGATCCCGCCAGGCAGCAGGGGAATGCCGAAGAGCAGGTACAGGGCGACCGCCCCACCGATCACCTCGGCCAGGTCGGTGGCCATGGCGACCAGCTCGGCCTGCGCCCACATCACCCGGTTCACCGGCCGCGGTAGGCGTTCCCGGCACAACTCGGGCAGGCTGCGCCCGGTGGCCAGACCCAACTTCGCGGTGAGGGTCTGCACCAGCATCGCCATCAGGTTGGCGACCACCACGACCCAGACCAGCAGGTAGCCGTAGCGGGCACCGGCGGCGGAGTTGGTGGCGAAGTTGCCGGGGTCGACGTAGGCGACGGCGGCGACGAACGCCGGGCCGAGCAGGATCAGACGCCCGCGTACGCGGCCCCGGGCGCGGGCGGCCTGTAGTGGGGTAGCCCTCGACGTCGTCAGTTCGTTGGTGACCATCGAACACCTCCCCGTCCCCGCGGATCGCTGCCGGTCCCTTCCCCTGGGGTTGGCCCGTGGGTGCCAACCGCTGGCCCGGCGGTGCCACCGTCCCGCCGCGCCCCGAGGGCTCGGTCGCTCCCGACTCCCCCGCGTTGAGTCGCCGCGTCCGGGCGAACCTGCCGCGCCGGACTTGACAGCCAACGGGCCACCGATGAAGCTGTCTATTAGTCCTACTGTCGTAGGACAACAGGAAGGATCATCGGGAGTGATCGAGTTCGTACTGGACAGCCGGTCGAAGGTGAACACCTACATGCAGCTCGTGCAGCAGGTGAAGCAGGCGCTACGGGTCGGCCTGCTGACACCGGGCGACCAGTTGCCGAAGGTCCGGGACGTCGCGCAGTCACTGGCGATCAACCCGAACACGGTGCTGAAGGCGTACCGGGAGTTGGAGATCGAGGGTCTGGTCGGCGGCCGGCCCGGGGTGGGCACCTTCGTGCAGCGCACCCTGGCCGGCGCGTCCCTGCCCAACCAGGCCGAGCTGCGCGACGACCTGGTCGCCTGGCTGCACCGGGCGCAAACGGCCGGCCTCACGGCCGAGGACGTCATCGCCCTGGTGGAGACGACGCTGCGCGCCACCCTCGCCGACGACGCCCCGCAGCCGGAGCGCGCGTGAGCGAGCAGAGCGAACGAACCATCAGACACCACGAGCGCCGCCGCGACCGCGAAGCGGTGGCGGGGTGAACGGAACGAGAGGACACGGAATGGACATGGTCTTGGAGGCAGACCGACTCGGCAAGCGGTACGGCAGCACCTGGGCTTTGCGGGACTGCTCGCTGCAACTGCCGGCCGGTCGGATCGCCGCGTTGGTCGGGCCGAACGGCGCGGGTAAGAGCACGCTGCTGCACCTCGCCGTCGGGCTGCTCAAGCCCGACGCCGGCACGGTCCGGGTGTTCGGCCGGTCCACGTACGGCGACACCGAGGGCCTGGCCGACATCGGCTTCGTCGCCCAGGACACCCCGCTGTACCGGGATTTCACGGCGGCCGAGTTGGTCGTCGCCGGCGCCAAGCTGAACAAGCGGTGGGACGCGGCGTTGGCCCGAACCCGGCTGGCGCAGCTCGGCATCCCGCCGGACAAGCCGGTCGGCAAGCTCTCCGGCGGTCAACGGGCCCAGGTCGCGCTGGCCCTCGCACTGGCGAAGCAGCCGCGACTGTTGCTGCTCGACGAACCGGTCGCCAGCCTCGACCCGCTGGCGCGGCGGGAGTTCCTCCAGTCGCTGATGGGCAGCGTCGCGGAGTCTGGCACCACGGTCCTGCTCTCCTCGCACCTGCTGGCCGACCTGGAACGCGTCTGCGACTACCTGATCGTGCTCAACGCCTCCCAGGTGCAGCTCACCGGCCCGGTCGACGACCTGGTCAGCGAGCACCGACAGCTCGTCGGGCCACGGCACGACGGCGGCGCTGTCGGGGGCGTCGCCGCAGTGGTCCGGGCCAGCCACACCGACCGGCAGTCCACGTTGCTCGTCCGCACCCACGGGCCGGTCACCGATCCGGCCTGGACGGTCCGCGAGGTGAGCCTGGAGGACGTCGTGCTGGCCTACCTGGCCGACGGCAGCACGCAGACCAGTCACAGCGAGTGGGGGGTGGCAGCATGATCTGGCTGACCTGGCGACAACACCGCAAGCAGGCGTTCTACACGCTGCTGGCGCTCGCGGCGCTCGCCGCCCTGCTGGTGCCGATCGGCATCGCGATGCGGCACACCTTCGCCGACCTCGGGCTGACCGACTGCGCCCGCCAGATCGCGGACACCACAGTGGCGGTGGAGACCAGGGAGACCTGCGACGCGGGATTCCACCGCTTCAGCAACAAGTACGGCAGCCTGAACCTGGTGGCCGTACTGCTGATCACCCTGCCGGCGCTCGTCGGCCTGTTCTGGGGTGCTCCGCTCGTCGCCCGCGAGGTGGAGCAGGGCACGCACCGGTTCGTCTGGACCCAGGGCGTCGGGCGAACCCGCTGGGCCCTGGTCAAGTTCGGGCTGGTGGGCACGGCGGTCGTGCTCCTCGCGGCGGTCTACGGGCTGGGCATGTCGTGGTGGGTCGATCCCCTCACCCAGGCCGCGTTCGAGGGTCGGTTCGGCGTGATCGTCTTCGACCTGCAGGGCGTCGTTCCGATCGGCTACACCCTCTTCGCCGTCGCGCTCGGCGTCTTCGTCGGCACCATCTGGAAGCGGATGCTGCCCGCCATGGGCATCACCCTCGCCGGGTTCATCGGGGTACGGGCGGCAGTGGCGATCCTGGCGCGACCGCACTACCAGCCGGCCCGCACCCAGACCTTCCCCATCGAGGGGGAAGGGCCGCCGGAGATCAGCCGGGGAGACTGGGTACTCGCCCAGGGCGTCCGTAACCCCGACGGAGAGTTGATCTCGGACGGCCGGATCCAGTGCCCGCCGGGCGGGAAGGGACCGGACGGTCGGGTCTGCGGGGCCGAGTTGGGCCTCGAACCGGGCGCGTACAACTGGCAGCTCTACCAGCCGGCGGACCGGTTCTGGCTGTTCCAGGGCATCGAGACGGGCATCTTCCTCGCTCTGGCCGGCCTGCTGCTCTACCTCGCCATTCGCCGGGTGCGTCGGATCGCGTAGCTCGACGACGGGTGATCGCCGGGGCCACGGGGCTCAGCGATCACCCGTCAGGGCAGACCCTCGACGGTGAGCGACAGCCAGGACGCCAGGTCGCGCACCTCGTCGTGCACGGCCCGGGTCACCTCCGGGGTGAACGTCACGTCCTCGTGGATGGCGTGCACTGTGAACGTGCCACGCCGGCGCTCGGCGGTGGCGTCCACCTTTCCGACGAGCCGGTCGCCGTGCAGGATCGGCAGCGCGAAGTAACCCCACCGTCGACTCGCCCTGGGCTTGTACATCTCCAGCACGTACTCGTACTCGAAGAGGTCGGCGAGGCGGACCCGGTCGTGCACCAGCCGGTCGAACGGCGACAACAACGCCGTACGCCCGGTGAAGGGCTGCCCGAGCGCGGCCGGGTCCACCCTCCACTCCCCCGCGACGCCCTCGACGACAGCCGGCTCGCCGGCGTCGCCGACCTCGGCCGGCTCGCCCGGCACCACCACCGTCTTCGCCCGAGCGATGCCCAGTGCCCGCAGCCGTCGCTCGTCGCGGAGCCGGCGTGCCTGCTCCAGCTCGACGACGGGCACGCCGGCCGGATAGACCCGCTCGGCCACGTCCCAGAGCCGCTGTCGGCCCTGGCGCCCGGCGATGGCGACCTCGCCGCGCAGGACCAGCAACTCCAGCATCTGGGTGACGTTGCGGTTGTTGGTCCAGCCTGACGACGGCCAGGGCACCACGCTCGTGTCGGGGATGTCGCGGGAGAGCAGCGGACCGGCACGGCCGAGCAGGTCGAGCACGTCGCGGCGGAACGAGTCGTTGACGCGCAGCCACTCGCGGTGGCGCTCATGACCCGGCGAGGCCGCCATCGCCGCGAGGAAGAGCCCCAGGTCGTCCATCGGACGCACCATCGCCCCGTGCTCGAAGAGCGTCCGGTCCCGTTCGAGCGCCTCCCGCATCTGCGCCGGCCGGTACGACGAGCCGAGCCGGCTCCAGCAGACGAGGTCGGCGCTGGGCGCGACAGCGGCGGTCGGGTCGATCTGCACGAGGGTCAACTGGCTGACCACCGTGAGCAGGTCGGCCGGACGCGGGGCGGCCAACAGCTGGGCCCGGACGGCGATCCGCCGCGCCTGGGCCCGATCGAGTCGGTGCACGTCCACGCCGGCGAGCCTAACGGCGACCACCGACAACGACCGGGCCCAGAGAGTCGGATTCAGCCGGTCAACCGCCGGTACCTGACGACCGAGAGCGGCAGGAAGACCGCGACGAGGACGAGCGGCCAGAGCACCGCCAGCCACGGGTAGTGCTGCGCCGCCCAGGAGTCGCCGCCCCAGCCGGGGTTGCCGAACAGTTCGCGGGTGGCGCCGACGGTCGCCGAGAGCGGGTTCCACGCGGCCACCGCACCGAGCCAGGCGGGCATCGTGGACGGTGCCACGAACGCGTTGGAGAGAAAGCCGAGGGGAAACTCCAGGGTCTGCACGGCCACCACTGCCGTCTGCCCACGGGTGACCAGCCCGAGGAAGATGCCGACCCAGATCAGCGCGAAGCGCAGGAGCAGGATCAACCCCACCGCCGCCAGCGTGGCACCCACCCCGCCGTGCGCCCGCCACCCGATCGCCAGACCCGTCAGCAGCAGGACCCCGAGGGTGACGAGCGCGAACAGCAGGTCAGCCACCGCCCGGGCCGCCAGCGGCGCCAGCGGCGAGACGGGCATCGAGCGGAGCCGGTCGGTCACCCCTCGCTCCAGGTCCTCGGCGACTGCCATCGTGGTGAGGCTGATGCCGAAGACCATTGTCATCACGAACATGCCGGGCATCAGGAACTCCCGGTAGCTGCCCCCGCCGGGCACCTGCAACGCGCCACCGAACAGGTAGGCGAACACGAGCACGATCAGGATGTTGAAGCCGAGCGAGGCGACCAGCGGGCCCGGGTCGCGTCGCCAGCGGGCCAGCCCGCGCCAGACCAGCGTGGCGCTGTCGGCCAGGAGGGCGGGCCGGCCGGGCGTCAGGTCCACCGCCGGGGGCGGCATGCTCACCGCGCTCATGCTGCCACCTCGGCGGTCGGTGCCCCATGGCCGGTGAGGTGCAGGAACACGTCGTCCAGGGTCGGTCGGCGCAGCGCGACGTCCGCCACCGGGACGTTCCCGGCGTCGAGTGCCCGCAACACCTCGACGAGCGCACCGGCCTGGTGACCGACCCGGACGCTCACCATCCGCCGGTCCACGTCGACTGTTGGTTCGTCGCCGGTCGTCCGGCGTACCTGGGCGACGGCCGCGGCCAGGTCGGTCGGTGCCGCGACGACCACCTCGATCCGGTCGCCGCCGAGCCGGGTCTTGAGGTCGTCCGGCGTTCCCTCGGCGATCACCCGGCCGGCCTCCATCACCGAGATCCGGTCGGCGAGTTGGTCGGCCTCGTCCAGTTGCTGGGTGGTGAGCAGCACCGTGGTGCCGGTGCGCACCAACTCCCGGACCGACTCCCACACCTCGTTGCGCCCACGCGGGTCGAGCCCGGTGGTGGGCTCGTCGAGGAAGAGGACCGACGGGGCAAGGATCATGCCGGCCGCCAGGTCGAGCCGTCGGCGCATCCCTCCGGAGTAGGTGCTGACCGGCTGATCCGCGTCGTCGGCGAGACCGAAGCGTTCCAGCAGCTCGACCGCCCGTTGCCCGGCCCGGCGGCGACCGAGGTGGAACAGTCGACCGAAGAGCACCAGATTCTGTCGGCCGCTGAGCGCCTCGTCCAGCGCGGCATGCTGCCCCACCAGCCCGATTCGATAGCGCACCTGGTCGGGCTGGCGGGTCACGTCGAACCCGGCGACAGCGGCACGACCCTGGTCCAGCCGCAGCAGGGTGGACAGGATCCGTACCGAGGTGGTCTTGCCGGCCCCGTTCGGCCCGAGCAGCCCGCAGACCGTGCCCTGCGGCACCCGCAGGTCGAAGCCGTCCAGCGCGTACCGGTCCCGATACCGCTTGCGCAGCCCTTCCGCCACTATCGCGTCGCCTCTTGTCGTCACAGCGCTTCCTCCCCGAAACCGTCCCGTCAACCGCTCCCGTACAAGATACGGTAGTTCGTACGCCCGGCTATCGGGTTGCCCGTCCGGACGTGGGATCGACCGCTCGGATCGGTAGCCAGAGCAACGGGACCAGCGCCACGAAGAAGACCAGACCAAGCGGGGGAACCATGGCGCCCACCAGGACACCGACAGCGTTCAGCGTGGGAGCCAGCAGGAAACGCACCGTGGAGGACCGCACCTGTCTCGCGGTCAGATCGGACCTGATCCTGCGCCGCCCGCGGCGGACGTACCACCAGATCGCGTTGAACAGCAGCGAGCCGACGCCGAACGAGAGTCCGTAGAAGATCACCGCCGCGCGCTCACCCTGGCTGTCCCGGAAGGCCGTCGCCAGGACGGAGGTGGTGAACGGGAGGAAGGCCACGCTCATCAGGAACAACGTGTTGAGAAAGAGCAGAACTCGGTCGTGCACGACGATCTGGCTGTACATGAGGTGGTGGTCCGCCCAGATCTCGCCGATGAGCAGGAAGCTGACCGCGTACGCGACAAGTGAGGGCCACAGCTCGGCAAGACCACGGGCCAGGTGGGCGGTGTCCGTCGGCGGGCGGAGTTCGAGCACCAACAGGGTGATCGAGATCGCGAACACCGCGTCACTGAGCGCGATGAGCCGCGAGGACGGCGGTCCGGCTCCGCTCGCCGACTCGACGGATCCAGTCACTGTCGGTCGCGGGCACCCGGCGGCGAGAGCTTGTCGCGGCCCCGCCAGTCGTCTGCTGTCACGAGGCAGAAGCGTAGGACTGCGGTGCGGCTCGCGCCGCCGTTACGACACACACCACCCGTTCCGGAGCGGACCGGCACGCGGCGGTCACGACTACCGTGGTTCGGTCGTCCCGACCTGGCCCGCGACGCCGACGTTGAGCGGGTCGGCCAGGAGTTTGTCGAACGCCAACTCGGCGGCACCGATCAGGACGGCGTCGCGGCCGAGCGCCGCCGCGCGCAACCGCAGGTGCTCGCGGGAGCCGGGCAGTGGCATGGTGTCCAGTCGGTCCTGGACCACGTCCGCCCCGGCGGTGTAGATGTCGCGCAACGAGCCGCCGAACACCACGGCGTCCGGGTTGACCACGTTCACCAGGTTCGCCACGCCGAAACCGAGCCAGTCCGCCACCTGCTCGACCGCCGCGCGGGCGGTCGGGTCACCGGCCGCCGCCGCGCGCAGGACCTCGGCCACCGCCGCGCGGTCGCTCGGGTCACGGCCGGCGTGCCGCAACAGCGCGGCTTCGGAGATCTCGGTCTCCCAGCAACCGCGTGAACCACAGCCGCAGGGCAGGCCGTTGGGGTTGACGACCATGTGGCCGACCTTGCCGCTGTGACCCCGGTGGCCGACCACCAGTCGTCCACCGACGATGATGCCGGCGCTGATGCCCAGATCACCGTGCAGGTAGATGACGTCGTCGATGCCGACGGCCACGCCCCTGACGTGTTCGGCCAGGCCGGCGATGTCGGCCAGGTCACCGGCCACGAAACCGGGGCCGGAGCTGAACTCGGTCTCCAGCGCCGCGCCGAGCGTCTCGTCGAGGCTGGCGATCCGGATCCTGCCGTCCGGGTCGCGGGTGGTGTCGGTGACCGCGGCGGCGCCACCGACCAGCAGCGCGTCGCCGGCCACCGAGCGTTCCATCTCGCGGACCAGGTCGGCGAGGGGCCCGACGGCGTCGATCGCCGACATGCCGCTCGGTCGGGGGATCTCCCGCAGGTCGAGGATCTGCCCGCCGAGGCCGACCCGGGCGGCACGCAGCCGGTCCGCGTCGATGCTCAACGCGTGCGCGTAGACCCGGTCGGAGCGGGGACTGACCACCAGCGAGGGGCGGCCGGCGCGGCGTGCGGTTGTCGGCGCCTCCTCG
The DNA here is from genome assembly GCF_040630995.1 of Micromonospora sp. NPDC005710. Lineage (NCBI taxonomy): Bacteria > Bacillati > Actinomycetota > Actinomycetes > Micromonosporales > Micromonosporaceae > Micromonospora > Micromonospora sp. NPDC005710. Next base: position 62,231 of record NZ_JBEXYP010000004.1, on the reverse strand, counting down.
GTGACCAGGCCGCTGGTGACCAGGTCGGCGGCGAGGGCGCCGATGGTGCTTCGATTGAGGCCGAGCCGGCTGGTCAGCTCAGCGCGGGATGTCGGTCCGTGCAGGTGGACGTAGCGCAACACAGCGCCGAGGTTCTGCCGCCTGATCTCCTCCTGGCTGGCGCCGGGAAGCGACGGCAGCGGGGACTCGACGTTACGGCCGACGCCGGCTGGCCTGGCCCGTACTGGTATCGCCACGGTCAGACCTCCTTCCGGGTCGATGCCGGTTGGTGCGGGGGTGCAGGGACGACGATGGGTCCCGGTAGAGGAGACCCGGGACCCATCGGCGTTACTGCCTACCGTGCGGTGACTACTTGGTGAGCGGCGCGAGCTTCGGGTCGTTGGCGTACGCCTCAGCCGCGTTCGCCTTGGTGACGGCGACCGGCGGGAGCAGGAACGTGTCGACGACCTTGCTGCCGTTGTTGTAGGACTTGGTGTCGTTCACCTGCGGGGCGTTACCGGCCTGGAGAGCCTTGACCATGTTGATGGTCTCCTTCACCAGGTTGCGGGTGTCCTTGTTGATCGTCATGTACTGCTCGCCCTTGACGATCGACTTGACCGACTCGACCTCGGAGTCCTGGCCGGTGACGATCGGGGTCGGCTTGCCAGCGCCCTTGACCGAGGTCAGGATCGCGCGGGCCAGGGTGTCGTTCGGGGAGAGGACGCCGTCCAGCTCCTTGTTGCCGTAGGTCGAGGTCAGCAGCTGGTCCATGCGGGCCTGCGCACCCTCGGCCTTCCAGCCCTGGATGGCGGTCTGCTTGACGTCCTTCTGGCCCGAGGCGACAACGACGTTGCCCTTGTCGATCTCCGGCTTGAGCACGTCCATCGCGCCGTTGAAGAAGACACCGGCGTTGTTGTCGTCCGGCGAGCCGGAGAACAGCTCGATGTTGTACGGGCCGTTCGGCTTCTTGGCCTTCATGCCGTCCAGCAGGGCCTGGCCCTGGAGCTGGCCGACCTTGAAGTTGTCGAACGCGACGTAGTAGTCGAGGTCCGGCGTGTTGGTGATGAGCCGGTCGTACGCGATCACCTTGGCGCCGGCGGCGTGAGCCGCCGCGACCTGGGTCGCCAGCTGCGCGGCGTCGGTCGCGCCGATGACGATGACCTTGGCGCCCTTGGTGGTCATGGCGGTGATCTGGGCCTGCTGGTCGGCGACGGTGGTCGACGCGCCGGCGTACTGCACGTCAGCCTGGAAACCGGCCTCCTTGAGACCGTTGGTGAACAGGTCACCGGCGAGGACCCAGTTCTCCGAGGTCTTGGCCGGAAGGGCCACGCCGATGAGGGAGTTGGCCGCGAAGCCCTTGGCGGCGTCGCCGCTGGAGCTGCTGTCGCCGTCGCGGCCGGAACCGCAGCCGGCGAGGGCCAGCATGGCGGCGGCGCTGACCGCGACCACCGACGTGCCGAAGAATTTACGCATGGTGAGGACTTGCCTTTCTGAAGGTGTAACAGGGTGGTGAGGTCGGTGACCGTCAGCCGGACACCGCTGCCTTGGCGGGCTCGCGCTCCGCGTCCGGCGGTGAGGCAGGTGGGGCGGAGTCGTCGCGGCGGAAGGGCCGCATCAGGCTCCCGATGATGGAGAACCGCCCCTGGCTCTTGTTGTAGACGTCGATCGCTACGGCCAGCAGCAGGACCAGGCCCTTGATGATCTGGACCTTGTCGGTGCCGACGCCCTGCAGCTGGAGGCCGTTGTTGAGCACGGCCATGACGAGACCACCGACGATGGAGCCGCTGATGGTGCCGATGCCGCCGGCGACGGCCGCGCCGCCGATGAAGACCGCGGCGATGGCGTCCAACTCCCAGCCGTTGCCGTCCTGCGGGCCGGATGCCTGCGAACGGGCCACGAAGATCATGCCGGCCAGCGCGGCCAGGACGGACATGTTCATCATGACGAAGAAGTTGACCCGCTTGAGCTTCACGCCGGACAGCTCGGCCGCCCGGGAGTTGCCGCCCACCGCGTAGATGTGCCGGCCGCCGGCCGTGTTGCGGGTGTAGAAGGAGTACGCGATGACCAGCGCCAACAGGATGATGCCCGAGATCGGGAAGCTGGTCCCGACACGACCGCTGGCGAAACGCAGCGCCGCGAAGGCGATGACCCCGACCATGACGGCCATCCGGAGGATCGAGATCCACATGGGTGCCGGGTTGGCGTCCATGGCCCGACGGGTGTTACGGGCCCGGATCTCGCGCCACACCACCGCCACCGCCGCCGCCAGACCGAGCAGCAGCGTCGCGTTGTTGTAGCCGGTGTCCGGGCCGAACTCGGGCAGGAAGCCCGAGCCGATCTCCCGGAAGCCCTCCGGCACCGGAATGCTCTGCGCGTTGCCGATGAACTGGTTGCCACCGCGGAAGAGCAGCATGCCGGCCAGGGTGACGATGAACGCCGGCACCCCGATGTACGCCACCCAGAAGCCCTGCCAGGCGCCGATCACCGCGCCGATGGCGAGGCCGAACACGATGGCAGCGGGCCAGGGCAGGTTCCACTCGGTCATCGACTTGGCGACCAGGATGCCGGTGAAGGCCGCGACCGAGCCGACCGAGAGGTCGATGTGCCCGGCGACGATCACCATCAGCATGCCGATGGCCAGAATCAGGATGTACGAGTTCTGCTGGAACAGCGCGATCAGGTTGTCCGACCGCAGCGTCAGCCCGTTGGTCCAGATCTGGAAGATCAAGACGATCGCCACCAGGGTGAAGATCATCCCGAACTGGCGGGCGTTGGAGGTCGTGCCTCCAAACAGGTTCTTCTGAAGGTCCTTGATACGGCTCATCGGGTGGCCAACTTCTTCGTCGAGGTCATCTGCTTCATGAGGGTCTCCGGGTCCGCGTCCGCCCGAGCGATCTCGCCTGTGATCGCGCCTTCGAACACTGTGTAGATGCGGTCGCAGAGCCCGATCAGTTCAGGCAGCTCCGAGGAGATGACGACGACGCCCTTCCCCTGGTCGGCGAGCCGCTGGATGATGCCGTAGATCTCGTACTTGGCGCCCACGTCGATACCGCGGGTCGGCTCGTCGAGGATCAGCAGGTCCGGGTCGCTGAACATCCACTTGGCCAGGACGACCTTCTGCTGGTTGCCGCCGGAGAGCTTCGAGACGCCCTCGTCGACGGTCGGAGCCTTGGTCCGCAACTCCTTGCGGTACGCCTCGGCCGCCTGGTACTCCTCGACCTCGTTCAGCACGCCGTGGTGCGAGATCTTGGACAGCTTGGCGGCCACCGTCGACGTCTTGATGTCGTCGAGCAGGTTGAGGCCGAGCGCCTTACGGTCCTCGCTGACGTACGCGAGCCCGTTGTCGATGGCGTCCGCCACCGACTTCAGCACGATCTCCTTGCCGTCCTTGATGATCGTGCCCGACTCGTACACCCCGTAGGAGCGGCCGAAGACACTCATCGCGAGTTCCGTGCGGCCCGCGCCCATCAGACCGGCGAAGCCGACGATCTCGCCGCGGCGCACCACGAAGCTCTCGTTCTTGCAGACCTGGCGGTCGGCGGAGATCGGGTGCCGGACGTTCCAGTCGCGGACCTCGAAGAAGACCTCACCGATCTTCGGCGTGTGGCCCGGGAACCGGCTGCTCAGCTCACGACCGACCATGCCCCGCACGATCCGGTCCTCGTCGACCCCGTCCGCCTTGACGTCGAGGGTCTCCACGGTCCGGCCGTCGCGCAGGATGGTGATCTGGTCGGCGATCGCCTCGATCTCGTTCAGCTTGTGCGAGATCATGATCGAGGTGATGCCCCGGGAGCGGAAACCGCGCAGCAGGTCCAGCAGGTGCCGCGAGTCGGCCTCGTTGAGCGCCGCGGTGGGCTCGTCGAGGATGAGCAGCTTCACGTCCTTGGCGAACGCCTTGGCGATCTCGACGAGCTGCTGCTTGCCGACGCCGATGTCCTTGATCAGGGTGTCCGGGTCCTCTTGCAGACCGACCCGGGCCATCAGGTCCAGGGCCATCCGGTTCGCGGCCTTCCAGTCGATCGCGCCCCGCTTGCGCGGTTCGTTGCCGAGGAAGATGTTCTCGGCGATCGACATTCCCGGAATGAGCGCCAACTCCTGGTGGATGATCACGATGCCGGCGTTCTCGCTGGCCCGGATGTCGGAGAACTTGCTCTCCGAACCCTGGTAAACGATCGTGCCGTCGTAGGTGCCGTGCGGGTAGACCCCGCTGAGCACCTTCATCAGGGTGGACTTGCCCGCGCCGTTCTCGCCGCAGATGGCATGGATCTCGCCGGCGCGAACCACCAGGTTGACGTCGGAGAGGGCCTTGACTCCAGGGAACTCCTTGGTGATGGAGCGCATCTCAAGGAGGATGGGCACGTCGCTCATCGCTCGTACCACCTCGCCAACGTCATCGGTTGCCTCCGGAAGGTTGAACCTTCACTTGGTTTTGTTGTTGACGGCAACGTATTGCGGCCGGAGGGCCATCCGCAAGGCGAGGGACTGTTGAAAAAGTAACAATCCGGCAATATAGATGTGGCACAGTGTTCGCCTGTCACAGCGGCCACCGCAGCCCCTCCCGGCCAGCCGGCTCAGCCCGGCACCCGACCCGACCTGCGACAACGGGCCGATCGACAGGGGCCGCTCCGCACCGCTGTCCCACCAGGCAAGACGCCCCCGAGAGGGTCCGGAGGGTGGCCCAGGCCACGCCCCGCGCAATCGACCAACGGTGATCAGCCACCGACCCCAACGCCCTACGAGCGGCACGCCACCCGCTGCGGTCGACTGATGTGACCCACGCCTCCACCGCCCAGACGCATCGACCGCCAGCACGAGGAAGCGCCAAGCCCCGAACGGCAGGTAGATGCCTTCCCGCCCGCTAAGCGCAGTTCGTCACCCACGCACCCGTCGCGAGCAAAGAGAACCCCGTCGATCTTGCAGTTCCGGTTGTCGACATGGGCGGAATGCACCTTGATGTCGGTACAGAAAGTGCAAGATCGCGGGGCAGGGGTGGGTGGGGGTCAGCTCGGGTGCAGGACCGCCTTGATCACGCCGTGCTCCCGCCGGTCGAAGTGGCGATACAGCTCGGGGGCATCGGCGAGGGTGCCGTGGTGGGTGACGATCATGCTGGGCCGCGCCCGGCCCGCCACGACCAGGTCCCGCAGCAGGACGGTGTAGCGGCGGTCGTGGGTACGACCGAACCGGACGGCGACCCCCTTGCTGAACAGCGTTCCCCAGGGCGCGACAAGGTCCTCGTGACCGTCCGCGCCGGGTCCGGGGCGTGGGTCCCGGTCCGGGTACACCCCCGCGACAGCGATCGCGCCGGCGGCGTTCACCAGCCGGGCCGCGTCGGCGATGACCTGGTTCGGGCGCTCCCGGTCAGGGTGCTCCCGGTCGCGGGCCTGGAACCCGACCGCGTCGATGACCTTGTCGATCCCGCCGAGTTTCTCCTCGCCGAGCGGCAACCCGGTCCGGGCCCGGTCGGCCCGGATCTGCTCGACCGGGTCGCCCCGGCGGAAGTCGATCGGCACGGCTCCGATCTCGCCGGCCATGTCGAGTCGGGCGTCGACGCCGTCGACGGAGTAGACGACCCGGGCACCTCGGAGCAGCGCCGAGTAGGCGCCGAGCAGACCGACGGTGCCGGCGCCGAAGACCGCCACCGTGTCACCGGGCCCGACCTCGGCAAGGGTGGCCGCCGCGTGCCACCCGGTGACGAACGCGTCGGCGAGCAGCACGAAGTCGTCCTCGTACGCGTCCCCCGGCTCACCGGGCAGGGGCACGCAGTTGGCGTCGGCCCACGGCACCCGCAGCAGGTCGGCCTGCGCACCCCGGTACGGACCCATGCCCGCGTACCCGTACGCCGCACCCGGCCCCTCGGCCCGGACCCGCAGGCAGGCCGCCGAGAGCCCGCGAGCGCACATCACACACGTGCCGCAGAACAGGTGCGTGGGGATCACCACGCGGGTTCCCGGCCGGACGGTCTGCACCCCGGCTCCCACCTCCTGCACCACACCCAGGGGTTCGTGACCGAGCACCAGGCCGGGCTCGGCGCTGGTGCGTCCGTCGTACATGTGCAGGTCGGTGCCGCACAGGGCGGTGGAGGTTATCCGCACGATCGCGTCGGTCTCCACCTCCACTGTCGCGTCGGGCACGTCCCGCACCGCGACCGTCCGGACGTCCGTGTACACGACGGCTCTCATCCCGGGTCTCCTGTTCGGCGGCGGAACGGCAGGTCTTCCCCCGACTGGGCCGTTCATGCCGACCCGGGCACGGCCTCGGGGGGACGGCAGTGCTATCTTAGGGCTCCTAAGTTATTTCCTAGCGATGCAAAGGATCGGTATGCCACGGCAGGGTCTGACCAGCGCGCGCGTCTCGGCCGCCGCAGCCGAGCTGGCGGACTCGGTCGGCCTGTCCCGGTTGACGGTCGCCGCCGTCGCCCGGCACTTCGGGGTCTCGGACGCCGCCCTGTACGTACACGTCCGCAGCCGGGACGCCCTGATCGAGCACGTCGCGGTACGGGCGGCGGCAACGTTCGCCGACGCGCTCGCGATCGCGGTGGCGGGGCGGGCCGGCCGCACGGCCCTGGTCGGGTTCGCCGACGCCTGGCGCGCGTTCGCCGTGACGTACCCAGGGCAATACGCGGCGACCCAGCTCCACCTGCCGCCCGAGGTCGGCACCCGGTCGGCCGGGCACCTCCGCCTGATCGAGCTGAGCTACGCCATGCTGCGCGGCTACGGGCTCGACGAGCCGGCGTTGACCGACGCGATGCGATTCGTCCGCAGCACCTTCCACGGCTTCGTGAGCCTCGAGACGGTCGACGGTTTCGGGCATCCCCGCGCTCTCGACGCGTCGTGGCAGTCGATCCTCGACGCGGTGCACGGCACGTTGAGCGCCTGGCCCACCGAGAGACGGGAGCAGCAGTGATCAGCCACGACCAGTCGGTCGAGTCGTCCGACGGGACCCGTCTGGTGGTGCGACGCCTGGGCGGCGGCGACCCCGTCGTCCTGGTGCACGGCTCGGGCGGCGGGCTGCACTCCTGGGCCGCCGTCGCTGACGACCTCGCCCACGACCACGAGGTGTGGCTGCCGGCCCGGCGCGGATACGGTCCGAGCGACGTGCCGGCCGGCACCAAGTCGTTCCCGACCGAGACCGCCGATCTGATCGCCGTCATCGACGCGGCCCGGCGGTCGTCGGGCCGACCGGTCCATCTCGTCGGCGCGTCCTACGGAGCGACAGTGGCGTTGCACACCACCTCGGCCGATCCGCGCGACGTACGCTCACTGGCGATCTTCGAGCCGCCGCTCTTCGCGGCCGGGCCGGAGATCGTGCCGCTGCTCGACAGGTACCGGGCCGCCTTCGAACGCGACGACGCCGCCGCGATGGCAGCGGCCCTCAACGACGTGACGCGGGTTCCGGCCGAGATCGTCGCCGCGATGGTCGCCGGCTCGGGAAACCGGGTGCCCGACCGGGCAGAGGCGCACCGCTCGGCGGTCGGCTGGCTGCACGACCTCGAGGCCCTCGCGCAGGACAGCACCGACATCGACAGATGGGCCTCGATCTCCGTGCCGACTCTCCTGCTCGCCGGGGCGGACACCTGGGAGCCGATGCCCACCACGATGAACGCCCTCGCGAGGACGATTCCGGCCGCCGGTCACGTCGTCTGGCCGGGTCAGTCGCACTTCGTGACCATGACGGCACCCACACTGGTCGCCGACGCGCTGCGGCAGTTCTACGCCGAGGCGCCGACGGCCTGACGGAGCCGGCCGAGGCGCCACCGCCCGACCCAGCCGACCCCGACGGCGCCGGCGCAGTCGAGGCGTCCGACCACCGTCAGCCCATCGAACGCACCCGGTCGGGTTCGATGGTCAGGATGATCCGGACCTGGCCGCGGCCACCGAACCAGGGGTACGGCCCACCGAGGTAGCGCTGCGCCAACTGGTCGATGTGCTCGGCGGCGCCCTCGGTGCTGGTCTGCACCACCCGCCCTCGTACCTCGTGGTAGCGGCCCGGCTTCTGCGGGTCGGAGATCGCCACCGCCACCCGCGGATCCCGCCGGACGTTGCGGGTCTTCTGGTGGGTCTCCACCGTGTTGATCAGAATGTGCGTGCCGTCGGTGTCCACCCAGGTCTGGGTGAGCTGTGGTGAACCGTCGGGCATCAGCGTCGTGACGAAACAGGTGCTCGGCTCGCGCAGCAGGGTGAGCAGGTCGTCGGGCAACTCCACGAGACAGTCTCCTTCCGGGCGACCAACCTCGTGTTGATCACCCGCCAACGGTCGCACGACATGATCAGCGACGCCGACTGGCGACGACAGGTGGTCCACCGGTGTGCGAGTCGGTGGCCGCACCACCCACGTACCCCCGCGCGAGGGTGTCTCACCCGCCGCGGCCGGGGAGATCCGCACCACCGGGCCGGGATCGGCAGGCATCCAGCGGGAGTTCACCGTCCCCCGCATGCCGGGGTGACCAGGTCGAAGTCCCTCCTCCAGGCACCCCGGCCCCAGCACCGGCTGAACGGCGACGGTCGTTGACCGTCCGCTCGGGGCACGCTGCGCGGTCACTCAGTACCATCGACGAGGCACGATATTGACGCCGACCACTCCCGACCGGATCGAGCAGTCGACATGACGACCGAGCAGACCACGTCTCCCCCATCCGCCGGTGTCGGCATCGCCGCTCAGGGGCTCGGCCAGAGCGTCCGGAGCGGTCGCCAGATCCTGACCCACGTCTCCCTGAGCATCGCGCCGGGCGAGCTGGTCGCGATCATCGGTGCCAGCGGCGCCGGTAAGACCACCCTGCTGGAACTCCTCGCCGGGATACAGCGACCGGCGACGGGCATCGTCAGGTACGACGGCAGCGCCGCTGCCGGCACGATCGGCGTCGTTCCGCAGGACGACATCATCCATCGCGAGCTGCCGCTGGCCCGCACCCTGCGGTACGCGGCCCGACTGCGTCTCCCCTCCGCCGCCGGGTCAACCGAGATCGACGACCGGGTCGCGGAGGTGCTCGCCGAACTGCGACTCACCGACCGGGCCAGCACACCTGTCGGCCTGCTCAGCGGCGGTGAACGCAAGCGCGCCAGCATCGCTGTCGAACTGCTCACCCGACCCGGTGTGTTCTTCCTGGACGAGCCCACCTCCGGGCTGGACCCGGCGATCGCTGTGGAACTGCTCCGGGTGCTCCGCGCGCTCACCGACACCGGCGCGACAGTCGTACTGACCACCCACCAGGTCACCGACGTGGACCACTGCGACCGGGTCGTCGTGCTGACCCGTCAGGGCCGCCTGGCGTTCACCGGCACCCCGGCCGCCGCCCGGGAGTTCTTCGGCCTGCGGTCCCTGGCCGAGGTGCACCTGCGGCTGGACGAGGCGACCCGACCCACCGAGTGGCCCGACCGCTTCGCCAGCCAGCACGAGACCGACCAGGGTGCGGCCAGCCAGCACGAGGCCGGGCACCCGCTGCGGACCAGCGACGACGGTGACGTCACCGGGACGCCGCCGCGACGCGTCGGCCGGCTCCGCCAGTGGGCGATCCTCACCGTCCGCAACGCCGAGATCGTCGTCCGGAACCGACTGACCCTCGCCATCCTGCTCGGCTCGCCACTGATGGTGCTCGGCATGTTCGCGTTGTTGTTCCGTCCCGGGGCGTTCGACCCGACCAGTCCCAGCCCGACGGTGACCGTGATGATCCTGTTCTGGATCGCGTTCGGTGGCTTCTTCTTCGGGCTGACCTACGGGCTCCTTCAGATCTGTACCGAGGTGCCGATCCTGCGCCGGGAACGGCTGGCCGGTGTCCGGCTCGTCCCGTACCTGTTGGCGAAGGTCGCGGTGCTGCTGCCGCTGCTGGCCCTGGTGGACCTCGCCCTGCTCGGGGTGCTGCGCGGCCTGGACCGGCTGCCACCGGTGGGCGGCGCCGACTTCGCCGCCCTGTACACGACACTGCTGCTCTCCTCGGCGGCGGCGCTCGCCCTCGGCCTGCTCTGCTCGGCGGCAGTGTCCGACGCGGCGCAGGCGACGCTCATGCTGCCGATGCTCTGCTTTCCACAGGTGTTGTTCGTCGGCGCGATCCTGCCGGTGCCGGCGATGGCGGTCGGCGGTCAGTGGCTCAGCTACGCGATGTCGAACCGGTGGGCGTTCGAAGGCCTGGGGCACACCGCCGGGGTGGAGCGGCTCTGGCGTGACGGTGGCTCCCCGCTCGGCCCGCCGCTGCTGGCCACGTACGGCGACAGCTTCTCCCGGCCGGTGTGGGTCGACTGGCTGGTGCTCGGCGGGTTCGTGCTGCTGTTCCTGGGCGCGGCCTGGACGGTGCTGCTCCGACGGGATGCCCGTCGTGCGTCCTGACCCGACACCGCACGCCTCACCCACGGCGCTGCCGGGATACGCCGCCACCGCCCGGATCGACGAGTTGCGCGCCACCGAGTACCGACACCTGGACACCGACGGGCAGGTGTATCTCGACTACGCCGGGGCCGGGGTGGCGGCCCGCGCCCAGGTGCGCGCCCACCACGACCGGCTGCTCGCCGGCCTGTACGGCAACCCCCACTCGGAGAACCCGACGAGTGTGGCGGCGGGCTCACTGGTGGAGTCGGCGCGACAGGCGGTGCTCGACTTCTTCCGCGCCGATCCGGCCGAGTACGCGGTGGTCTTCACGCCGAACGCCAGTGGCGCCTGCCGGCTGGTCGGCGAGGCGTACGACTTCGGCCGGGCCGCGCCGCTGGTGCTGACCTGGGACAACCACAACTCGGTGAACGGCATCCGCGAGTACGCCCGGTCGGCACGCGCGCCGGTACGTTACGTACCGCTGAGCGGGCCGGAGCTGCGGGTCGCCGAGCCGGACCTGGTCGCGGCGCTCGACGCCGGCCGGGGCGGCCTGGCACGTCGGTGGGGTCGGCCCGGTCGTCGGGGGTTGCTCGCCTACCCGGCGCAGAGCAACTTCTCCGGGGTGCAGCACCCGCTGGGTTGGGTGGAACTGGCCCAGCGGCGGGGCTACGACGTACTGCTCGACGCTGCCGGCTTCGCGCCGACGAACCGGCTGGACCTCAGCGTCGCTCGACCGGATTTCGTCTGTCTGAGCTGGTACAAGCTCTTCGGCTACCCCACCGGGGTCGGGGCGCTGTTGGCCCGCCGTTCGGCGCTGGCCCGGTTGCGCCGGCCGTGGTTCGCCGGCGGCACGATCCGCGCGGTGAGCGTGCAGGGTGGTTGGCACCGACCGATGGACGACGAGTCGGCGTTCGAGGACGGCACGCTGAACTTCCTGAGCATCCCGGACGTGGAGTTCGGGTTGCGCTGGCTCGACTCGATCGGCGTGGACCTCGTCCACACCCGGGTCGGCCTGCTCACCGACTGGCTGCTGGCGCGGCTGGCCAGCCTGCGGCACGACAGCGGCGGGCCGCTGGTCCAGGTGTACGGGCCGGCCACGGGTACGGGACGCGGCGGCACCGTGACGTTCAACCTCCGCCACCCGGACGGCACACTCGTCGACGAACGACTCGTCGCGCGGGAGGCGGCAGCGGCGGGGTTGTCAGTGCGTACCGGCTGTTTCTGCAATCCGGGCGCGGGCGAGGGCGCGTTCGGCATCAGCCGGGCGTCGACCCGGCAGCGGCTGTTGGCCGGGATCGACACGATCGACAGGTACCTCACCGCGCTGCGGCTGCCGACCGGCGGCGCGGTCCGTGTCTCGTTCGGGCTGGCCTCCACCGCGACCGACGCGGAACGCCTCGTCGCCTTCGTCCAGTCGACCTATCTCAACCGGGACGCCGGTGCCGGGCCACCACTGCCGCCTCGGCTGCGCTGCTGACCTGCCTAGCCGACCTGGGCCACCGGGGCCGGGCGTTGCTTGATCTCTTCCATGAACGGGAACCGGGCGGTCAGCTCGGCGAACGTCAGGCCGGCCCGCCAGGCCGCTGCCAACTGGGCGACCTGCACCAGGTCCATGACATCACCGCGGGCGAGAACCTCACCGGAGATGCGCAGGTCGATCATGAAGTATCGGGCCTGCGACCCCAGCCCCACGCAGACCACGCCCTCGTCGGAGTGCAGCTCGGCGCTGGTGAACCGGGCCCGCCCCTGCTCCGGCGCTGTCGCCCGGCCGACGTCGAGCCCGTGGCGGGCAGCGGTTTCGATGAGCGCGGGGGCCAGGCCACCCCGCTCGACCAGATCCGGGTAGAGGCGCACACCCAGCGCCGTCGAAGCCTCGCTCATGACTGACTCCCACTTCCTTGTGACAGAGACCAGCAGCGCGCAGGTTACGGGAACGTTTCCGGCACGCCTCGTCATCCTGTCCCGCGTGGACGCCCCACGGCAATAGGAAGGGTCGATTCGACTGCTATCGAGTAGCTCTCGGGGCCACGACCTCCTTCGATGGGTTGGTGTCGTCCATCTCGGAGGCATCGATCGACGCCGCACTGACACCCGGGGCGGCGCTTCACCGCTCACTGTTCAGCATCGGGCGGTAACGGACGGTCGTGATATTGGAAACACTCTTGACAGAAAGACACGATATCGACATGCTTCGCTCTAGAGAGCGCTCTCTATCCTGGTAGACCGCCTTCACCCCCCACCGCTGAGGAGCCTCCCGTGTTCACAGCCCGGCCCAGCCTTCGCTTCCGCCCCCTCGTACTCCTGGCGGCCGCCCTCGTCGCGACCGCGACGGCGCTCGTCGTCCCGGCGCACCCCGACCGGGCCGAGGCCGCCATCGGCGCCATCAGCTGGCAGGACGAGTTCAACTCCCCCGCCGGTACGCCCGTCGACCAGAACAAGTGGCGGTTCGACATCGGCGGCGGCGGCTGGGGCAACAACGAGCGGCAGTACTACACCAACAGCACCAGCAACGCCGTCCACGACGGCCAGGGCAATTTGGTCATCACCGCCCGCAAGGACAACCCCGCCAACTACCAGTGTCACTACGGGCGCTGCGAGTACACGTCGGCGCGGTTGCTGACGGCGGCCACCTTCACCCAGACGTACGGGCGATTCGAGGCCCGGATCAAGATCCCGCGTGGTCAGGGCATCTGGCCGGCCTTCTGGATGCTCGGCACCGGTGGCGGGTGGCCCGACTCCGGCGAGATCGACGTCATGGAGAACATCGGCCGGGAGCCCAACACCGTCTACGGCACCGTGCACGGGCCCGGCTACTCCGGTAGCGGCGGCATCACGGGCAGCCGCACCCTCGGTGCGCCGCTCGCCGACACCTTCCACACCTACCGCGTGGACTGGGAGCCGAACGTGGTCACGTGGTACGTCGACGGGGTGCAGTACCACCGGGTCGATCCGGCTCGGCTCGGCGGCAGCCGCTGGGTGTTCGACCACCCCTTCTTCATGATTCTCAACGTCGCCGTCGGTGGCAACTGGCCCGGCTACCCGGACGGTTCGACCCAGTTCCCGCAGCAGATGCTCGTCGATCACGTCCGGGTGTCCAGCTACACCTCCGGCGGAGGCGACCCGGCTCCCGGCACCAGCCGGATCAGGGGCGCGCAGAGCGGTCGCTGCATCGACATCCCCAGCGCCAACCCGGTGGAGGGCGCCAAACTCCAGATCTGGGACTGCAACACCTCGGCGGCCCAGAGCTGGACCTTCGCCTCCGACGGGACCGTCCGCGCGATGGGCAAGTGCATGGACCCGGCCTGGGCCGGCACCGCGAACGGCACCGAGGTCAACCTGGTGAGTTGCAACGGCAACACCGCGCAACGCTTCACCCTCAACGGTGCCGGTGACCTGGTCAACCTCAACGCCAACAAGTGCGTGGACGTACGGGAGGCCAACCCCAACAACGGCGGCAAGCTGCACCTGTGGGACTGCCTCGGGGCCGCCAACCAGAAGTGGTCCCGCATCTGATCGGACCGGTGTGAAGGAGTGGGCCGTCCGAGGAGAACTCGGGCGGCCCACCGTCGTGCGAGTCCCCGCTCCCCGCCGGGAGCGGATTGACGCGATGGAGCGAGCGGCCAGCCTGACGCCCACTATGTTCGGATTAGTCCAAAATCCGGCAGTTCCGGGAGTGAGCTCATGTCGCACCATCTCGATACCCCGCTGGCCGCCCAGGGCGGCCAGTTGTACATCGACGACCTGTACGTCTTCAACGGTGACCGCGCCACGGTCTTCGTCATGGACGTCAACAGCTCGGTGACCAAGGCAGACATCAAGCGCGGCTTCCACGCCGAGGCGCGTTACGAGATCAAGATTCACATCAATGGCGCCGAGGTGGAGGACCTGACCTACCGGTTCGCCTTCGGCGAGCCGGACGGCGACGCCCGGCAGGCCCTCCAGTTGTACGAGCTCACCGGCGCGGACGCTCGCGACGACGCCGCGATGGGCACCCCGGTGGCCGAGGGACGCACCGGCGAGGTGACCACCGGCGGCAACGTCCGGATCTGGGCCGGCCGGATCACCGACCCGTTCTACGTCGACCTCGACGAACTCGCGACGATCAACGGCGCGGTCAAGAACGGCTCGCCAGTGGACCGCTCGGCGTGGCGGGTGGACCAGGCCAAGAACAGCTTCGCCGGCACCACCGTCGAGTCGATCGTCCTCGAGGTCTCCCACGACGAGCCACTGCTGCGCGACGGCACCGAGATCGGCGTGTGGTGTCGCACCATGCTGGCCACCGACGCCGGCGGCTGGCGGCAGATCAACCGGGCCGGCCACCCGATGATGTGGCCGATCTTCTGGCCGCACGACACCGACTTCTCCGACCCCGCCAACTTCCGGCACCCCAGCAAGGACCTCACCGAGGGCGGTGAGGAGATCGCGAACGCGGTCGCCGGGGTGGTCAAGGCGAACGGCACGGCACCGGACCCCCAGGCGTACGGCTGGAGCGTCGCCCGGCAGATCTACCCCGACCTGCTGACGTACAAGGTCGGTACGGCGGCGAACTTCGGCTTCGCGCTCCGCAACGGGCGCGCCCTGGCCGACAACGCACCCGAGGTGATGTTCTCCCTGGTCCTCAACGCCGGCACCACGGCCGGCCTCACCTCGGAGGTCACGAAGGCCGCCCGTTCCGCCACCTTCCCGTACGTGGTCGCTGCCTGAATCCGCTCGCGGGGCTCGGCGGCCGACACGGCGCCGAGCCCTTGCCGTGCGCGCGGTCCCGACAGCGGGTGACACTGGTGCCATTCGGCCACTTATGGGCGTTTCGCGTAGTTAGTCTCCTAAGTGCTTCCCAAGGTTCTTTAGGACAAAGGAGACTCGATGCGTAGAAAGATTCTCGCGGGCCTGGCCGGCGTCGCCGCCGTCGTCGCGCTCGCCGGACCGGCCGCAGCGGACACGACCGGTGACACGATCGTGACCCTCACCGTCGACGCCGCAGGCGGCCTGTCGATCACGGTACCGGCGACGGCGAACATCGGTCACGGCATAGAGGGCTCGACCGTCACCGGCCTGCTCGGCCCGGTCACCGTGCTGGACCAGCGAGGGTCGCTCACCCCCAACTGGACCGCCACCGTCACCTCCACCGACTTCAAGACCGGTGGCGGCTCCTCCGGGGAGACGATCCCGAACATCAACGTCCTCTACTGGTCCGGGCCGGCCACGGCGACCGCCGGTAGCGGCACCTTCACGCCCGGTCAGCCGACTGCGGCCCAGCAGGTGATCATCAATGTCCCCCGGACGGCGATGACCCACACCGGCGGCAGTGGCAACAACTTCGCCACCTGGAACCCCACCCTGGTGGTGAACATCCCCGTCGGCACCGTCCAGGGTGTCTACACCGGGACGGTGACACATTCGGTGGTCTGACCCGCTCGGCCGGCTGGTGCTGCTGGCCTCGGTCGCCCTCGTGGCGCTCGGGGTTTCGGCGGCACCAGCCGTTGCCGTGCGGGAGCAGCGACAGGACCCGGCCGAGGAGCCCGCGATCAGCATCCGGATGCTGGACATTCCGGCCAGCCGGGTGGACGACCCCCGGGCCCAGGTCTACATCGTGGATCACCTGAAACCCGGGATGACGATCAACCGACGCGTCGAGGTGCAGAACGCCTCGAACGAGACGCAGAAGATCGAGTTCTACTCGGGCGGGGCGTCGGTCGAGAACAACGCCTTCACAGTGCCCGAGGGCCGCACGGGCAACGAACTCAGTGGGTGGATCCGGCTGAAGACCGCCACCCTGCAGTTGGACCCGGGCGAGCGACGGCCGGTCGAGGTCGAGGTCGCCGTACCGGAAAAGGCATCGAAGGGCGAGCGGTACGCCGCGATCTGGGCACAGGTCACCAGCGGTAAGGAACGCACCGGAAACGTCACCCAGATCCACCGGGTGGGAATCCGGGTCTACCTCGACGTCGGCCCAGGTGGTGAGCCGCCGACCGACTTCCGGATCGAAGGGCTGGCCGCCGAGCCCGGCAGCGGCGAGTTCCCGGTGGTCACCGCGAAGGTCACCAACACCGGCGAACGCGCCCTGGACATGACCGGCACCCTGTCGCTGACCAAGGCGGCGGTCACCGCCGGCCCGTTCAAGGTGACGAACGGCGTGACGATCCTCCCCGGCCACAGTGGCCAGGTACGGATCGAGGTCAACCAGGCCCTGCCCGCAGGAACCTGGGACGTGCACGCGAAGCTCGCCAGTGGCACCGTGGAACGCATCGCGACCGGGAAGATCGTCCTACCCGTCGCGGCGCCGATGACGGTGTCGACGTCCAGCGGGCCGAGTTGGCTGGTCTACACGGTCGGCGGGCTCGCCCTGCTGGTGCTTGTCACCCTTGGCGGCTGGTACCTCGTGCGCCGGCACCGGACCCAGTTCGCCTGACCACCGTCCGACTCCGAACCACCATCTGCCCGGCCGTTCCCCCCGGAACGGCCGGGCAGCGTCGTCCAGGCCGGTCCAGGCCCAGCCCAGGCCCAGGCCCAGGGCCAGGCCGGTCGGGTCCGTCGATCATGGACTTGTGGTGCCTGGCTTGGGCACGACAGGACTGAATTGTCGCCCACCACAACTCCTTGATCCACGAGGGCAAGGGCGGGCGCCGGGCGCGAGTGGGGGTTGGCTAGATGACGGAGTGCGTTACCACTGCTACGTAGTTGCCTACCACCAGCCCGGACGGGAGGGTGACAAACAGGGTGGGGTTCCAGGTGGCGGAGTTCGGGCCGCCGGTCTGGCCGGACCACCCGGCGGCGGTACGCGTGGTGTTCAGCACCGCACCGGGTTGCGGAACGAAGGAACCAACACCGGTGCTGGCGAGAGCGGGCCCGGAGGCGTACGTGATGTTGCTGTTCGGGATGGTCTCGCCACCCGAGCCGGAACCTGTGGTCAGGCTCGTGCTGGAGACGACTGTGACCCAGTTTCCGGAGTACGGCCCGCGGTCGTCGGTGACTGTCACCGGGCCGAGACGGCCCGACACTCCGGTGGTGCCCGAGGTGACGGTGCCGAGCGGCGAGATCGCCGGGACGCTGATGGACAGCCCGCCGAGCGGGGTGATGACCAGCTCGACGGGTCGGGTCGCCGACTGGTTGTACGAGTCGGTCACCCGGACGGTGAACGGGAACGTCCCGGACACGGTGGGCGTGCCGGAGAGTAGGCCGGTGACCGGGTCGAGGGTCAGCCCGGCGGGTAGGCTCCCGGCGCTCACGGACCAGGTGAATGGGCTGGTGCCGCCGTTCACAGTCAGTTGGTACTGGTACGGGTCGTAGGCCTTGCCGGGTGGGGGTGGCGGGAAGGTGAGGGTCGGTGCCGGGTTGACGGTCACCGGCGCGGAGGGGGCCGACTGCGGGCCGGTTCCGGCGGCGTTCGTCGCGGCCACCCGGAACGTGTACGTGGCACCGCCGGTCAGCCCGGTGACGATCTGGGTCGTGGCGGTGCCGCTGAAGACCTGCGGGGTCTGCGCCACGGCACCGAGGTAGGGAGTGACCGTGTAACCGGTGATCGGCGAACTCCCGTTGGCCGGGGCGGTCCAGCTCACCCTGGCGGCGTTGGTTCCGGCGGTGGCCGAGGTGTTCGTGGGCGCTCCCGGCAGTGTGTACGGGACCACCGCCGCCGAGGGTGGGCTGGCCGCGCCGGTGCCGAACGCGTTCACCGCCGCCACCCGGAAGGCGTACGACGAGCCGGCGGTGAGCCCGGTCAGGGTGCGGCTGGTGGTGGAGGCGTCGAAGGTCAGTGTTGGTTGGGTGACGCCGTCCCGGATCGGGGTGATCAGGTAGCTGGTGATCGGGCTGCCGTTGTTGTCCGGCGCGGTCCAGCTCACCGTCGCGCTCGTGACGCCCGGGACGGCGGTGGGGGTGGTGGGCGTGCCCGGTGTGGAGGCGTAGACGAAGTTCGCGGACCCGGCCGAGCCTCGGGTGACGACGCTCACCGTGACGGTCGCCGGGCCGGACCGGGCGGGCATGGCGGAGATGGCGAGGGTGCCGTTGGGGTTCACTGTGAAACACCCGGCGGCGGGGCCGGAGGTGCACGGCACCAGCAGCACGGACGTGCCGGCCTGTTGTTCGGCGGCAGTGCCGATGGTGATCGCGGTGGCGCCGCTGAGGTTGCTGCCGCCGACAGTGACCGGGATGCCCCCGGAGACCGAACTCTGGGCCGGTGTGACGGTGACGCCGCTGGGTGCGGTGGCCGGCGCGACGGGAGTGGTGCCGGTGGCGAGACCTGGGTTCGCGTCGATCGACGACGAGGTCGCGACGGTGGTGGTCTGAATCTGCGCCGGTGTGACACCGGTGCCGGTGACTGTCGCGACGACGGTGATGGGCGGCAGGGAGGTGCCGCCGGCGAACGGGCCGTTGCTGTTGGTGCAGGTGACGGTCTGTCCGGACGGTGCGGCGCAGACCCAGCCGGAGCCGTACGCGGCGCGGGGGACGACACCGTTGGGGGTGGTCTGGGTGACCGAGATCGGCGACGTCTCGGCGGTGCCGCCATCGACCCCGGTGGTGATCGAGTAGGTGACCGGGTCACCGGGCTGCGGGGAGGCGCCGACGGAGCTGGTCTGTGACACGTTCAGGTCCGGCACCGGGTTGAAGCTGACCGCCCTGGCGTTGTCGACCTCGTGGAAGTCGGTGACCGAGCCGGTCGAGCCCACCCAGCCGAAGGCGAGTTGCCGGGGATAGCCGCTGGCGTTCAGCCAGGTCGGCGACGGGTACAGGCTCGGCGACACGACCGGGAGGGCGCCGGCCAGAGTGCGTGCGGCGCCGCCGACGGGGGTGAACCTGACCCGGTACTCGCCGGCCGGAACGGTGATGCCGGTGTCGGTGGTGAACGGCGACGAGGTGGTGTTGGCGACCACCTCGACAGGTACCACCGAGGCGGGCCGGGTGGCGGCCCGCAACGCCAACGCCGCTGAGGACGTGCTGGTGGCGGTGCTGTTGATCGCGCAGTAGCCGACCCCGTTGCGGCCCGGTCCGCGAACCACGACCTGGCCGGGGACCCGCCCGCCGGTGGTCGAGATGTACGGCGGGTTCGTGCAGCCGGTCCCCTGGTAGGTGCTGTTGCTGAAGTTGCCGAAGACGTCGAGCCCGATACCGAGGTACCCGTTGGAGAGGCCCGCCGAGACACCGTTGAACGCCGCCGAGTAGCCCAGCGACCCGCCCGGCTGGCCGAGGGTGGACGGGGGTCTCGGGTTGGCCGGGTCGACGGCGGCCAGGACGAAGGCGAGGCCGTCCGCTCCCGGGTTGATGCCGCCGTACTGGTAGGTGTTGAAGGTGACGTGGAGTCCCTGCGAGGTGGGCACGCTCACGGCGCCGAACACGCCACCCTGACGGGTGATGGCGGCGGGGGTGAGGCGCAGCTTGCCGGCGCCCTGCGGGTCGGTGGAGGTGGTGCAACTGAGCAGCGGGCCGATGGTGGAGTTGCCGGCCGCGCTCAGGCAGGCGGCGTTCGTGGCGAGGACTCCGGGCACTGCTGGTACCGCCACCGCGCCGATGCCGTTCGCGGTGTTGTTGTGGAAGGGTTGGTCGAACAGGACGGAGCCGGCCGCCGTCGCCGGGAGCGGCGCGACCACGAGAGTCCCCACTGTCGCGGCTACCGCCAGTGCGGCGATTCTGCTCGGACGACGCCGACCTCGAAACGACATGTCCACTCCCAGCTTTCACTCCAGTCCCGGGTGAACTATATCGCCCTAAAACGCCCATATTTCTCTTACGGGGATAAAGCTGACTCCCCCTTTCGCGCGCCGGAAGCGCATCGACCCCCTCGGTCACGCCGAGGGGGTCGATGCGCGAGGTGCTGGGAGCTGTTCAGCCCTCGATGTCGCGGGGGTCACGGCTGCGGGGGTAGGTGTTCTTCTCCCCGATCGTGCCGTCCTGCTTCTTGATCACGTGTTCGACGCCGCGGTCGGCCGCCATCTCGCGGCCCTGGGCCTGCGCGTCGGCCTTCACGTCATGCGTGCTGGTGGCCCGCTCCTGGCCCTCCGGCTTGTTCTTCCACTGCCCGTCCTCGTGGTACGTGTCGACGTCACCCTTGGCCATGGCCGGCTCCTCCCTGCGTCTGAACTGTCCTCTCAGTCAGTGCCCCGAGCCGGGCCGGGCAAACCGCCGTCCTCAGGAGACAGCCGGACAGTTGTTGCTCACCCGCCGGAGGATCTGTTCGCGTTCGTCGGTGGTGATGCCCGACGGCGTGCCGTCGAAGTGGGTCTCGACCTTCTCCCAGCCGCGGCGCTGCTCGTAGTGCAGGTGCGGTGCGCCGGAGTTGCCGGTGCTGCCGAGCCGCCCGATCTGGTCACCCTGGGCGACCTTCTGACCGACGGTGACGAGTGGCGGTTCGAGCATGTGCAGGTACTGCGTCTCCCACTTGCCGCCGTGGTCGATCTTGACCCAGTAACCGCCGCCGCGCCCGCGTGGACCGTCCGGGTCCTCCGGGGTCCGTCCACCCAACGAGCCGTTGATGCCCGCAACGGTGACGGTGCCGGCGGACGAGGCGAGCACCGGACGCCCCCACGTCTCGCCCTCGATCGGGAAGAAGTCGACGTCGTAGTCGTCGTGACCGGGGTAGGTGCTCAGCTGCCACGTCTCTCCGCAGGTCACCGGCATCTGGAAGAGCGGGCGCGGGCCGGCCGGCCGCAGCATCGGCACCGCGACCACGGCGATGCCGAGGACGGCCGCCAGTGCGACGAGCGCGAGGAGGAGGCGGATGGCACGGCTTCGGGGGCGGCGGTGGGAACGGGCTCTGGTCGGGCGGCCGGTCGTCACCGGGCCGAGCATGGCAGATCCCGGCAAGCTCTCGCCCTGAGGTCTGGCACCCGCCACGGTGACATTGCAGTTGCATCGCCAAGGAGGTACGGTCAGATTCAATGCAGTTGTATTGTCAAGAGAGTGGGCCGCCATGCACGTGATCGCACTGTCCGAGGTGACCGCCGCCATGACCGCCCTGGTCGGCGGCAAGGCGACCGGGCTGGGCGAGCTGATCCGGCACGGCGAGCAGGTCCCCGCCGGTTTCTGCGTCACCACCGAGGCGCACCGACTCGGCGTCGTTCCCACGGCCGAGGTCGTCGCCGCGTACCACCGGCTCGGCGCGGGCCCGGTGGCGGTGCGCTCCAGCGCCACCGCCGAAGACCTGCCGGACGCCAGCTTCGCCGGGCAGCAGGACACCGTCCTCGACGTCACCGGCGACACCGAGCTGATCGCCGCCATCGAGAAGTGCTGGGCGTCGCTGCACGGCGACCGGGCAACCGCCTACCGTGACGCCCGCGGCATCGATCATCACGCGGTGCGGATGGCCGTCGTCGTGCAACGCATGGTCACCCCCACGGTGGCGGGAGTGCTGTTCACCGCGAACCCGCTGACCGGGCGCCGCGACGAGATGGCCGTCGACGCCGCTCCCGGCCTCGGCACGACGGTGGTGGACGGCGCCACGGCCGTCGACCACTACATCCTCGACGACGTCGCGCGCGACGAGACAGGCTGCCTCACGGCCGCCCAGCTGACCCGCCTGCGCGCCGTCGGCGAGCGGTGGCAAACCCACTTCGGCTACCCGCAGGACATCGAGTGGGCGATCGACGCCAACGACGTGCTGTGGCTGCTCCAGTCCCGGCCGATCACCAGCCTGTTTCCCGCCCCACCGCCGAGCGAAAAGCCCCTCCCCCGCGTCTATCTGGAGTTCGGGCACGTCCAGGGCATGCGGCAACCGGTCACCCCGATGGGCATGGCGACCCTGCGGACACAGATCGCCGCGATGCTCGCCGCGCTCGGGGTGCGGGTCGAGATCGTCGACATCGGCGGCCGCCTCTACGGCGACCTCACCGACCTCGCGCGCGACAGGTCGGCCCGCCGGCGACTGGTGAAGCTCCTGGCTGTCGACTTCGGGCCGCGCGCCCAGGCGGTGATGCACCACGTCCTCGCGGATCCCCGGTTCGCCCCGACCACCGGCGGCACCCGGCCCGGCGGCGCGGCGGGCGCGGCGTCGCTGCGGACGGCCGGCCGCGCGGTGGTGGGGATCCTGCGGGCGCTGGCCCGTCCCGAGGCCGCGCGGACCCGGATGTTCGAGGCGATCGAGAAGCTGAGAGTAGGCTCCGCCGCCCCCGCCGACCTGCGGACCGCCGCGGACCGGCTGCGCTTCGTGCAGGCGCAGGACGCCGACGCCGACGCCGACGACACCGCCGACGCCATCATGTGGCCGATCGTCGCCGGGATGCTCGCCAGCGCGCTGCCCACCGCCCTGCTCAGGGGCGTCGCCAGCCCGGACGAGATCCACGCCGTGCTGGGCGGCATGCCGCACAACGTCACGATCGAGATGGACCTGGCGCTGTGGCGGCTCGCCCAGGAGGTGGGCGACCACCGTCAGCTGCTCCTCGACACCCCGCCGGCCGAGCTGGCCGCGCGCTACCTGCGCGGGACGCTGCCCGACATCGGCATGGCGGCCTTCCTGGACGTCTACGGTCACCGGGGCGCCGCCGAGGTCGACCTCGGGGTGCCGCGCTGGGCGGAGGACCCGACGCCGGTCTTCGCCGCGGTCGCCAACTACCTGCGGGTCACCGATCCGAGCCAGGGCCCCGACAGGCGCTTCCAGCGGGCCGCCTCAGCGGCCGAGACGGCGCTGCGGGAGCTGAGCACACGAGCCCGCCGTCGACGGCCGGTGCGGGGCCGCCTCGCCGGTTTCCTGTTGCGCCGGGCGCGGTCGCTCGCCGGCCTTCGCGAGGCCGGGAAGTTCGCCGGGTTGTACCCGCTGGCCGAGACGCGCCGCCAACTGCTGCTCATCGGCGCCGACCTGCACGACTCCGGCCTGCTCGACAAGCCCGACGACATCATGTTCCTGACCCTCGACGAGGCGCAAACAGTCGTACACCAGGGTGTTGATCTGCGCGGGACCGTGACCGCCCGGCGGGCGGTGCACCGCCGGGAGCTGCGGCGTGCAACGGTGCCGGTGGCACTGCTCTCCGACGGTACGGACGTCGAGACCGTCCTGCCGTCGTCGCCGGCCGGTGACGGAACGCTCGTCGGAGTGGGCGCGTCGGCCGGCCGGGTGACCGGCCCCGCCCGGGTCGTCCACGATCCCGGCAGCGCCCACATCGAGCCCGGCGACGTCCTGGTGGCCGCGACCACCGACCCCGGCTGGACGCCGCTGTTCCTCACCGCGGCCGCGCTGGTCACCGAGACCGGCGCGATCATGGCGCACGGCCCGACGGTCGCCCGCGAGTACGGCATCCCCGCCGTCATCTGCGTTCCGGACGCCACCCGGACCATCAGGACCGGGCAGCTCGTCACAGTGGATGGCAGTGCCGGAACAGTCACCCCGCACCGACAGTCGCCCCCCGACCGAGAAGGACGGCAATGACCGACACGACGACACCGGCCAGGGCGCGGGTCGGCCCGCTGCTCCGTCGGGCGGCCCAGGCCGAGGCCGCCACCTGGCGCAGCCTGTACGCGTGGGCGCGGCGTCGCCCACTGCCGCTGAAGCCCGGCGACGAGCCGTTCGGTTACCTCGGCGTGGTCAAGCCGATCCTGGGCATCTTCATCGGCCTGTCGGTCGTCGAGATCCCGATCTTCGACGTGGTGGTGACGCACGTGGTGCCGTGGCGTCCCGCCCGCTGGATCGTGCTGGGCCTGGGCATCTGGGGTCTGCTCTGGATGATCGGCCTGTACGCCAGCATGACCATCCACCCCCATGTCGTGGGCGACCGGGGCCTGCGGGTGCGGCTCAACTCGGGCATCGACATCTGGATCCCGTGGACGGACGTCGAGGCCCTCCGCAAGCGCTACCGCTCACTGCCCTCGAGCAGATCGGTGCAGGTCGAGCAGGAGGGCGACCGGCGGGTCGTGTCCGTCTCGGTCGGCAGCCAGACGAGCATCGACGTCCTGCTGCGCCGTCCGCTGACCTTCGACCTGCCGAAGACCGGTTCCCAGCCGATCAACGAGTTGCGCCTGTACGCCGACGACCCGGACGGCCTGCTGCGCAGCGCCCGGGGCACCCCCGCGAGCCACCCCGTCAGCCGGTGACCGCCGCGCTGGCGGGGAGTCCGGGCCACCCACTGTGAAACGATCGAGGCCATGCCCAAGAAGGTCGATCACCAGGAGCGACGCACCCTCATCGCCGACGCGCTGATGCGGGTCGCCGCGGACCAGGGCCTGGAGGCCGTCAGCCTCCGACACGTGGCTGCCGCCGCCGGCGTGTCCGCCGGAATGGTCCAGCACTACTTCCGGACCAAGGACGAGATGATGGCGTTCGCGCTGAGCGTGGTGCGCGAGCGCAGCCAACTCCGGGTCACCGAGGC
Organism: Micromonospora sp. NPDC005710; assembly: GCF_040630995.1. Taxonomy (NCBI): domain Bacteria; kingdom Bacillati; phylum Actinomycetota; class Actinomycetes; order Micromonosporales; family Micromonosporaceae; genus Micromonospora; species Micromonospora sp. NPDC005710. Next base: position 37,671 of record NZ_JBEXYP010000004.1, on the reverse strand, counting down.
GGTGACGCGGTTGGGCGGCGACCCGTCTCCCCGGCTGCTGCTGCGCACGATGCTCGCCGCGCTGTTGCCGCTCGACGAGGGCACCCGTGACGACGGGCGGGTGGCGCTCGCGTTCCTCGCCTACACGGCGGTACGACCGTCGGCAGCGCCCACCCTGCACGAGGACACCGCGCAGTTCACCGGGTTCATCGCCAGCGTCCTGCCCGACCGCCACGGCGTCGCCGCCGCAGCCGGCCTGCTGGCGCTGATGGAGGGGCTCGGTGTCTACCTGCTGGGCGGGCAGTACACCGCCGAACAGGCGCTGGGCGCGCTGGACGCCCAGCTGGACCTGCTCTTCGGCTGATCCGGTAACGGCGTGCGCGGTGACCCCCGGACCTGGGCGGCGTGATCGACTCGGTTCTGCCGAAGTCGCGGTGTCCCGCTGCCGGGAACACCGCGACTTCACCGGACCCGAGTGGATCAGGCCCGGCTCAGTGGGTCGTCACGCCCGCCCGCGCCTTCAGTCGGCGCAGCTCGTCGGCGGACATCAGCCAGGTGGAGTTCGTCGTCCCCAGGCCGAGGAGCACCTGGTCGAAGGAGTTGCCGTCGTTGTCGTCGGTGTAGCAGACGCTCACCTCACCCCACGGCGACGCCGCGACCGCGAAGTGCTCCTGGCGACCGGTAGTGGTCTGGCTCAGCGCCTGGGCGGCCAGGCGTCCGGTGGACGTGCCGTCCGGGTTGAGGCCCCGCGCCCAGACGTCCGGGTTGGCGCCGGACACCGTCCAGCCCACCACGACGTTGTCCTGGTCGTCGATGCCGACCCCCGGAGCGACGGCGCCGGTTCCGGTGGAGACCTGCACCTCGTCGTGGCGGGCGGTGCCCGTCGCGGTGAACGATCGAGCCCACACACCCCGGCTGCCGGTGTGGTCGGATTCCCACCCGACGGTGAAGTCGCCGGCGAAGTTCGCCGCCACCGAGGCACGCTGCTGCTGCCCGCCGCTCTGCGCGTTGGCAGTCCGCCGCGACAGCGCCACGGCGCCGTTGGACCGGGCCAACCGGGTCAGCCCGATGTTGTACGAGCCGTTCGCGTCGGCGTCCTCGTCCCAGACCACGAGCGCCTCGCCAGAGGCGGACACCGCCACGTCGGGGCGGTGGTGCGAACCCGTGGTCTGTGAGGCGGTCACCTCGTACGCCTTGGTGGTGGCAGCGGTGAAGCCGGCTGCCTTGACGGTGGCGGGAGCGGTGCCCTGCACGTCCTCCCACACCACTGTGAAGCCGACGGCCGCGGCGTTCGTGGGGGCGCCGTCCGGGTCGACCGAGACCTTCGGCCAGATCTGCTGCCCGGCGTCGCTGGCGTTGGCCTGCCCCGAGCCGAGCACGGCGCCGGCGGGCGACACCACCCGGTACTGGATGTTGTAGACGCCGTTGCCGTCGCCGTCGCCGGCCCAGACCACCACGGCGTTGCCCCGGTCGTCGAGCCCCACGTCCGGGCTGATGTGCCGCCAGGCGGCCCCGCTGGTTCCCCCGGTGGAGAGCTTCAGCTCGTACGCGGGCGTGCCGTCACGGAACAGCCGCAGGTAGATCTCGCTGTGGGTGTCGTCCTCCGGGGCGGTGCCGTCCCGGTCGTCCTCCCACACCACGGCGACGTGGCCGTTGCGGTTCATGGCGATGGACGGCAGGTCCTGGTCGCCGGTGGCGACGCTGTTCGCCGTGGTCCAGGTGACCGCCTCGGCGGTCATCGCGGTCGGGGCCGGGGCCAGGTTCGGGACCAGCAGGGATGCGGTGAGCAGTGCGGTGATCGCGGTCATTGTGGCTATCTCCCTTACCCGGCCTGCAGGCCGGGCTGGCCGTCGAGGATGACGAACGACCGCACTGTTGAGGCCGCCGCGCCGTGTTCGGTCACTGTGTTCACCGCACGGAAGTCCGCCCGGACCTGGCTGCGGCTGATCGTGGTACGGACGTAGCCGCGCCGGTCCGAGTAGAACTTCAGGTGCGGGTTGGCCGCCGCGTTCGGGACGGTGGTGCTGCCGCTGCCGTTACCTGTCGAGGTGATCGAGGTGCAGACCAGTTCGGTGCCGATGGTGGCCGAGGAGGGGTTGGCGTAGTCGGCCTTGAGGTCGTTGGCCCACGACTTGTGCACGTCGCCGGTGAGCACCAGCGGGTTGCGTACCCCGCGCTGCTGCCAGCCGGTCTGGATGCGGCTGCGGGAGGCCCGGTAGCCGTCCCACGCGTCCATGCTCGCCGCCCCGTTCGCGTCGAGCTGCTGGGCGAAGAAGACCTGCTGGCCGAGGATGTCCCAGGTGCCGTAGCGCTGGGCCAGCCCGTCGAGCAGCCACGCCTCCTGGGCGGCGCCGGTCAGCGACCGGGAGGCCAGGTCCGCGTCGGCGCAGACCTTCCAGCCGTCCCCACACGCCTGGTCGTCGCGGAACTGCCTGGTGTCGAGCATGTGGAAGGTGGCGAGTTGCCCCCAGCGGATGCGCCGGTACAGCGGGATGCTGTTGCCGCTGGCGGCGGAGGCCGGTCGCAGTGGCATGTTCTCGTAGTAGGCCCGGTACGCGGCGGTCCGGCGCGCGGTCCACTGGGCGGCGGTGAGCGTGGGGCTGCTGTCGTTGCGGACCATGTTGGCGTAGTTGTTCTCCACCTCGTGGTCGTCCGGCACCACCAGCCAGGGTGCCGCCGCGTGGGCGGCCTGCAGGTCGGGGTCGGATTTGTACAGCGCGTACCGACGTCGGTAGTCGGCCAGCGACACGATCTCGGTGCCGAGGTGCTGCCGCACAGTGGAGGTGCCGACACCGCCCTCGTAGATGTAGTCGCCGAGGTGCAGGATCAGGCCGGGGTTGTCCTCGGCCATCCGCCGGTACGCGGTGTAGTAGCCGGCCTCGTAGTGGGCGCAGGAGGCGAAGGCCATCACCAGGTCGCGGCCGAACGAGCTGGGCGCCGGGGCGGTCCGGGTCCGCCCGACCGGCGAGATCTGGCCCTGGGTGCGGAACCGGTAGTAGTAGTCGGAGTCGGCGGCGAGCCCGCCCGCGATGGCGTGCACGGAGTGCGCGTCGGCGTACCGGGCGGCCACCGAGCCGGAGGCGACAAGCGAGGTGAACCGGTCGGTGGTGGACACCTGCCACTCCACCGTCACGTCGGCGTTGGCCATGCCGCCCTGCCCGTCGGCGTTGAGCGGGGACGGTGCCAGCCGGGTCCAGAGGACCACGCTGTCGGGTGCCGGATCACCGGACGCCACACCGAGTTTGAAGGGGTACGGCACTGCGGCATGGGCGTTCTGGCGGGGTGTGAGCGCCACACCGGCGGTCACCAGTCCACCGAGGACGAAGATTCGACGACTGAGCCTTGTCATGGTCAACAGCCTCGGGAACGTCGATGAACGGCGATGGGTGCTCGGCGGAATCCCACATGACGGAATGCTGTCCGCGCCAAGGCGTTCAGGTGTCCGGGCCGCCGGCCCGGGACCGGTTCCGTCAGGTGAGGGGCGACGGCGACTCGGCTCCGGGGATCACCAGCGTCGGCGTGCCGGCCCCGTCCGCCGGGACGCTCCAGACGTCGGGCTGGCCGTCGTCCTTCCGCAGCGTGTAGGCGAGTTTCCCACCGTCCAGCCACGCGGCCTGGTCGTCGACGCTACGGGTTTCGGCGGTCGCGGTGACCCGCATGGTGGCCAGGTCGAGGACCGACAGCCGCCAGCCCTTCGCCGGGTCGGCGTCGATGGCCTCCTTGAACGCGAGCCGGGTGCCGTCCGGGGACAGCGACGGGCACTCGACGTTCTCCTTCAGCGTCTCGACAGTGCGGGCGGCGAGGTCACCCCGGACGAGATACCTCCTACCCCCGGTCGCCATCGTCGCGTAGAAGCGGTTGTCGTCGGCGGTGAAGGTGACGCCCCAGTAGTTGACGTCCGCGTTGCGGTAGGCCCGGCCGTCCCGCGTGATCGCGAACGCCTCGAGCGAAGCCACTGCGGCCCCGGAGCGGGTGTCGAGGATCCCGGTGCGGGTGGAGAAGCCACTTGAGGTGTACGAGTCGCCACCGACGAACGTGGTCCAGGAGACCATCCGGCCGGAGGCCGAGACCCGGGCCCGGTTCGGCAGTCCCGGCACGCTCACCACCCGCGTCTCGCGCAGCGCCGCGTCGAGCACGACCATCTGGTACGACCACGCCGTCTCCGGCTTCAGGCAGATACCGGTGCCGGCGGCGGCGTACACCCGAAGGCATTCCAGGGCGGCGACGGTGCGCGGCCCGGCGGGATCGGTCGCGGCAACTGTGGAGACGTGCCGGTCGGTGACGGCCAGCAGGCGCGGGCCGGGGGTCAGGGTGACCGCCTGGTCGCCGGCGGCGGGCGGCGGCGCCGGGGCGGGTTCCGCGGCCACTGCCACGTACCCGGCCGCCACACTGCCCAGCAGCACGGCCGAGGCGAGCACCACGCCGAGCTTCGCTCGGTTCGACATCGCTGTCATCGGGGAACCTTCCGGGAATTCAGACGGGACGGCGGAGCCAGCAGGAGGAGCGTGCCGACCAGGACACCGGCGACCGCGACGGCGGCCGCGCGGATCGCGTTCTCCGGCCCCCACGCCTGCCAGGCCAGACCGAACAGCACCGACGAGACGAGGTACGCGAGCGCCTGCCCGGTCTGCACCACAGCGATTCCGGTGGTCCGCAGGCGTGTCGGCAGCACCGGGGCGGCGAGCGCGATGAGCACGCCGTCGGTGGCCGCGTAGAACGTGCCGTACAACGTGAGCGTCAGCGCGATCAGGGGCCAACCGTCGACCGGTCCGGCCAGCAGCAGGTACGTCGCGCCGAGGGCGGTGTATCCGCCGATCACCACTGGCAGTCGGCCGATCCGGTCGGCGAGTACGCCGAGCGGGGCGGCGAGCAGCAGATAGGCCAGGCTGGTCCCCACCGCCAGCAGCGGAAACCAGCGCAGACCGAGGTCTTCCCGGCGTTGCAGCAACAGGTAGACGAAGCCGTCGCCGATGGTGGCCAGCCCGAGCATCGCGGCGGCCAGCACCAGCCGACGGGCGGGTCCGCCGCGCAGCAGGCCGAACGCCTCGCGCACGGAGACTTTCGGGTCGTTCGGTGCCTCGCCGTCGGGTGCCTCGCCGCCGTATGCCGCGCCCGGTGGTCGCTCCCGGACGAAGAGCACGAGCACGACAACGGCGAGCGCGGCGATACAGAAGCTGGTGACGAAGACCGCGTCGTAGGACTGCCCGACGACGAGCAGGACGGCGAACGCGGCGAGCGGCCCGAGGAACGCCCCGACGCTGTCCATCGCCCGGTGCACCCCGAACGCCCGACCCAGCGCCTCGGGTGGCGTGGAGAGCGTGATCAGCGCGTCGCGCGGCGCGCTGCGGACACCCTTGCCGATGCGGTCGACGGCGATGACGGCGCCGATCGCCGGGATCGACCGGCCGGCGAGCAGCAGACCGAGCTTCGCGACCGCCGAGAGCGTGTAGCCGATGCCGGCGATCAGTTTGCGCCGCCGGAACCGGTCGGCGGCGAATCCGCCGACGACCCGCAGCAGCGCCGTCGCGCCGGTGTGGACGCCGTCGAGGACGCCGAAGGCCACCGGGCTGAGGTGCAGGCCCAGCACCAGGTAGAGGGGCAGCACGGCGGCCACCATCTCGGCCGACACATCGGTGATCAGGCTGACCGTGCCGAGAGCGACGACGTTGCCGCTGACCAATGCGAACCGTCGGCGCCGTGGCCCCGGGCCGGGCTCCTCGCCGGCCGGCCGGGAGACGGTCGACAGGTACACGCGCATCTCCTCGGGTCGACGACTGACGGTCAGCCATCGTGGCGACCGGGCCGGAGGGGCCGCAAGGGACAGTGGGCGTCAGCCAGACATGCGACGGATGAACAGGCGACAAACATCGAGGAGTTTCGTTGGTTGAGCGTACTGTTCATCTGGCGGCAGCGCGCCGGTTCATCGGCCTTCCTACATTCCTTGCGCTCTCCACCCGCAGAGAAGGGGTCCTGGATGGACATTCGAATCGCCCGCCCACGGCTGACGGTGGGAACGGTCGCGGTGGTCGTTGTCGCCAGCGCCGCCGTCGTCCTCACCGGATCGGTAGCGGCATCGGCGGCGAGCGTGACGTTCACGCCGGTCGCCGACACCTACGTCCAGAGCGACACGGCCGCCACCAACTACGGCACGTCCACGCAGGTGGTGGTCGACAACTCACCGGTGCGGCGTTCGTTCCTCCGCTTCACGGTGAGCGGTGTCAGTGGCACCGTGACAAGCGCCAAGCTGCGGCTGCGCACGATAAGCGGCAACAGTGGCAGCGACGCCGGTGGCACGTTCCGCCGGATGTCGAACACGACCTGGTCCGAGACCGGCACCACCTGGAACAACCAGCCGGCCATCGACGGGGCCACGCTCGGCACGATCGGCGCGGTCAGCGGCAACAGTTGGTACGAGGTGGACGTCACGGCCGCGGTCACCGGCAACGGCACGTACAGCTTCGGTGCCACCTCGGCCAGCGGCGACGGCGCCTACTACGACACCCGCGAGAGTGGCGCGGACGCCCCGCAGTTGGTGGTCACCACCGGGAGCACCACGCCACCCCCGTCGGGCGACCCGGTCTTCGTCGGCGCCGGTGACATCGCCGACTCGGGCTCCGGCGACAGCGCCACCGCGACGCTGCTCGACTCCATCCCGGGCACTGTCTTCACCACCGGTGACAACGTCTACGACAGTGGAACGGCGTCGCAGTTCACCAGCTACTACGAGCCCACCTGGGGCCGGCACAAGTCGCGCACCCGCCCGTCGCCGGGCAACCACGACTACAACACGTCGGGCGCGACCGGCTACTACAACTACTTCGGATCGTCAGCCGGCCCGAGCGGTCGGGGGTACTACTCGTACGACCTCGGCAACTGGCACGTCGTCTCGCTGAACTCGAACGTCAGCATGTCGGCCGGCTCCACCCAGGAGCAGTGGCTGCGCGCGGACCTGGCCGCCAGCGGCAAGCCGTGCACCATCGCGTACTGGCACCACCCGCTGTTCACGTCCAGCTCCGACCACGCGCCGTCGACGTCGACGCGTCCGCTGTACCAGGCCCTCTACGACTACAACGCCGACGTCGTGGTGTGGGGACACAACCACGTGTACGAGCGGTTCGCGGCGATGAACCCGGCCGGCGGCGCCGACTCCAGCCGGGGTCTGCGCAGCTTCGTCGCTGGGATGGGCGGCGCCAGCCACTACGGCTTCGGCACCATCCAGCCCAACAGCGAGGCCCGCAACAGCTCGGCGTGGGGTGTCCTGAAGTTCACCCTGCACTCCAGCAGCTACGACTGGCAGTTCGTTCCGGTAGCCGGGCAGACCTACACCGACACCGGCACGGCGAACTGCCACTAACCCCCAGGTCCTATCCCGCACGGCCCCGTCGATCTTGCAGTTTGTGTCGCGGCCTCTGCCCACAAAAGCCGCATGACGTCGACACAAAGTGCAAGATCGCGGGGTGGGGTTTCACTGACGACGGTGGCCCCTGACCGTTCCACGGTCAGGGGCCACTGTCGTGTGGGTTCGGGCGTCAGCGGGCGGTGCCGGCCCGACGCTTGTTGTAGACGTCGAAGGCGACCGCGACGAGCAGGACGAGACCCTTGACCACCGACTGGGTCGACTGGTCGATGCCCATCAGCTGCATGCCGTTGCTCATCACCGCCATGATCAGACCACCGACCATCGCGCCCACCACGGTGCCGACGCCACCGGTGACCGCCGCGCCGCCGATGAAGGCGGCGGCGATCGCGTCCAGCTCGAACATGTTGCCGGCCGCCGGCTGTGCGCCGTTGGACCGCGACGAGTAGATGACGCCGGCCACCGCCGCCAGGAAGCCCATGTTGACGAACATCCAGAAGTTGACGGTGCGGACCTTCACCCCGGACAGCGCCGCCGCCGACAGGTTGCCGCCGATCGCGTAGACCTGGCGACCGAACACCGTACGCCTGGTGAGCAGGCCGTAGACCAGCACCAGGACCGCCAGGATGATCAGAACGATCGGCAGCCCTCGGGCGTGCGCCAACTGCCAGGCGAAGTACATGAGGACCGCGCCCACCAGCACGACCCGGGCGACGAAGAGCGGGAACGACTCGACGGGCTGCTGGTAGCGGATGCGCGCCACGCGGGTGCGGAAGCCGCTCACCGCGTACCCGGCAACGGCGATCGCACCGATCAGCAACGTGAAGGCGTCGAAGCCGTCGCCGCCGAGCAGGCCGTTGAGGAAGCCCGCCGCGACCTGCTGGTACTCCGACGGGAACGGCGACAGCGAGATGTTGTCGAGGACCCGCAGTGTCAGGCCCCGGAACAGCAGCATGCCGGCCAGGGTCACGATGAAGGCCGGAATGCCGGCGTACGCCACCCAGAACCCGTGCCACGCGCCGACCGCGACGCCGACGACGAGCGCGGCGACGACGCCGATCCACCACGGGTGACCCTGCTGGATCACCAGGACGGCGGAGACCGCTCCGGTGAGCGCGACGACCGATCCGACCGACAGGTCGATGTGCCCGCCGATGATCAGGATGACCATACCGATCGCGAGGACCAGGATGTACGAGTACTGGAGGACGATGTTCGTGATGTTGCCGGGGCTCAGCAACACCCCGTCGGTCAGGACCGCGAAGAGCGCGACGATGACGACCAGGGCGACGTAGATCCCGCTCTGCCGCAGGTTGTTCAACACCAGCGCCCGCAGGTCGCTCGTCCCGCTGTGCAGGGCGGCGGCGGGTGGGCTGTCCGGTGGCGTGGGGCGCTCCGTCGAAGGGGTCTTGATGCTTGTCATCCGACGAGCTCCTTGTCCTTGGTCATCAGCTCCATGAGGCTCTCCTGAGTCGCCTCGGCCACCGGCATCTCGCCGGTGATCCGGCCAGCGGCGAGGGTGTAGATGCGGTCGCACATTCCGAGCAACTCCGGCAGCTCGGAGGAGATGACGATCACCGCCTTACCGGCGGCCACCAGCCGGTTGATGATCGTGTAGATCTCGTACTTGGCGCCGACGTCGATGCCGCGGGTGGGCTCGTCGAGGATCAGCACGTCCGGGTCGGTGAAGAGCCACTTCGACAGCACCACCTTCTGCTGGTTTCCGCCGGAGAGTTTGCCGACCACCGCCATGACGCTCGGCGTCCGGATGTTCATCTCCTTGCGGCTCGTCTCGGCAACCTTGATCTCTTCGTTGCCGTTCACCCAGCCCAGGCGGGACAGCCGGTCCAACGCGGCGGCGGACACGTTGCGCCGCACGTCGTCGATGAGGTTGAGCCCGTAGCGCTTGCGGTCCTCGGTGACGTAGGCGATGCCGTTGTCGATCGCCTCGGCGACGGTGCGCGCCTGCACCTCCTGACCGTGGACGAAGAGTCGGCCCCGGATGTCGCGCCCGTAGGACCTGCCGAAGACGCTCATGGCCAGCTCGGTCCGCCCGGCCCCCATGAGGCCAGCGATGCCGACGACCTCACCGGCGCGGACGGACAGGCCGACGTTCTCGACGACCATCCGGTCCTGGACGGGGTGCCGCACCGTCCAGTCCTCGATGCGGAGGACCTCGTCACCGGGAGACGACTCGCGGTCGGGGTAGAAGCTGTCCAGGTCGCGACCGACCATGCCTCGGATGATCCGCTGCTGGTTCACGTCGTCGGACGTCATGTCGACGGTCTCCACCGCGCGCCCGTCACGGATGACGGTCGTCGAGTCGGCGATGGCGGTGATCTCGTTGAGCTTGTGCGAGATCATGATGCAGGTGATGCCCTGCTCCTTGAGGGCCCGCAACAGGTCGAGCAGGTGCGCCGAGTCGATGTCGTTGAGTGCGGCGGTCGGCTCGTCCAGGATGAGCAGGCGCACCTTCTTCGACAGCGCCTTGGCGATCTCCACGAGCTGCTGCTTGCCGACACCCAGTTGGATCACCGGGGTGACCGGGTTCTCGTGCAGCCCGACGGACGCCAGCAGCTTCGCCGCTTCGGCGTTGGCGAAGTTCCAGTCGATGAGCCCGGTGCGGCCGCGCCGCTCGTTGCCGAGGAAGATGTTCTCCGCGATCGACAGGTACGGCACCAGGGCGAGCTCCTGGTGGATGATGACGATGCCGTTGGCCTCGCTGTCGCGGATGCCACGGAACTGCATCGGCTTGCCGTCGAAGAGGATCTCACCGTCGTACGAGCCGGACGGGTAGACGCCGGACAGCACCTTCATCAGGGTGGACTTGCCGGCGCCGTTCTCACCACAGATGGCGTGGATCTCCCCGCGGCGCACTGCGAGGGTGACGTCCTCCAGCGCGATCACGCCGGGGAAGGTCTTGGTGATGCGACGCATCTCGAGGATGGTGTCGTCCATTGTCACTGTCCTCCGTCAGGTCTGGACGTGGTACGCGCCCAGGCGTCGGGCCCGGCGGGTGACCGCCGGGCCCGACGAGTGGCTTACTTCTTGGCCTGACCGGCGGCGACCTCTTCCGCCGTCCAGTAGCCGGAGTCGATCAGCGTCGCCTTGATGTCGTCCTTGTAGACGGTCGCGATCGGGAGCAGGTACGCGGGAACGACCTTGACGCCGTTGTTGTACGTCTTGGTGTCGTTGGCCTGCGGCTGCTTCTTCTGCAGGAACGCCTCGGCGGCGTTCACGGCCTGCTCGGCAAGCAGTCGGGTGTCCTTGAAGACCGTGGAGCTCTGCACGCCGTCGTTGATCAGCTTGATCGAGGCGATCTCGGCGTCCTGGCCGGTCACTACCGGGAGCTTCTTCGCGCCCTTGCCGTAGCCGGCGTTCTGCAGGGCGGTGATGATGCCGCGGGAGATGCCGTCGTAGGGCGAGAGGACCCCGTCGACCTTCGAGCCGTCGTTGTAGCTGGAGGTGAGGAGGTTCTCCATCCGCTTCTGCGCGGTCTCCTGCTGCCACCGCAGGATGGCTACCTGCTCGGGGGTGGTCTGCTTGGACTTGACGACGAGCGTCCCGTTGTCGATGAACGGCTTCAGCGTGTCCATCGCGCCGCCGAAGAAGTACTGGGTGTTGTTGTCATCCAGCGACCCGGCGAAGAGCTCGACGTTCAGCGGCCCCTTGGCGGTGCCCTTCGAGCCGTCCTTGTTCAGCAGGCCGAGGCCGACGAGCAGCGCGGTGCCCTGGGCGACGCCGACCTTGTAGTTGTCGAAGCTGACGTAGAAGTCCACGTCCTTGCTGCCACGGATCAGTCGGTCGTAGGAGATGACCGGGATCTTCGCGGCCGCGGCGGCCTGAAGCTGGCTGCTGAGCGCGGTGCCGTCGATCGCCGCGAGGATGAGGACATCCGCACCCTGGGTGATCATCTGGTCGACCTGCTGCGACTGGGTGGGGATGTCGTCGCCGGCGTACTGGAGGTCGACCTTGTAGCCCTTGGCCTCAAGCTTCGACTTCACCGCGTTGCCGTCGGCGATCCACCGCTCCGACGTCTGGGTCGGCATCGAGACACCGATGGTCAGATCGCTGGGCTTCTCGTCGCCGCTCTTCTCACCGCTGCCCGCACCCCCGCCGCTGCACGCCGCCAAACTGAGCGCGAGTGCCGCGCCGCCGAGAGCAACCAGGAATTTCCTGCCCACGGGCTTCTCCTCTCTGGACTCCCCCGCCGACTGCCGGGGCCAAGTGTCATCTTTCGGGTAGTGTTAGCGCTCACATAGATTGCGTCAACACCAGATTCGAAATACCGGTGTCACGGTCTCGTAACGGAGCATCCACGTGAGCGTAGCCAGGTGGCCGATCCACCGGAAGGGCAGGACGCGGCAACTCAGCGTGGTCGTCCGCTGCACTCTACAGACCGATGCCCGCGGACGACGTCTGTCGTCCGCGGGCATCGGGCACCACCGCCGGATCAGGTGGGTCGGCGCGACCTCGGCGGTCGGGCAACCCGGTCGGCTACCGCTGCGACCACCGCTGGTTGGCCGCTCCGGTGCACGTCCAGAGGATCACCGTGGTGCCGTTTGCCGTGGCGTTGCCGTTGACGTCCAGGCAGAGCCCCGTCTGCGTGTTGCTGATCGTGCCGCTGGCGTTGACGGTCCACTGCTGGTTCGTCCCACCGTTGCAGTCCCAGATCTGCACCTTGGAGCCGGCCGTGGCGTTCGACGGCGCGTCCAGGCACTTGCCGAGGGCCTGCAGGGTCTGACCGCTGCTGGTCCAGCGCTGGTTGGCGGCGCCGTTGCAGTCCCAGATGACCGGCTGCGTACCGTTCGTCGTGTTGCTGTTCGGCACGTCCAGGCAGCGGCCGGAGGCGGCGCTGGCGTACGCGCTCGACGTGGTCGGCGGCGGCGTCGTCGGAGGAGTCGTTCCGCCTCCGCTGACCCGGTACACCACGGTGCCGTGCGCGGGGACGCTGGCGCTGATGGTCCCACTGCTGGTGCTGGTGCCACCGGTCCAGGCGTCCACGAGCGTGAACGACGAGCCGGACTTGCCGACGGCCGCGGCCGTGGTCGAGATCGTCGTCGTCGAGCCGCCCTGGTTGAACAGGGCCACCGCGACGTCACCGTTGGCGAGCCGCTTGGCCAGCACCCGGCGGGTGCCGTCGAACGACACCTGCGTCCCCTGCAACCCGAGCGAGTCCTGGTTGACAGCGATCAGGTTGGCGTTCTTGAGGATGGTCTGCGTCGCGGCGTTCATGTTCCGCACGTCGTTGCCGGCGATCAGCGGAGACGCCATCATCGCCCACATCGCGAAGTGGCTGCGCATCTCCGTGTCGTTCATGCCGCCCCGACCGACCTCCATCATGTCCGGGTCGTTGAACCCACCCGGCCTCGCATAGGACGCCAGCGGAACCGTCACGTTGATGATGTTCTGGATGCCCATCGGGTAACCGTTGCTCTGGCCGGTGTCCCACGCGTTGGTGATGTCCTCGGTGGTTCGCCACATGTTCGCCACGTCGCCCCAGTTGCGCTGCGGGCCGGTCTTGGCGTGGATGCTGTTCGAGTTGATGCTGTAGACGATCGGTCGACCGGTGGCGGCCAGCGCGTCACGCATCTTGGCGAAGGTGGTCACCTGGTCGTTGATGCTGCCCTCCGGCGAGCACCAGTCGTACTTGAGGAAGTCGACACCCCAGGCGGCGAACTGGCGCGCGTCCTGCGCCTCGTGGCCCCGGCTGCCGGTGGCGCCGGGGTAGGAGCCGAAGTACTGCGCGCAGGTCTTGTCGACAGGGACCTGGTAGAGGCCGAACTTGAGGTTGCGGGCGTGCAGGTAGTCGCCGAGGGCCTTCATTCCGCTGGGAAACCGGGTCGGGTCGCCCTGGATGTTGCCGGAGCTGTCCCGGTTGGGGTTGAACCAGCAGTCGTCGACCACGACGTACTGGTAGCCCAGGTCCCGCATGCCGCTGCTGACGATCGCATCGGCTGCCTGCCGGATCAACGCCTCGTTGATGTTGCAGCCGAACGAGTTCCACGAATTCCAACCCATGGGCGGAGTACGCGCCACGCCGTTGTCGAGTGCCTGCGCCGTCGGGGCGCGAAGGCCGACGAGTGCGCCGGCGAGCAGTATTCCGGCCGCCAGTGCGCTCCCCCAGCGCCGACCTCGGGTAATGCGGTTCATCGAGCCTCCTCGTCGGTGGCGCCCGCCCGTAACATTGATCGCTGGTCGGTGCGCCAATAGTTGTACGCCAATTTTTGTTAGCGTTAACAGAGACGCCCATCATGTTACGGCGACATTTCACGAGGTTCAATACCTGCACGAGTTCGTATCGCCAGGCATCGATTGGTCACAGAGCGCAACCCATCGAGTCACGTCTTATCGACCGTGAAGCCGGGAATCGCCGGCCCGGCCGCGTCCCCGTGGGTGGATGGTGGTGGGGGGCCGGCCGTCAGCGAGGAGGCGGGGCGACGCTGTCGCGGGAGACCAGAGCCGGGGCGACGGTCTGCCGCAGCGCCCCAGCGGTGCCCGACTCGATCTGGGACAGCAGCATCTGCAGGCTCGCCCGCGCCACCGCGTCGAAGTCCGGTCGGACGGTGGTCAACGGCGGGATGAAGTACGCCGCCTCCGGCACGTCGTCGAAGCCGACCACGCTGATCTCGTGCGGCACCCGTCGACCGAACTCGTGAAGCGCCCGCAGCACACCCAGCGCGAGATGGTCGTTCGCTGTGAAGACGGCGGTGACCTCGGGCATCCGCGCCAACATCTGCCCACACCGGTAACCCGATGCCGCGGACCAGTCCCCCGGCATCGGCGGCGGCGGATCCAGCCCGGCGGCCAGCAACGCCTGCCGCCAGCCGTCGATCCGGCCCACGCTGTCGAACCAGTCGGTCGGCCCGGAGACGTGCCACACGGTCCGGTGCCCGGCGTCGAGCAGATGTTGCGTCGCCGCCCGGGCGCCCGCCACCTGGTCGACAGTCACCAACGGCACCGGCCGGCTCGGATCACCGTCGACAGTGACCAGCGGGACGTCCTTGGGCAAGCGCTCCAGCGCCTCACCGGCCGACTCGACCGGGGCGATGACGACGATGCCTGCCACCCGGTGCGACAGGTGCCGCTCGACGGCCGCCGAGATGGAACGGTGGTCCAGGTTTCGCACGCTGCCGACGCTCACCGCGAAACCCTCCTGGGCGGCGGTCTGCTCCAGGGCGGCCAGCAGCGACGCCGGGCCGTAGAGCGTCGTGTTCTGTGCGACCACACCGATGACCTGCGATCGACCGGTCACCAGGGCACGTGCCGCGCCGTTGGGGCGGTAGCCGAGTTCGGCGATCGCCGCGCGCACCCGAAGTCGGGTCTGCTCACGGACGTTGGGGTGCCCGTTGAGCACCCGCGACACCGTCTGATGGGAGACACCGGCGAGACGAGCAACGTCCGTCATCGCGGGACCGTGGACGGCCATTTCACTCCCCCCACTACATCTCCGGCCCGCGGCCCGTCGACGTCGACTGGAGCGGCCCGGCCCGATCCCCCTCGCTCAGTCACCACGCCGGTGCTGAATCCCAGGTGACCAGCGCTGGATCGCCGACAGTCTACGCCAGCGACGGCCCTGAACACGGCACGGAGGTGCGGGGACTGCACGACGTGCCGACGCCGTACGACGCGGTGCCCACCCGCCGCCCCCGACCGACCGGGGCGGGGCCACCGTCGCGATGTCGTACGCCGGCCTGCCCTCGCTCCTGGACAGAGCGTCGAGCAGGCCGGCGAGGACCTGAGACGGTGGCGCGGGCGTCACATGCCGTCGGGCCTGCGGTGCCAGCGCCACCGGTCAGAGCGATCGTCGTGTGACTGGTGTCACGGGGTGGTCAGGTCGAATCGCCGCACGGTGACAGCGCCACCGAGCGCCTGCGTCGCGTGGTTGAAGATGGCGAATCGGTAGCCCATGAAGAACTGCCAGTTGTTCGCAAGCGTCAGGGCGTTGCCGAACGAGGTGAAGTTGACCCCGTCGGTGCTGTACGAGAAGCGTGCCTGCCGGCCGGAGCCGGGTCTGATGTCGGCGTTGGCGCGCAACCAGATCCGGCCACCGGAGACGGCGGTGCTCGCCACCTCACTGCCGGTGCTGGTGGTGTTCCAGCTGCCGTCCATCGTCAGGCCGTTCTGCATGACCAGCCGGGTGGACCCGTTGTCCCGTCGGATTCCGATCCAGGCCGACGAGTTACGCAGCACGGCCAGGCCGGTGCGGTCACCGTCACGCATGGTGGAGTAGTCCAGCTCGATCGTCGCCGTCGAGGTGGGGCCCTGGATGCGGTGGGTCAACGTGTTGCGGGCCTTGTACAGGTCGTTGGTGACGGTCGCGGTCTGCAGGTTCAGCCCGTTGTTCACCGACCACTTGCTGTTGTCCGGGTTGTGGTTCCACTCCCACTGCGGGCCGAGTGTGGTGCCGGCGAACGTGTCGGTGCCGGTGAGCGGCTTGACCGCCCGGGGCGGCGCGGGCAGGTTCGGCTTCGGGTACGAGCTGCCCCAGGTGCCGTTGACCGTCTGCAGCACCGGCCAGCCGTCGCCGGTCCAGGTGATCGGGGCCATGGCCGGCATCCGACCACCGGGGTACGCGTCGACGAACGACATGTAGTACCAGTCCCCGTTCTGGGTCTGCACCAACCCGCCCTGGTGCGGCACGCCGCCACCGGAGATGGGGCCGGGCAGGTTGAGCAGCACCTGACGCTGCTCGTACGGGCCGAACGGGCCGTTCGTCGACTTCAGCACGTACTGGCCGTTGGCCGGCCGGGTCAGCCAGATGTAGTAGGCGCCGTTGCGCTTGTAGAAGCGGGCGCCCTCGAGCGTCCCGATGCTCGACGGCGTCTGGTACACCTGCTGGGCCCGAACCTGGGACTTCCCGTCGGCGGACAACTGCGCCACGCTGATGGTGCTGTTGCCGTACGCCACGTACATGGTGTCGTTGTCGTCGATGAGCATCCCCGCGTCGTAGTAGCAGTTGGGGATCGTGGTGTGCTTGCTCCACGTGCCGTCGACAGCCGACGCGGTGTAGATGTGGGTCTGCGCGAAGTCGATGCACCCGGCCCAGTAGTACGTCCGGTTGCTCGGCCGGTAGTTCAGCGTCGACGCCCAGATCCCGTCGACGTACGCGTTGCCGCCGCTCATGTCGTACTTCGAGCCGAAGTCCAGCTTGGGCACGGAGTGGCCGGCGTACTCCCAGTTCACCAGGTCGTAGGAGCGCAGGACCGGCGCACCGGGTGAGTAGTGCATCGTCGACGCCGACATGTAGTAGGCGTTGTCCACCCGGATGATGTCGACGTCGGCGAAGTCCTGCCAGACGACCGGGTTCGAGTACGTACCGGTCGACGGGGGCGGCGTGGTGGGGGGCGGCGTCGTGGGGTCGGTCCCCCCGTCGACACGGACGAACTGCCACTGCTGGTTGGTGCCGTTCCAGTCGTCGTACTGCACGATGTTGCCACCGTCGGCGGTCGACGCGCCCTGCACCTCCATCGCCTTGTTGCTGTTGCGGTTGACCAGCCGGACGTAGCCGCCGTCGGAGTCGGCCAACCGGAACTGCTGGTTGGTGCCATTGGTGTCGCTCCACTGCACGATGCTGCCGCCGTTGGCGGTCGAGAAGCCCGAGACGTCCAGCACCTTGTTCGACAGCCGCGACTTCACCCGGTAGTAACCACCACCGGAGTCGACGAACTGCCACTGCTGCTGGTTGCCGTTGTTGCGGGTCCACTGCGTGATCCGCGCACCGTCGTTCGTCGCCAGGTTGTAGACGTCCAGAGCCTTACCGCTGTTGCGGTTCACCAACACGTACCACGCGTTCGTGTCCACTGTCGCCGCGGAGGCCGGCGACGGGGCGACGGCGGCGAGTGCCGCACCGACCACCACCGCCACCACGGCCGCGCCGAGTAGTGACAATCTCCCGCGCCGGCGTGGTGCTCCCCGTGGAACCTGTCCAATGGAAATCATGATCCTCCTTCGCTGGCCTGAGGTGCCGGACGTTCTCCACCGGCAGCCGCACACTGGTCGGCGCCTCGGCCGGACCAGTGATGTGATCGCTAACAGCACCCTCCGCCAAGTCCCGGAGATCGTTCGACCCTCGACGGAGAGGAGCAGATCAGAGCCGGCGTGGCGCAGGGATCGAACTCTGTTGATGCTTACTGTTATCGATAACAAGACCGTAGTCAAGACGAAACATGAGCCCGGCGGTCGAGCGGGCGACCTCCACGCCGAAGGGCGCGATGAGGACGCGACCGAGTCACCACCAAGGACGCGGGAAGACCACTGCCGGAGGGCGCGCGGAGGCTGTCTCGGAGGGCGGAGGCGGGCGCAACGCGAGCATGCGGCGCCGGCCGGATGCGAATGCGCGATCGGTGGCAGCTCAGAGGTGCGGATCTCGGCGTGTCGAATGGCTCAGCCGTGATCCACTCGGGTTCTTTGAAGTCGGGCCTTCCGGGCCGCCCGCATACCGCGTGTTCAATGAACCCGAGTGGAGCACGGGCGTGATCGACTCGAGCCGGCAGGCCCAAGTCGATCACGCCCGCAAGGCCCGGCAGGCCCTGATCGAGCACAGCCGGCCGAGGCCGGTCGTCAGAAGCCGCGGGCCAACCGGTGGTAGGCCTGGTTCCAGCGCAGCTCGTCGGCGAAGCGGCGGGGCTCCGTGTCGGCGTCGATGACTACCAGCTCGGTGCGGCTCATCTCCGCCAGGTCGTGCAACTCCTCCACGCCCACCGCCTGTGACAGCACTGTGTGGTGCGGGGCGCCCGCGGTGATCCACGCCTCGGCCGAGACGGGCAGGTCGGGGCGGGGACGCCAGACGGCACGGGCGACAGGCAGCCGGCGCAGCGGTTGCGGCGGGGCCACCACGTCGATCTCGTTGGCCACCAGCCGGAAACGCTCCCCCATGTCGGCCAGCCCGAGCACGACGGCCGGGCCGGGTGCGGCGTCGAACACCAGCCGGACCGGGTCCTCCCGGCCACCGATGCTCAGCGGGTGGATCTCCACGTTGGGTACGTCGGAGGCGATGGTCGGGCAGACCTCGAGCATGTGGGCGCCGAGCACCAGCTCGCTGCCCGGGGTGAGGTCGTAGGTGTAGTCCTCCATGAACGACGTCCCGCCGCTCACGCCCACCGCCATCGCCTTCAGCGTGCGGACCAGGACCGACGTCTTCCAGTCGCCCTCGCCGCCGAAGCCGTAGCCGTCCGCCATCAGCCGCTGCACGGCGATGCCCGGCAGCTGACGCAGCCCTCCGAGGTCCTCGAAGTTGGTGGTGAAGGCCCGGAACCCGCCGGCGTCCAGGAAGGCACGCATGCCCAGTTCCACGCGTGCGGCGTACCGCAGCGAGTCGTGCTGCTCGCCGCCGGGCAGCAGCTCACCGACGATGCGGTAGGTGTCCTCGTACTCCTTGACCAGGTCGTCCACCTGCGCGTCGGTGACCTGGCCGACCACCTCGACCAGGTCGTTGACGCCGTAGGTGTTGACCGAGACCCCGAAACGCAACTCGGCCTCGACCTTGTCGCCCTCGGTCACCGCGACGTCACGCATGTTGTCACCGAAGCGGGCCAGGCGCAGCGACCGCATCGCCGACCAGCCCAGCGCGGCGCGAGCCCACGCCCCCACCCGGGTGGTCACCCGCGGGTCGCTGACGTGCCCGGCCACCGTCTTGCGGGCCACACCGAGACGCGTCTGGATGTACCCGAACTCGCGGTCGCCGTGGGCGGCCTGGTTCAGGTTCATGAAGTCCATGTCGATGTCGTTCCACGGCAGCAGAACGTTGGCCTGGGTGTGCAGGTGCAGCAGCGGCGTCTGCAACGCGTCCAGACCGGAGATCCACATCTTGGCCGGCGAGAACGTGTGCATCCAGGCGATGACCCCGACGGCACCCTGAGCGGCGGCGTCTCGACAGACCTGCAGGATCTCACCGCTGTTGGTCAGGACGGGCTTCCAGACCACGCGGGCGGGAATCTGCGGCGAGTCGTCGAGCGCTGCCGCGATCTGGCGGGACTGCTCGGCCACCTGGCGGAGCGTCTCCTCGCCGTACATGCCTTGGCTGCCGGTGAGGAACCAGATCTCGGGTTCGGTGTGTGGTGCCATGGAGTTGCCTTCCGCGAGAGGGGCGGTCACTTGTAACGGATTCCGATGAGGCGCTGGAGGAGGATGAACGCGAAGAGCAGACCGCCAATCACGATCTTGGTCCACCAGGAGTTGAGGCTCCCGTCGAAGGTGATGAGGGTCTGGATCACGCCGAGGACCAGCACGCCGAGCACCGTGCCGAAAACGTAACCCGCGCCGCCGGTGAGCACCGTGCCACCGATGACGACAGCGGCGATGACGTCCAACTCCATCCCCACGGCGATCAGCGGCGCGCCGGAGAGAGTGTAGAAGGACAGCAGAATGCCGCCGATGGCCGAGCACAGACCGCTGATCGTGTAGACGGCGATCCGGGTCCGTGCCACCGGCAGGCCCATCAGCAGGGCCGACTGCGGGTTGCCGCCGATGGCGTACACGTTGCGTCCCAGCCGGGTGTAGGCAAGCGTGTACGCGGCGATGACGACGACCACGAAGGCGATCAGCACGCTGATCGACACGAAGTTGCCCTGCGGGTTGCCGATCCGCTCCTGCGACATCGAGGTCCAGAACCCGTCGGTGATCGGGATCGACGCGCCGGAGATGAACGTGCACATGCCCCGGGCGAAGAACATCCCGGCGAGCGTGACGATGAACGGCTGGATCTCGAAGAAGTGGATGACGCAGCCCATCAGCAGGCCGAGCGTCGGGCCGATGAGCAGGGCGATGACCAGCACCAGAGCCGCCGGCATGCCGTCCTTCAACAGCGCAGCCGACACCATGGCCGTCATGGCGACCACCGAACCGACCGACAGGTCGATGCCGCCGGTGAGGATCACGAAGGTCATGCCCACCGCGACGACGAGCAGGAAGCCGTTGTCGATGAAGACGTTGAAGATGACCTGGACGTTGGAGAACGCCGTGTACTGCGAGACGCCGATGGCGTACATCACCAGCAGCAGGGCGAGCGTCGCCAGGACGGGTATCTGCTTCCGCGGCAGCCGGAACCGGGTACGACCGGCGGTAAGCGTTCCAGTGGTCATGCCGGCACCTGCTCCTTCGGCTTGTCGGCGATGGTGGCGGGCGGCGGGACGTTGCGCCTCCGTCGGCTGAACCGGGCCCGGAAGGCCGGTGCCTGGATGAGGCAGACGGCGATGACGACGACCGCCTTGAACAGCAGCGAGGTCTGCGGTGAGATGTCCATGGCGTACACGGTGGTGGTCAGGGTCTGGATGATCAGCGCGCCGATGATCGTGCCGCTGAGGAAGAACCGGCCACCCGCCAGTGACGTACCGCCGATGACGACAGCGAGGATCGCGTCCAGCTCGACCCAGAGGCCCGCGGCGTTGCCGTCGGCGCTGGAGACGTTTGCCGTCATCATGAAACCGGCTACCGCGGCACACGCGGCGCTGATCACGTAGGCGAGGAAGATGACCCGGCCGGACCGGATGCCGGCGAGCCGGCTGGCAGTGGCGTTGCCGCCCACCGACTCGATGATCATGCCGAGTGCGGTGCGACGGGTGAACGCCGCCACCAGCAGGGCCGCGGCGAGGGCGATGAAGATGGCCAGCGGCAGGGTCAACGCGTGGCCCAGGCCGATCGCCCGGTACGGCTCGGAGTTGATGGTGATGATCTGACCCTCGGTGATCAGCTGGGCGAGACCCCGGCCGGCGACCATCAGGATCAGGGTGGCGATGATCGGTTGGATCCCGATCACGGCCACCAGCACCCCGTTCCAGGCGCCGAGCACGAGCGCGACCCCCATCGCCATCGCGATGGCGGTCACCACCACGCCCAGGCTGTTCTGGTCGGGCTGCTTGCTGATGTACATGCAGGCGATCGCGCCGCTGATCGCACAGAGCGAGCCGACCGACAGGTCGATGCCGCCGGTCGAGATGACCAGGGTCATGCCCAGGGCGACGAGGATCAGCGGCGCGCTCAGCCGCAGGATGTCGATGGGCGTGCCGTACAGGTGCCCGTCCTTCAGCTCGACGGACAGGAACCCGGGCCGGTAGATCGTGTTCGCGGCGAGCATGACGAACAGCACGGCGGCGGGCCAGAACAGCCGGTGCCCGGCGATCGTCCGATAGCGGCTCGTGGTGTCGTTCATCGGTCTACCTCCTCCCGGTGGGATCCGCTGGCGATGGTCTGCATGATGCGGTCGGCGTCCAGGCTCTCGTCGTTGGCGAGCTGCGCGACCATCTGCCGGTCCCGCATCACCGCCACCTTGTGGCTGAGGCGCAGCACCTCCTCCAGCTCGGCGGAGATGAACAGCACCGCCATGCCGCCGTCGGACAGCTGCGTCACGAGCTTCTGGATCTCGGTCTTCGCCCCGATGTCGATGCCCCGGGTCGGCTCGTCGAGGATCAACAGTCGGGGCTCGGTGATCAGCCACCGGGCCAGCAGCACCTTCTGCTGGTTGCCGCCGGAGAGGTTGCGGACCGGCACCTCCGGGTCGGCGGGCCGGATGTTGAGCGCCTTGACGTACTTGTCGACCAGCTCGTCCTGGCGGCGACGGGGAACGGGACGCAGCCAGCCACGGGCCGCCTGCATGGCGAGGATCATGTTCTCGCGGACCGACAGGTCCGCGACGATCCCCTCGGCCCGTCGATTCTCCGAACAGAAGCCCACACCGTGGTCGATGGCCTGCGCGGGGGTACGCAGGCTGCTCGCGGTGCCGTCGATGGCCACCTGACCGCCGTCGGTCCGGTCGGCCCCGAACAACAACCGCGCGACCTCGGTACGCCCCGAGCCCAGCAGACCGGCCAGGCCCACCACCTCGCCGGCGTGGATGGTGAGGCTGAACGGCTCGACCGCGCCGGACCGACCGAAGTCCGACACCGCCACCAGGGGGGTGCCCTCCTCCAGCACGGCCAGGTCCCGTCGGGAGTGCTCCTCGATGCCCTCCAGGACGTCGAGTTCCTTGCCGATCATCTTTTCGACCAGGGAAAGCTGGGGCAGCTCGGCGGTCTGGTACTCGCCGACGAGCCCGCCGTTGCGGAGCACCGTGATCCGGTCCGCGATCTCGTAGACCTGGTCGAGGAAGTGGGTCACGAACAGGATGGCGATGCCCTCGTCGCGCAGTTGCCGCATGATGCGGAACAGTTGCGCCACCTCGCTGGCGTCGAGGCTCGACGTCGGCTCGTCCAGGATCAGCACCCGGGCCTTGATGTCGATGGCGCGGGCGATGGCCACCATCTGCTGGATCGCCAGGGAGTATGAGCCGAGTGGCGCGCTGACGTCGAGGTCGAGGTCGAGGCGGGCCAGCAGGGCGCGGGCGCGGCGGCGAACCTCACCCCAGCGGACGGCGCCGAGGAGCCGGGGCTCCCGGCCGATGAAGATGTTCTCCGCCACCGAGAGGTTGGTGCAGAGATTGACTTCCTGGTAGACGGTGCTCACCCCGGCGGCGTTCGCCTGCATCGGCCCCGTGAAGGACGCGGGCTCGCCGTCGAGGGTGATGGTGCCCTCGTCGGTGTCGTAGACACCGGTCAGCACCTTGATCAGGGTCGACTTGCCGGCGCCGTTCTCGCCCATCAGGGCGTGCACCTCGCCGGGAAAGAGCTGGAAGTTGACATCGTGGAGTGCGCGCACCCCGGGGAAGGACTTGCTGATCCCGGTCATCGTCAGGACCGGACGGCTATCCGTCATCCCATCAGACCTCTTCTGGGTCGTCGACACGGAAGGGCCGCCACGCTCCCGCCACGCCCGCCCGTCGTCCCTGGGGGGTCGCTCGGGCGGGCATGGTACGAGAGTCGTCGCGGGCCAAGCCCGGTCCGTTTCGGGTAGGAAAGCGACGCGGCGGGGCCGCCACGCGAGCGCGGCGACCCCGTCGTCGATCAGTACTTACGGTTGGGCAGAGCTTCCTTCGCCTGCGCGGACGTGAAGGTGGTCTCCTGCGTCTCGATCCGGGCAGGCACCTCCTGGCCGTCCTTGACCTTCTTGGCGAGGTCCATCAGCTGTGGGCCGAGCAGCGGGCTGCACTCCGCGATGAAGTTGAACTTCCCGTCGGCGAGAGCCTGCATGCCGTCCTTGACAGCGTCGATCGTGATGATGGTGATGTCCTTGCCGGGCACCTTGCCCGCCGCGGTGATCGCCTCCAGAGCACCCAGGCCCATGTCGTCGTTGTGCGCGAACAACACGTCGATCTGCTTGTTGGCCTTGAGGAACTGCTCCATGACCTGCTTGCCGCCGGCCCGGGTGAAGTCACCCGTCTGGGACGCGATGACCTTCAGGTTCGGGTTGGCGGCGATCGCCTCGGCGAAGCCCTTCTTACGGTCGTTCGCCGGTGCCGCGCCGGTGCTGCCCTGCAACTCGACGATGTTCACCGGCCCCGAGGCGGTCTTCTTCTGCTCGACGAGCCAATCACCGGCGAGCTTGCCCTCCTTGACGAAGTCCGAGCCGAGGAAGGTCTTGTACAGCGACTTGTCGGCCGAGTCGACCGAGCGGTCGGTCAGGATGACCGGGATGCCGGCGTCCTTGGCCTCCTTGAGCACGGTGTCCCACCCGGACTCGACGACCGGCGAGAAGGCGATCACGTCGACCTTCTGCTGGATGTAGTTGCGGATCGCCTTGATCTGGTTTTCCTGCTTCTGCTGCGCGTCGTCGAACTTCAGCTCGATCCCGGCCGCCGTGGCGGCCTCCTTGATCGAGATGGTGTTCGCGGTACGCCATCCGCTCTCCGCACCGACCTGGGAGAAGCCCATCGTGATCTTGCCGTCGTCCTTGGTGCCGCCGCCGCCCGTGTCGCTGTTGCCGCAGGCCGCCACGCCGCCGACCAGCAGCACGCTGGCGAGGACCGCGACAGCGCGCCACGGCGCGGACTGCGTTCGCATCTTTCCCATCGAATCTCCTTGGCTGGATGTGGTGGGTAACCGCGCCAACCGCCGAGGTGCGAAAGAGCGGCGTACGCGGGTGGTGCGTGCTGGTGCGCGTGGTGCAGACCGACGGGTCCCGGGTGATCGGTGCAGGGTCAGGAACCCGCTGGTGCGACTGGTTGTTGGCCGTAGACGTTCTGGTAGCGGTCGTAGAGCGAGTCGATGTCGGCCTGGGCCATCGGGACCGGTTGCCCGAGGGTGTGGGCCAGGTGCGCGGTGCGGGCCACGTCCTCGCACATGACCGCCGCCTTGACCGCCGCGCGGGCGTCACGGCCGATGGTGAACACACCGTGGTTGCGCATAAGCACCGCTGGCGAGCGGTGCCCGGCGAGCGTGGCGACGATGCCCTTGCCGATGTCGTCACCACCGATCAGCGCGAACGGCCCGATCGGGATCTCCCCGCCGAACTCGTCGGCCTGCGCCGTCAGGTGGCAGGGGATCGACTCCCCACACGCGGCCCAGGCGGTCGCGTACGAGCTGTGCGTGTGCACGACCCCGCCCACCTCGGGCATGGCCCGGTAGACGTAGGCGTGGGCGGCGGTGTCGCTGGACGGGGCGAAGTCGCCCTCGACGAGCACGCCGTCGAGGTCGCACACCACCATCGTGGCTGCCGTGAGGTCGTCGTAGCTCACCCCACTCGGCTTGATCACCATCAGGTCCTGGCCGGGAACCCGCGCGGAGACGTTGCCGGACGTCCAGGCGACCAGGTTGTACCGGGTCAGCTCGGCGTGCAGGCGGGCGACGGTCTCGCGCAGATCGCCGATCTGTCGGGTCACCTCGGCGTTCACGCCACCACCTCCAGCGGGGCCTCGTGCGGGGTCTCGGCGCTCTCGACCGCCGCGTTGCGGATCGCCCGCAGGCGGAGCATGACGTCGTTGCCGCCCCGACCGAAGTGGTCGTGCAGCGCCCGGTACTCCGCGTAGAGGGCGTCGTAGGCGCGGGCCCGCTCGGGGTCCGGACGGTAGACGGCCTCGTGCACCCGACCCATCGCCTGCGACGCCTCGTGGATCGAGGGGAACTCACCGGCGGCGACGGCGGCGTGGATCGCCGAGCCCAGCGCCGGACCCTGCGCCGAGGCGATGATATTCAGCGGTCGCCTGGTCACGTCGGCGTAGATCTGCATCAGCAGCGCGTTGTTGGTCAGACCACCGGCGATCACCAGGTCGTTCACCGGAACTCCGGCGTCGACGAACGCCTCGATGATCATCCGGGTGCCGTACGCGGTGGACTCCAGCAGCGCGCGGTAGATGTCCTGCGGCCGGGTGGCAAGTGTCATGCCGACGATCAGCCCGCTGAGGTCGTGGTTGACCAGCAGGGAACGGTTGCCGTTCCACCAGTCCAGAGCGATCAGGCCGTGTGCGCCGACGGGCTGACTCGCGGCCAGCTCGGTGAGACGTTCGTGCGAGTCGATGCCGGCCGGGGCGGCGTGGTCGACGAACCAGCCGAAGATGTCACCGACGCCGCTCTGCCCGGCCTCGTAACCCCACGCGCCGGGGCTGATGCCGCCATCCACGACACCGCACATGCCGGCCACCTCGGCGACCTCCGCGCCGTTGACGACGTGGCAGGTCGACGTGCCCATGATGGCGACCAGCCGACCGGGCTCCACCGCCTGCGCGGACGCCGCGGTGACGTGCGCGTCGACGTTGCCGACGGCGACCGCGATCCCCTCCCGCAGACCGGTCCAGGCGGCGGCCTGGGCGGTGAGCGCGCCGGCCCGGGCACCGAGGGGCAGCAACGGGCCGTCGAGCTTGGCCACGAAGTCGCCGAAGTCGGGGTTGAGCGCGGTCAGGAAGCCCTCGGACGGATAGTGACCGTCCTGCAGGATGCCCTTGTATCCGGCCGTACAGACGTTGCGGGTCTCGGTGCCGCAGAGCTGCCAGACGATCCAGTCGGCCGCCTCGATGAAGCGCTCGGCCCGGTCGTAGACCTCCGGGTCCTCCTCCAGGATCTGCAGGCCCTTGGCGTACTGCCACTCGGCGGAGATCTTGCCGCCGTACCGGCCGATCCACGGCTCGGCCCGCTCGTGGGCCAGCGCGTTGATCCGGTCGGCGTGCGGCTGCGCGGCGTGGTGCTTCCACAGCTTGACCCAGGCGTGCGGTCGGTCGCGCAGCTCGGGCGTCTCGCACAGCGGGGTGCCGTCGGCGAGCGTCGGCAGCACGGTGCAGGCGGTGAAGTCGATGCCGATACCGACCACCGCCGCCGGGTCCACCCCTGCGGCGGACAGGGCCGCCGGGACGGCGTACCGCAGCACGTCGCGGTAGTCCTGCGGGTTCTGCAGGGCCCAGTCCGGGGGCAGCGATCGGCCTCCCGGAAGAGCCGTGCTGATCACGCCATCGCCGTACTCGTGCACCGCGGTCCCCAACTCGGCACCATCGCCGACACGGACCACCAGAGCTCGCCCGGACAGGGTGCCATAGTCGACACCGACGACGTATCGGTCGTCAGCTCCGTCCACACGGTTCATGTTCACCTCCACCGTTAACGGGGATAGTGTTAACGCTCACATCCAGGCTCGTCAAGACATCTACCCGCAACAGCTCCGTAACGGAACGCCGAAGGCGGACCGACTCGGGAGGGTAGATAGCGGACTGGTCGAAACCAGGCGATTTCGGCCGCAACCGCGGCAGCCATCCGACGAAATCGTCCATCCTGCCGCACGGGTGTCGCCCGGAGACCCGTCGAGAGGTGCGGCGGCAGGTCCAGCCCGCCGGGCACCGCGGGACGGCCGTCCGAAAGCGGCCACTTCCCACTGGTTGGCGATGGCAGCGATAACATCGCCTAGCCGTCCCGCCCGCGTACCCGGATGTGCGCCGCAGCCATCGATGACCATGCGGGCTCACCACTGAGCGCTCGGGAGGGCGGGCCCGCGCGGCGCGCAGTCGGCGGATGAGCCCGTGTTATCGATAACATTCAACGTCTTGAGGCGCTCCGCCGTTTAGGTCTGCCCCGTGGTCCGGACGGCGCTGGTGGGCAAGGTCCACTCGCGTTCCCTGAAGTCGTGGAGTCCGTAGCGGTGCGACCGGCCGGCTTCAGGGAATCGAAGTCGATCATGCGATCACCGCCGACCCGCGACCAGATCATGCGATCAACCGTCGGCTTGCCGCCCGATCGCGCGTTCGCGCCGCCGGTCCCGAGGTCGTCCCACGCCACGAGCCGGCAGCCCGACCCCCTCGGGGCCGAGCTGCCGGCTCTTCGTCGCGACGGCGGGACCGCGCCGGTCGGATCAGGCCGTCCGGTTGCGGTTGTACAGGGTCTTGGCCCAGAGGAAGCAGCCCACGGTGATGACGGCACACCAGCCGACCGCGATGATCCCGTTGGCGCCGATCCCGGTGCCCAGCAGCAGGCCACGGAGGGTCTCCATGACCGGCGTGAAGGGCTGGTAGTCGGCGAACAACCGCACTGCGGTCGGCATCGAGTCGGTCGGGACGAACCCGCTGCCGAGGAACGGCAGGAGGATCAGTGGCATGGGAAGGTTGCTTGCCGTCTCGACGCTGTCACTGACCAGACCGAGGGCGACGGACAGCCAGGTGAGCGCGAAGGTGACCATGGCGAGGACGCCGACCGCAGCGAGCCACTCGACGGGGCTGGCCGTGGGCCGGAACCCGACCAGCAGCGCCACGACGGTGACGGCCGCGAGGCTGAGCATGGTCTGCACCAGGCTGCCCAGTACGTGACCCGTCAGGACCGACGGTCGGAAGATCGACATCGTACGGAACCGGGCGATGATCCCCTCGGTCATGTCCATCGCGACCGAGATGGCGGTGCCCTGCGCCGCACTGACCACCGTGATGAGCAGGATGCCGGGGGTGACGTAGTTGGCGTACTGGGAGCGGTCGCCGGACGGGCCGAGGCCGGCGCCGAGCGTGCCTCCGAAGACGTAGACGAAGAGCAGCAGGATGATGATCGGGATGCCGATGAGCAGGAACGTCATCGACGGGTACCGCCGCATGTGCAGGAGGTTGCGCCGCAGCATGGTGCTCGAGTCGCGGACGGCGAGGGAGAGGGTGCTCATCGCGCGGGAGCCCTTTCGTGGTCGGAACGGCTGGCCCGGGGGTCGGGCTGACCGGTGAGGGTGAGGAAGACGTCGTCCAGGTCGGGGGTGTGCACGGAGAGCCCCGCCACGCTGATCGAGGCGCTGTCGAGCTGGTCGAGCAGGGATCGCAGCGAACCGACCCCGCCGTCGTTCGGCACCTGGAGGGTGAGCGCCGCGTCGTCCCGGGTGCCGGCCTCGAACGTCCGGGCGGCCACGTCGAGCCCTTCCTGGTCGGCGAACTGCAACACGACGTGGCCGCCCGGGATGAGCCGCTTGAGTTCGCGCGGGGTGCCCTCGGCGATCAGGCGCCCGTGGTCCAGGAAGGCCACCCGGTCGGCGAGCTGGTCGGCCTCCTCCAGGTACTGCGTGGTGAGCAGGATGGTGACGCCCTCGGCGGCGAGCGCACGGATGATGTGCCACATGGCCCGGCGGCTGCGCGGGTCGAGGCCGGTGGTCGGCTCGTCGAGGAAGATGACGCGGGGCCCGCCGACCAGGGTCATCGCGAGGTCGAGCCGCCGGCGCATCCCGCCGGAGTACGTCGAGACGGGCTTGCCCGCCGCCTCGGTCAGGTCGAACTGTTCGAGCAGGTCGACGATCCGCCGCCGACCGGCGGCCCTGTCCAGGTGGCACAGATCGGCCATCAGGGTCAGGTTCTCCCGGCCGGTGAGCAGGTTGTCCACTGCGGAGAACTGGCCGGTGACACCGATGAGCGCGCGTACCGCGTCGGGTTCCCGGGTCAGGTCGTTGCCGAAGACGCGGGCGTTTCCGCCGTCGGCGTCGATCAGGGTGGAGAGGATCTGCACGGTGGTGGTCTTGCCGGCGCCGTTGGGCCCGAGCAACGCGAAGATCGTGCCCTCGGTGATCGTCAGGTCGATGCCGTCCAGCACGACAGTGTCGCCGTAGGACTTTCGCAGGTCGGTGGCGATGATCGCGGGGTTCGTGGAGCTGGTCATGGTCTCCTCATCGGTGGTCGGCGCGGTGATCGGTCAGGCGGGGCGGTGGATCAGGCGCGGCGGATCATGACGTCGCCGTACGAGGTGTTGGCCCGGACCTCGACCGTCTCGTCGGTCTGCGCGGGGCTGTCGGTCGACTCCAGCGCGTTGTGGACGCGGCCGTGCTTGGAACTGACGTCGAGCCAGGCGGCGGTGCCGCGACGGATGCCCACCTCGATCGCGCCGTAGGAGGTCTGCAGGTCGATCGCGCCGCGAATGACCTCACCCAGCCGCAGGTTGCCGTAGGCGGTGCGCGCCGTCACCGAGGCCAGCGACGCGTCCACTGTGATGTCGCCGTAGGCGGTGTTGATCCGGACGTCGCCACCGCTGCGTCCGATCCAGCAGTCGCCGGACGAGTTCTTGATCTCGGCGGTGCCGTCGACAGCGCCGATGCGCACCTTGCCGGACGATGCCTTTACCCGGGCGGGGCCCAGGACGCGCTCGACAGCGACCTCGCCGTGGCTGCTGTCGATCTCCAACGGCCCGGTCTCGTCGAGTCGGATGCCACTTCCGGTCTTGATCCGACACTCGCCGAGCCGCCCCTCGCAGCGGAACGCCGCCCACGCCGCCTCGGCGTGCACCCGTGACCCGGTCGGCACCTCGATCAGAACGTCGACCGACGGCCCGGAGCCGAACCCGTAGCGGCGCCAACTCTTCGGCACCCGGATCACCAACTGCCCGGCGGAGAACTCGACAGTGGTCTGTTCCGCGGCACCCACGTCGGCCTTGCTCGACGCGTCGCGAGGCCGGACCGTCACCACAGTGTCGGGGCGGTCGCTCGCGGCGATCCAGGCATCGCCGATCGGCATCTCGATCTGGACGGAAATCGGTTCTGGCGTCTCGAAAACAGGCATGGTGGTCTCCCCAAACGTGGTCGGCGAAGGTCGCCGCTGGTCAGCGGCGTGGTGGAGGGGGTACGGGAAGTTAGCGGGCCCAGCCGGTGAAGTGCTGGCCGGAGCGCGGCTCCGGCCGGCGGGGCGTACGACGCTCCGTGTCGCCCGCCCCGATGGCACCGGCGACGGCGCGCACCAGCCAGGCGTTCACCGACAGCCCGGCGCGGCCGGCGGCGTCCTCGACGCTTGCCTTCAGGTGGTCGGGGAGCCGCAGGTTGATCCGCGAGGTGCCGCCCTCGTCACCGTCGGGCGCGGACACCGGCGCCGACAGCGGTGGCGGGCCGCTGGGCTCGCTCGCCGCCTCGACCGGCGGGCTGGCCGGTGCCACCACGAAGTCGGGCTCACGCCCGCGCAGTCGCACGTGCACCGACCCCGGTGCGAGGTCACGGGTGATCTCGTCGGCCGCGTCGGACAACGCTTCGAGCAGTGTGAGGCGGGTGGCCGCCTCCAACTGGGCGAAGAGTCGTTCGGCAAGTGCCCGGGCTTCCGGGTCCACGCCCTCGGCGGCCAGGGCGAACTCGGTACGCAGGTTCTCGACGTATGACCTCAGCTCCATGGCACCATCATGGCACCACTTTGGCTCAGACTGCAACAGGCATGGCTCACGAAGATGCCATTCTCTGGCTCCGCTGGCGGTGCGCGCGCTCTCAGACGTCTCCGAAAACCCTGCGGACCAGGTGATTCGCGTCCTCCTGACGCAGCCCGGAGGCGACCAGCAGGTCGCTGACCGTCGTCCGGACCTGTGCCACCACCACGGCACCGGAGAAACCCACCCCGTCCCGATAGGCGTGCCCGGCCGTCCGAACCGCCCGCAGCGCCTGCTCCCGCGCCCGATTCGGCTCGGCACCGGCGGCGAACTGTCGCTTCAGCAGGCGTACGGCGTCGGCAAGCTCGGCCACCGCCGTCGGCAACGACTCCGGCACCGGCTCGCCGTCCTCGACGAGCGTCACCGACCGTCGGATCAGGGTGCCGCTGTTGCGCATCGCCCGCTCGACCGGCTCCGCCGCCTCCGCGTAGCGACCCACCGGCCCGTGCCGTTGGCGCCAGTAGACAGGTGACAGGGTGCTGGCCTCCCGGGCCCCCTGGGTCGCCTCGACGAACGCCTTCAACCGGCCCGCGCTCTGCCGCAGCTCACTCCGGGCGGCACGGGCCAGAGCGGCGTCCCGCGCGCTCAGCGCCTCGGCGGTGGCGTCCAACTGGGTGGCGAGGAGATCGAACGCTGGCCGGGCGGCCCGGTTGAGCACCCGCAACGGGTTCAGCGGCAGCAACACGGCGGTGACCAGCAGCGCCACCCCTCCCCCGACGAGGGCGTCCACGAACCGGGGGATCTCCAGATCACGCACGGCCGGGCTGAGCGTGGCGATGAGCACCGCCGTCGCCCCGGCCTGGACCACCACCGCCGCGCTGCCCGCCAGGAAGAGCGCGACGACGATCGCCAGCACCACGATCAGGGCGAGCTGCCACCACCCGGTGCCGATCACCAGGAGCAGCAGGTCACCGATCAGCACCCCGACGGTGACCCCGATGATCAGCTCGACGGTGCGGCGCAACCGCTGGCCGACGGACGCCGCGAGCGTCGAGACGGCGGAGATCGGCGCGAAGACCGGCTGCGACACGTGCAGCAGCGAGTGCGCCACGAACCAGGACAGCCCGGCGGCCAGGCCGGCCTGGAGGGCGAGGCCGCCGACCGTGCGTACCCGACGGGCCCGTTCACGCAACGCGGCCACCACACGGCCCCAGAGCCGGACGACGGTCGACGGGCCCGCGTCCGCTCCGCGCCGACCGGCAGCGACCATGGCGGCACGTACCCGGCCACGGCCGGATCACTCCTCCCCGGCCCGGGCCGGCCACCCCTCAGCGCGAGGCCAGGGTCTTCTCGGCGTACGCCCAGAGCCGGTCGGCGGCGGCCGGGTCCAGCGAAGGCGAGTTGGCACGACGTACCCGGACCGACGGTGACCGCCGAGCCGGCCCGGCCCGGGCGGCAGCTCCCCGGCCTGCCGCGATTGAGGTCGTCCGGTTCGGGTAGACCCGGCTCGGCCGCCGGCGGCCCCCGGCGTGCGACGTCGGGGCTTGGTCGCGCGGTCAGGGCTGCCACACGCCTCGGGAGGACGTCGGATGGATCAGCGCGGTTGAACGGGCCGGACGACTCCGCTGACGTCGTGGAGCTACGCGTGCACGGAGTCTCCGGCGCGAGTGCCGCACAGGTTCTGGACCTGGGACAGACCGGGCAGGTCGCCGGGGACCGCAGTGGCGGGTTCTACCGCCCACGCCTCCGGTGCTCGGACGCCCCCGGAGTGCACGGGGTGACGCTTGAGGCGTACCGCTGGGGTGACCTGCCCTCCGGGACCGTGGCCCGCACCCTGGCGGTGGTCTTCCTGCTCCCCCTCATGCTGGTGAACGTCGCGATCTGGATGCGGCCAGCGAACCCCGGGTCCGAGGCGGCGGTCAAGTCCCTGTGCCGGGTGCTGGCGCTCACACTCACCGTGCTCTACGTGCTGGCCATCGCCGGTGTGGCACTGGATC
This sequence comes from Micromonospora sp. NPDC005710, assembly GCF_040630995.1. NCBI lineage: Bacteria > Bacillati > Actinomycetota > Actinomycetes > Micromonosporales > Micromonosporaceae > Micromonospora > Micromonospora sp. NPDC005710. The sequence continues at coordinate 4,978 of NZ_JBEXYP010000004.1, read as the reverse complement.
TCGTCGGTTGGAAGTGCCTGGCCTCACCTGACTGCCTGACCGGACGGAGCTGGCTGTCCTGGTTGGGTGGGCGGCCGGTCGGACAGCGACTGGCCGTGCTGGCGCTGGTCCCGGTCGCCGGGATCGGCCTGATCTGGCGAATCAGCTGCCGTCCAGGGCGAAACTTCGAGGCGTTTCGGGCACCCGACCGGGCCGGCTCCACCACCCGGCTCGGCACGATCGGCAAGTGGGACGCCGAGCCGCTGGTGGGCCGATTACGCGCCATCCATGTCGCCGCGGCCTTCGCGACGCTGGACCTCGTCCTGCTCCTGGCCCGAGTCACCAGCGACGCCTCGGTGGCCAGCGTCGCGTTGACGGCGATCACAGGGGTGATCCTGGCCTGCTGCGTGGGGCTGCTCTGCACACCGCCGCTCATCGACCGGGCCCCCGGCGACCAGCGGCTGGACCGGGTCACCCGCACCCTCCGGACCACCGCCATCATCCTGACCGTGATCGTCGTGGCGGAGGTGCCGACGAGCGCGCAGCCGTGGCCGGAGGAGCACGGGCTCCCCGGTTACGAGCCGACCCTGGCCGGCCTCTTCGTGGCGCAGACGACGCTGTTGGCCGCCCTGGGCGTGGTGCTGCTCTGGCGGCGCGGCGGGCCCGACGCCGCCCCGCTGTTCGGGTTGGGCGCCCTCGTCGTCAGCGCCACCGGGATCAGCATCGCGGTGGCGTACTCCGCCGAACTGGTCTACCGGGTGGCGGACTTTCTGGATCGCGACGTGCCGACCGGTGCGGGCATCGCCGACGGTCCACCCCGCGCCTACACCTGGGCAATCTTCGGCTTCTTCCGCGCGGTGCTGGTCACCGCGACAGTCGCCGGCCTCGTCGTCCTGTTCTCCCGCCGGGGTCGACGCCGGGCCGCGGCGGCGATCGTCGCGAGCGACTTCCCGAACCCGCCCGCCGGGGCAGGGGTCCGGCTGCGGCAGGTCCGCGACGCGATAGCCCGGGCCCGGTTCACCGAGAAGCTGGTGCCGCTGGCAGTGCTCTACGCCTGCTTCGCCGGGCTCGCCACCGCCACCACCACCCTCGGCCTGCTGGGGCAGGTCCCGGGCGACGTCGTCGAACGGAACATCGGATTGCCGGCGGACGCGATCACGTTCGCCATCGCCTTCGGCAGCTGGGTGATCGCGGCGATCATCCTCGGCCTGATCATCGGTGGAATCTTCGCGTACCGGACCGAGTCGTACCGCAGGTACATCGGTGTCCTCTCGGACCTCGGCACCTTCTGGCCCCGGGCCGCCCATCCGTTCGCGCCGCCCTGCTACTCCGAGCGGGCGGTGCCGGAACTGGCCCGCCGGATCACCTACCTCGTCGAGCGCGGCAACGCGGTGCTGCTCACCGGGCACAGCCACGGCTCGGTGCTGCTCGCCGCCACGGTGCTGCAACTGCCGCCGCAGGTCGGCGACCGGGTTGCCCTGCTCACCCACGGATCACCGTTGCGCCGCCTGTACGCCCGACTGTTCCCCGCCTACGTCGATGACGCGGCACTGCACGAGATCGGCAGGCGGGTGGGCTGGCGTTGGGTCAACCTGTGGCGCGACACCGACCCCATCGGTGGCTGGATCTTCTCCCCGCACGCCGCACCCACGCCGGCCGACCCCGCCGCCGCCGTGGATCGCCGCCAGCGTGATCCCCAAGATGTCGTGACGCCCCCGGGGGACAGCGTCGCCCCACCCATCCACGGGCACTGGCCGCACGAGTCCGACGAGCCGTTCACCACTGTCGTACGGGAGTTGGTGCAGCGCCTCGACGGGCGGGCCGACCCGCCCGGGACGCCGAGGTAGCTGGTCGCGCACTAGCCCCGGGTACGCCACTCGTCCAGGCCGGTGCCGGCGATGCGGGCGCCGTCGGCGGGGACGAGCGAGCGTTCGCCCAGCCTGGCACCGAAGTACCGGGCGTCGGGGTCGGCCACCACCGAACGACTGTCCTGCTTGTCGGCGAGAAGGGTTCGGCCCAGCTCGTCGAGGCGGAACTGCCCCGGGCCGGCGACCTCGACAACCGAGTTCGTCGGCGCGCCGAGCGCGACCTCGGCCACCGCGGCAGCGACGTCGTCCGCTGCCATCGGCTGGATGAGCACCGGCGCGAGGTGCACCGTGTCGCCCTCAGTGGCGGTGTCGATGATGCCCTGGAGGAACTCGAAGAACTGGGTGGCGTGCACCACCGAGTACGGGAGTCCGGACGCGACGACGAGCTTCTCCTGGGCCACCTTCGCGCGCATGTACCCGCTGTCCGGGATCCGGTCGCACCCCACGATGGAGAGCGCCACGTAGTGGTTTACCGCGGCGTCCGACGCGGCGGCGAGGAGCGTCCGGGTGGACGTCTCGAAGAACTCCAGCACGGCGGCGTCCTCGAACGACGGCGAGTTCGACACGTCGACGACGACCTCGGCGCCGGTGAGCGCGTCGGCCACTCCCTCACCGCTGAGTGTGTTCACGCCTGTCTTCGGCGATGCCGGCACCGCCTCGTGGCCCTGGGCGCCGAGGCGGTCGACGAGCTTGGAACCGATGAGGCCACTGCCCCCGATGACGACGATCTTCATGGTCGAACCACTCCTGCCTGCGCTGGGTTGGGTTGTGCCACCCCCCAGTAGGACGGAAAGCGTGCGCGGATGCAGGACAATCGGCGCAGACCAGTTCGTCGGAGATCAGGAGGTCGACGTGGCCACGGTGTCCCACCCTGTCTTCGCCCGGGTGTACGAGCGGCTGAGCGTCGCCATGGACCGCGCCGGGACGGCGGTGTTCCGACGAGACCTGGTCGCCGGGCTGTCGGGCCGGGTGATCGAGATCGGCGCGGGCAACGGGCGGATGTTCTCCCACTACCCACCGGGGGTGACCGAGGTCCTCGCCGTCGAACCGGAACGTCGTCTGCGTGCCGCCGCCGAGCGCGCCGCGACCGATGCGCCGGTTCCGGTCACCGTCGTCGACGGTCTGGCCCAGGCGCTGCCCGCCGCTGACGGCGAGTTCGACGCGGCGGTGGTCGCGTTGGTGTTGTGCACGGTGCCCGACCAGTCGATCGCGTTGGCCGAGATCAGCCGGGTGCTGCGCCCCGGAGGCGAGGTGCGTTTCTTCGAGCACGTGGCCGCCGACGAGGCCACCGGTCTGCACCGCACCCAACGCCTCCTCGACGCCACGCTCTGGCCGAGGCTGTTCGCCGGCTGCCACACCGGCCGCGACACGGTCACCGCCATCGCGGCGGCCGGCTTCGAGGTGGCAGAGCTGCGCCGGTTCCGTTTCCCGGCCACCAGCAACAGCCCCTCCTCCCCCTGCGTCCTCGGCCGCGCGACCCGGCCGCTCCCGACTGGCCGCTAGCTGGGCCGAGATCCGCTCGGTGGCGCTTGCCGCGTGCCCGCCCGCTATTCACGGGAGCGGCGCACACGAATGCGAAGGTCAATCCAGTTCGGATAGACAATCTCTACTATTGTCCGTATTTAACCCCATTTGAACACCCGCCGTGATGTGGTGGTCAACGCACATATCGATCGCCAAACAGGCCGTACCACGCAGGACGCCGCTCGCTGGGCGTCTCCTGCGAGTACCCACGGAGGGTGTTCTGTGACAGCAAAACCCACACATTGGCTACGACGACGGGTCGTCCTGCCGACGCTCGCGGCTGGAGCAGCCGCCACGGTGGCCGCCAGCCTGCTGCTCTTCAGCTCGACCGCCGCCAACGCTGCGGACGCACCTGTCAACCTGGGGACTGCGGCTGACTTCTCCGTCCTGGCCGGAGCGGAGCCCACCAACACCGGCCCCAGCTTCCTGGCCCAGAGTCTCGGACGGTTCCCCGGAAACACCGCGACCGGCTTCGGAACGGCAACGATCGGCGGCGAGGTGCACCTCGGCGACGCGGTCGCACTCCAGGCCCAGAGCGACCTGACCACCGCCTTCAACGACGCCGCCGGCCGGACCCCGTTCACCAACCTTCCGGCGGAACTCGGCGGCAACACGCTCAACGCCGGGGTCTATCGGATCGGCGCGGCCCAGCTGACCGGGGCGTTGACGCTCAACGGCCAGGGCGACCCGGCGGCGGTGTTCATCTTCCAGGTCGACTCGTCGCTGACGACGGCGTCGAACAGCAGCGTGGTCCTGACCAACGGGGCTTCGGCCTGCAACGTGTTCTGGAAGATCGGCAGCTCGGCGACGATCGGCACGGGCACCACCTTCGTGGGCACCATCATGGCTCAGGCCGCGATCACGATGGCCACGGGCGCGACCCTCCAGGGCCGCGCGCTGGCGCGCACCGCCGCCGTCACTCTTGACACCAACGTCATTACCGCTCCGATCTGCGCCGGACCAACCGGCCCGCCCGGACCGTCCGGCCCGCCCGGACCCAGTGGCCCGCCCGGCAGCCCCGGCGCACCAGGCAGCCCCGGCGCACCAGGCAGCCCCGGAGCACCAGGCAGCCCCGGAGCACCAGGCAGCCCCGGAGCACCAGGCAGCCCCGGAGCACCAGGCAGTCCCGGAGCACCAGGCAGTCCCGGAGCACCAGGCAGTCCCGGAGCACCAGGCAGTCCTGGCGCGCCCGGCGCGCCAGGTAGCCCGGGAGCGCCCGGCAGCCCCGGAGCACCAGGCAGCCCCGGAGCACCAGGTAGTCCGGGCGCGCCCGGAGCACCTGGCGCGCCAGGTAGCCCCGGCGCACCTGGTCCGTCCGGACCCCCCGGTCGACCTGGTGGCGGCGGCAAGCACCCCATCCTGCCGGTGACCGGCGGCGGTGCGGTTCCGGCCATGACGGGCATCGGAAGTGCGCTTGTCGTACTGGGCGCTGTCGCGTTCTTCCTTGCCCGGCGTCGGCGCCTGGAATCCTGATCGGCGGCCCGGCCGGCATGATCCCGGCCGGGCCATGTGACGTCGTGGGGGGCGCGCCCCCCCCGGCGGGGGCGGAGGCGCCGCGCCGAAAAGGGGGGGAGAGGGGGGCCGAGATTGGAAGGTGGAGAGGGGAT